>JAKIUY010000001.1 GCA_021647315.1 Victivallaceae bacterium
GAAGTGGAATCTCTTTGTTTACCGTGACTTACGACAATGGCTTGACCAGCCATTCACAAAACCTCCGGAACCGGAACGATTACAGCTTGAATTTAATTTTTAGGACAGCATAGTTTAAAACAGGGGGGTACTTTTGAGAAATTGAACAAAATTGAACAAAATTGAATGACTTGAATGGAAAAAATTGTTAAATCAGGTAGTTTTTATAATTGTTAGGACAGGTGTGAGCCACTCTATTAATTATGCAAATAATTTTTGTTGTTGTTGCTATATTACAATTTTTCTTGATAAATTATTAAAAAATCATTAATTATGTGCCATTTGAGTTGACGAACCGATAAGTTGTTGCTACTGTATCTGTTATTATGAAACAGGATTCTAAATTACAAGCAGTATCACAACTTGAATATGACGGTTTGTTTGCCCTTTTAAACGCTGGCTTTAAACGCCAGTTTGCCGGGAGTAAATTGCCGGGGACTGATAGTGGTACATTTAAAAATCTCGCAATGGTTCTGTCAGTAGTCAACCAGCACTGGCTTACCGGCGGGGTCGTGATAATGCTGGCGATCATTGCCGGCGGCTTATCTTTTCCTATACCTTTGGTCATAAGCTACTTCACCGACAAGGTACTGTTGGCCCAGGATAGTAGATATTTTTTCAAATCATTATTACTGCTTTTAGCTCTTTATGCCGGGCAGACCATGATTACTATGGTCATGAATTATTGCTCTCAGCTTTTTGAACAACGGACCATGTTTGATTTACGCAATTATTTAACCCGGAAGTTACTGGGGCTGCCCATGAACTTTTTTGACCGGTTCGGCGATGGCTACATTATATCGCGTCTGAACAATGATATAACTCACGCCAGCTGGTTCTTTTCGAATGATGCAGCTCATCTGCTGATAGATGTCATAAGGATGATTGGCGGAGTATTTTTTCTCTTCTATATCGATTACCGTGCCGGAATTATTTCAATAATTTTTTCCCCGCTCTTTGTGGTCATCTTAATAAAGTTTTCCCGTCAGCAGTATATGCTATCCCTGAACCGTGAAGAAGAAAATGCTCTGCTGAATGAAAGTTCAGCAGAAACCATTGCCAATATCAATTTAGTCAAATCATCTACGGGGGAATATAGCGGGGTCGCAAAAAATGCAAATTTTCTTCATAACATCTATCGGGTCAATCTGGAATCCCTCTCCTTGAAATCATTTACCAGAATATTGGGAGACGGCATGCCCTATATCGCACATTTTACAATGTTGATGATTGGTAGTTGGTGGTGGCTGCATGGCGATAAAGCCTGGACACTGGGCAATTTATTGGCGGTGCAAATCTATCTTTGGTATGTGTTTGCCCCTATAAAGTATTTCTGCCGTGATTGCATATTAATCCAAAATGCCAGAGCCGCATTGCTTAGAATAGCGACCCTATTCTCAATGGCATCTGAACATAACTTAACAAAAGGTCAATCAATCGGTAAACTGCGCGGCAATATTATTTTTGATAATATTGCATTTCAATACGACAGTAACCAACTTTTGCTGAAACAGGTATCCTTTGATATAGCTCCCGGAGAAAAAGTTGCTATAGTCGGGCTTAGCGGCTCTGGGAAAACAACTTTAGCCGCCCTGTTGATGGGGTTATACAAACCAAACAGAGGTCAAATATATTTTGACGGAATTCCAGCTGAAACATTTAATCTACGTCAATTGCGCAAATGTCTAGGCTATGTTCCTCAGGAACCCCAGCTATTCAGCAATACCCTGGCAGATACAATAAGGTATTTTGCCCCCGGTGTTAAAGAAGAAAAAATTAATACTGCATTAGAAAAAATTGGATTGAAACAATTTGTCGCACTACTGCCTAACGGGCTGAATACCAGATTTGAAAAAATAAACAGTTCATTGTCACCAAGCTTACGGCAGCGGCTGATCCTGGCCGGATACCTGTTAAGTAATCCAGATATTTTAATCATGGACAGTGTTACCGATGCGCTTGATTCCTATAACGAAAGCAAAGTGTTACAGTGTATCCGAACCTCATTTGCCAGCAATACCGTGTTTATTATTTCCAGCAGGTATTCCACTGTAAAGCAGGTAGATAAAGTTATCCTGCTGCACCAGGGGAAAATCGTCGATTTCGGCAGGCCGCATGAAATGGCAAAAAGCTCCAGCCTTTTTTGCAGAATATTTAATGTTGATTGAAATAAAAAACAGGTGTATATGAGGTTATTGAAGGCAATTTCAGGAGTCCTGAAACCCAAATGGCAACATCACAATCATAACGTCAGAATTAAGGCCATTGCTCGATTGCCCAAAGACAATTCGGCGATCCTGACTGAAATAGTTTTGCATGATCCGGCTGAAGAGGCACAGATTGTTGCCTGTAAAAAAATCATCGCAATAAATCAACTGATAAATATTGCTGAATTACACGATAATTTAAAAATCCGTAATTTGGCACAGAAAAAATATGATCGCCTCGTCTACGATAAAATAATAAACACCTCGGCAGATGAAAATGGCGGTGAACTGATCCAATCAGTGAAAAGTCAAAGAGTGCTTGCCGATATTGTCCTGAATGGGAAATGTGACAAGTTTCGTGAAATAGCGTTTGACCGTATTGATTCAGAAGAAATATTCTACCGAATTGCCGTTGCCGAAAGTTGTTCTAAAGAGTTTGCAGACGTGACCGTATCTGCAATATCCAATAAAAAAATGCTTACCGCCCTGACCAGAAAAGGTATCAGTAAAGCGGTAAAAAAGCGTGCTAATCAACGGCTCGAACAACTTTATCCCCTGGAAGAAAACAGTCAGCTCAAACAACAGGAGCAGACCAGAAAATTATATACGATGGTTAAATACGCCGAGAGTGCATGCCGTATATCCCATAATCTTGACGGTATCGCACGGATCCTGGAAACAGAAAAAAAATGTTGGCTGACATTGGATCCAAAGTGCTCCCATAAATTAGCTGAGCGTTTTTTAAATGCACTTGACATGTTTACAGTTCATTACAACGTGATGATTGCGAAACATCAAACTGAACTGCTTGAACAAGAGCAGGAGCATAAACAATGCATGCAGCAGGAACAACTGATCAACCAACTTAAAGCTATTGATTGCCAGCAGGAAAACGCAACAGAACAGCTTATTGTGCTGAAAACGCAATGGGCTGAATTTATTCAATCGATAGCGGGCTTGACTGTGAATAAGCTACAACAACAGTTTACACAGGAGTCTAATCAGCTTGAAGCTGATATTAGAGATGCGGCTATGGAAAAAGAACAATTGCAACAGCTGCTTGAAGATTGCGCAAAAGCTGAAGCGGTACTGAAATCGGAAAATATCGACGATCTACAGAAATATTCATTCCCGATATGGCAGAAAAGTCAATTTAAGTTTATCAATCCTATACCGCAATTTAACCGTTTTACACAGGTCAAAAATGCACTTGAAGACAAGCTCAAAATTCATAAGCAGACAACCGAAACCGCAGAAAAAAAACGGCTTGAAAAACTTGAATCACTACTCTGCGCATTACAGTTAACTGTTGATGCTGAAGAGCGACGTAATGCTGCAAAAGAGCTGCGGGTAATTAAAACTGAATGGCAAGCCCTCGGGGGTAATAAATCACTGCTTCTCGCTCATGAATTCAGCAAACTTGAGGGTAATTTTCATGTTAACCAGCAGGAATTTACTGAAGAGTGTAAATGGAATGAATGGGCTAATAAAAATATTAAGACAGAACTCATTCGAACCGTCGAACAAACCGCAACCAATACCGATCTGGAGCAAGTTGCAACTATCATTCGCACCGCGCAGCAAAGATGGAAAAAAACCGGTACAGCTCCAAGAGCTGTTAATGATGAGCTTTGGCAACGTTTTCATCAAGTATGCGAAGAAAATTACAGTCGATGTCAAGAACTCTTTAAGCAAAAAGACCAAGCACGCATTGCCAATCTTGAATACTGCAGAAAACTCTGTAAAGCGGCAGAAGAGCTCTGTAACACTGATGATTTTCATAATGCGGCTAAACAGTTTAAAGCTCTTAATCGCGACTGGAAAGCTCACAGTAATCTGCCTAAAAATGAAAGAGACGATCTCTATAAGCGTTTCAGAGGATTTTCAGATAAATTCTTCAACCGTAGAAAAGAGTATTTTGATACAATGTATGCACAGCGGCAGCACAATTTCAAAGCGAAAGAGGCTCTTATCGCCAGACTTGAAAATATTACTGCCAGCCTAAATTGTAACGATGCTAAGATTGCCACCGGTTCAGAATCAAAACTCACGCTGGCGGAGCAAATTCAATTGTCAGTTGAAAATAATTTTGCCCTGTCCAATCTAGATGGACGAGACCTCGTCGACACAGTCAAACGTATCCAACAGAACTGGAAAAATATCGGTCCAGTGCCACATGAATACAATAATGACCTATGGGAAAGATATCGCAACCTTATCGATCATTTTTATAATACCTGGGAAAAAGAGCAGTAAAATTTTAATATCTGATATTGCAAGGGTGAATCCTGGACTGTAGATATAGACAATAATTCATTAGTGAGGTGATTGCAAAAGTCCAACGCGAGCATGATTTTTGAATACAATAGTAATAATTATTGGCAAAAACTGAATGTAGCACAGCAACAGGAGACTCTTCGGCTCGCAGTTCAGACAGGACTGGGACCACTAGCTTATTATTATTTTAGGTAAAACAATATTACCCTGCATGACAATGACCCGGTGAACAATCAGTTGTTCTTAACCGGCACCGCAATGGCTCTCCCGCGCCAGGCACAACTAAAAAACCTCATTAACCTGCTCGAACAGGAAAAAATCGAAACTGTGATACTGAAAGGTGCATGGACAGCTGAAATATTATATCCTCATCCCGCATTGCGAACAATGCATGATATTGATATTCTGCTGATGCCGAATGATGAAATTCCTGCTTATAAAATTATTAAAAAAAATGGGTATGTTCCTTATGCCGGTGAATACGACGGTCCTAAACATCTGCCTTCACTGGTGCCGCTTAATAATCGTGGACTGGCGGTAGAACTGCATCATGACATCTCAAGCCGCAGTGACCGTTTTACTGCTGAACGGCTCTGGGAATACAGCGAACCATGCAAAATTGCCGGAATAGAAGCCCGAGTCTTTATACCCGAAATGCTCTTCCTGCACCACTGCCTGCACATGGTTGAGGAATATTTCGGCAATGGCATCAAGAATGTTACTGAAACTGCTTTCATGATTGACAAAAAACTGTTTGATGCTGGAAAATTATTCAAACTCGCCGATGAACTGGAGCTTTCCGCTACCCTGGCTTTAAGTCTTGCCGTCGTGGAGCAGCTATTCGGAATATCTATCCCCTTTATGCCCGAAAAACTGCCACAGGTCCCGCATGCGATTCTGATTAATGCCTGCCATCTGATCTGTAATAATAACAGTAAGCTTGATAAAACTTCAGCAATGTTGAGTCGGGAATGCTGCAACCGTGATTTTTTCAGTAAAATAGGTTTTCTATTGAAACGGGCATTCCGCCCGCCGGCACAAATTGCCGGAATGTATGATTGCAGCAAATATTCGCCCAAACTACCTTTCTATTACCTGCACCGCATATTTAAATATGCGGTTTCGGTTCCTGAAGCATGGCTATCTGGTCAGCAGACTGGCAAAAACTCGACAGCACACGAAATTGGTCAATATCAACGTAAAATTATCGATTTCTGTAAAATCGATAATTATCATGGGTAATAACCGGTTTTAATTTGAATAATGGTCTAACTTAATATATCTTAGCTCGCCATAATTCTAAATATAACTAAAATTGGAGCAATATAGCAGATGAAGGAAATCTCATTTGATTTTATAACACTACTGACCATTGTCAGAAAACAGTGGAAACTGATCTCAGCATTTGCGATTGCAGGCATTATTGCCGGATATATTTTAAACTATTTCGCCGTGCCCAAATACCGGGCTTCAATTGATGTTTTTACCTGTAACAAAGATTTTTCCGCCGCAATAAAAAAGGTTAAAACCGATAAAGACCTTACAATTAAGACTTTTGAAGATATCGCAGAATATAAAATGTTATGCCTGGGGGCCATCCCATTCGTTAAGACCGAAAAAAGTGATCAAGCTATTTTTCTGGAATCTCAGGGAAACGCAAAATCATCAGGGCAGGATTGGCATGCACGGGAGGCTTTCAGGCTGGTCCAGTCAAGTATCCGGTTTGTCAATCCTGATAATCCTCCAAAAGTCATCTGTACGACAAGTGTTCTGCCCAACACGGGAAAAACAACTGTAACCGCGAATTTGGCAATGACTTTTTATGAGGCCGGCAGTAAGGTACTTATCTTGGATTGCGACCTGCGGAAGCCGCACATTCACAAGTTGTTTGCAATTGAAAATGATACTGGAATTGTCAATTATCTGGTAGACCATGAAGGGCATTCGCTGGATAAATTCATTCACCGGATACTTGATGGCTTTGATATCATGTCATGCGGAACAATTCCTCCTAATCCAACCCAGTTACTGTATTCCAACAAATTCGCAGAAATGTTCAGTGAACTTAAAAGGCGTTATGATTATATTCTGGTTGACTGTCCTCCAATTGCCAATATGGCTGATACCATGATAATCGGCGACTTGGTTGACGGTATGATAATGGGGATAAATTCCGGGAAAACCAGAGCCGATTATCTGAAACATGCTCTCGGACAGTTGAACGAGATACGACAAAAAATAGTTGGAGTGGTCTTTAACAAAAACAGTTCCGGAAAACCCATCAGTTATGAAGGGTACTTCGGCGGCTATTATAAAGGATATTACAAAGGATATTATTAGGAGAAAGAGAGTAGTGAGACTGTTTCACGGTGATCCCATGACTTCCTGATCAGGTGACACCTGAAGCCAGGTGTTCCCCAGGGCTGTTCCCGATTCAAACTTCGTAATTGCATTGCTACCTGCCAGCACCAATATACTGCTATTTTTCAAAAATTTATCGCAAATTAATGATACGGCAGTTCTTCAACTCTTGACACGCCGGAAATATAAACTAAATTGATTGTCGACGGATTTTTAAAGTTGTTAATCAATTTTTATATCGGTTTCCAAGAGCGGTTTCCCTTTTGTAAAAGGTGATAGTTTGAGACGATAAAATCACTCTTGAGTTTAGCATAAAATTTCAAACAAGAAAACAGCTCTGTCCTATAATAGGTAAGGGTTGACAAAACATACCCCTTAACGGGGATAATACAGGATTAATTATGGCTAAAATACTTCCATTTAACGGGCTACTGCCAACTCAGGAACGGGTTGAGCAGGTAGCAGCAGTACCTTACGATGTTGTCAACTCTGCCGAAGCCGCAGAGCTTGCGACTGGCAACCCATACAGTTTTCTGCATGTTTCACGACCGGAAATCGACATGGAACCCGGGGTTAATCTCTACAGCGATCCGGTCTATGCCAAAGCTGCGGAGAATTTCGCGAAACTATGCAGTGAAGCACCATTAAAGCTTGATGATGCCAAGCATCTCTACATCTATCGTCTCAAAATGGGCGATCATATTCAAACTGGTGTTATCGGAGCTGCCTCTTCAGACGAATACAATCGGGATATTATCAAAAAACATGAAAAAACCCGTCAGGATAAAGAGGACGACCGCACCCGTCATGTCATGGCGTTGCGTTCACATACTGGCCCGGCATTTCTGACTTATCAGGATTCAGCAGAAATTACCGACCTAGTTAATAAACTTAGCCAGGGCACTCCACTGTTCGACTTTACCGCCCCGGATGATATTGTTCATACGCTATGGCGGGTAGATGAAACTCAAAGTAAGCAGCTGGCTGAACTTTTTGCCAAAGTTCCATATCTTTATATTGCCGATGGACATCACCGCAGTGCTGCCGCTGCCAGAGTCGCCGCTGAATGCAGGCCGAATAACCCGAATCATACCGGCGATGAAGACTATAACCATTTTCTGGCTGTAACCTTTCCGGCATCACAACTTAAGATATTATCTTATAACCGCGCGGTACATAACCTGAATGGCTTAGGTGAAACTGAACTGCTCGAACAGATCGGTAAATGTTTTGCCGTCAGCGAAACGACTGATCCCGTCCCTAATGAGCCGGGGCAGTTCTGCATCTATCTTGCCGGGAAATGGTACCTGCTCAAAACAGAACAAAATATTGCTGAACTGGGCGTTATCGAGCGTCTTGATGTCAGCATCTTACAGGATAATATTCTGAGCCCGTTACTTGGCATCGATGACCCCAGAACCAGCAAGAAAATAGATTTTGTCGGGGGAATTCGCGGTACTTCTGAACTGGAAAAGCTGGTTGATTCAGGTAAGGCAGCGGTTGCTTTTTCCATGTATCCAACAACTGTTCAGCAGCTTATTGACATTGCCGATGCCGGTGAAATCATGCCGCCGAAATCAACCTGGTTTGAGCCGAAACTGCGTGACGGACTGGTTTGTCACAACTTTTAAAGGATTTTTTAATTTAACTATACCCGAACGGGTATAACAGGAATTATTATGGCGGAAAAAAAACGTAAAATATTTTCAGTCAAAATTGCGCCGCAAGAGTGCAAAGGCTGTAGCCGTTGTGTTAATGCATGCCCTAAATCAGTCCTGAAAATACAGGAGAATATTAACCAGATGGGCTATTTTTTCGCAACTTACACCGGCGATGGCTGTGTCGGTTGTGGAGCATGTTTTTACAACTGCCCGGAACCCGGCGCGGTGACGATATATGAAAAAAGTGAAGAATAGAGGCAAATTATGGCTTATACAAATAGATTACTGCTAAAAGGCAATGAAGCAACCGTCTACGGCGCGTTACTTGCCGGTTGCGATTGCTATTTCGGTTATCCAATTACCCCGGCAAGCGAAATAGCCCATACTGCGGCTGAACTGTTTCCTAAATTGGGACGCGTGTTCTTACAGGCTGAATCAGAGATTGCTGCCATCAATATGGTAATGGGGGCTGCTGCAACGGGAAGACGGGTAATGACCGCATCCTCAGGACTGGGCATCAGTCTGAAACAGGAAGGAGTCTCATATATTGCAACTTGTGAGCTGCCGATTGTCATTATTGACATTACCCGCGGTGGTCCGGGACTCGGTAATATCGGTCCCGAACAATCAGACTATAATCAAGTTGTTAAAGGTGGAGGGCACGGCAGTTACAAATGCATCGTCCTCGCCCCCAATTCAGCTCAGGAAATGTGCGATTTCACTAAAGATGCCTTCGAACTAGCTGACAAATACCGCATTCCGGTTTATGTTATGACTGATGCCGTTATCGGACAAATGCTTGAATCTGTTACCTTGCCGGAACCTGCTGATAAACATAAAACCCCCGAATGGGCACTGGATGGATCTATAAATGATAAAACCAATGTTATAACGTCCATCTATCTGGATCACGATGATCTTGAAGAGGTTAATATTAAACTTCAGAAAAAATATCAGCTGATTGAAGAGTGTGAACAGCAGGTTGAAGAGTATAAAGTAGAAGATGCTGAATTTATTATGATCGGCTACGGGATTGTTAGCCGGGTGATCAGAAGCGCAGTCAAAAAACTACGCAAACGTGGTATAAAAGCGGGAATGATAAGACCCAAAACATTATTTCCATTCCCGGAAACATCATTGAACCAAGCGGTCGAAAAAGTTGATGCATTTGTCTGTGTCGAATTAAGCAATGGGCAAATGATTGATGATATTAAACTGGCAATAGAGTGTAAAAAACCAGTTCACCTGATAAACCGGATGGGTGGAAATATCCCGTCGGTAGATGAAATCGTCGATAAATGCCTTGAAATATTTAACTATGACAGGACGGTGGAAGCATGACTGAAAAAATAAAACTTCAGAGGCCAAAAGGTTTCTTCAGTAAATTTGACCGACGCCCAGGCCCGGTAAAAACCAATATGCACTATTGCCCAGGCTGCGGACACGGTATTATGCATAAACTGATCGCTGAAGCTCTTGCCGATTTTGATATGCAGCAGAATACCATATTTATCGCTCCGGTCGGCTGTGCGGTTTTTACCTATTACTATTTTGATTGCGGTGGCATATCTGTGCCACATGGCCGGGCACCGGCTGTTGCAACCGGTATCGTGCGTGCAACTCCTGACGCACATGTTATCTCATACCAGGGGGATGGAGATTTGGCGGCAATTGGTCTGAATAACTTTCTTCAGGCGGCAAACCGCGGCGAAAACATGGTCGTATTTTTTGTCAACAATGCTATCTACGGCATGACTGGCGGTCAAATGGCGCCAACGACTCTGCCGGGACAGAAAACTGTAACCTGCCCCAATGGACGCTCAACAGTGAATGAGGGCTATCCGCTGAAAGTTTCTGAAATGGTGGCGGCACTTGATTCACCGGTTTATGTTGAACGGGTTGCTCTCAGCACCACCAAGAATATTATGCAAGCCAGAAGAGCAGTCAGAAAAGCCCTGCAGAATGTCATTAACAAAAAAGGCTTTTCCATGGTTGAGGCACTGTCAGGATGCCCGGTGAATCTTAATTTCAATGCTCAGGAAATGAATGAATTTATTGATAATCAAATGATGTCATATTTCCCGCTGGGGTGTCTGAAGGATATCGCGGACAACCGTGATCCGATCAAACGTCCGGTCAGCATCTATGCTAAAAACAAAGTTAAAGCGGTACTGTTCCCACAAGCCGTTGACGGTGGCGTTGATGCTGAATTTGAAAATCCATCTGAACTGTTTAAGAAAGAGCGAAGAATTAAATGTGCTGGCTTTGGTGGTCAGGGGATTCTCAGCCTTGGCATGATGATTGCCAGTATGGCAAAATTACGTAATTTCAATGTCAGTTGGCTCCCCTCTTACGGACCGGAAAAACGGGGCGGTACAGCAAACTGTTCTGTTGTGCTCAGCCGCAGTGAAGTCGGATCGCCATTAATTGATTCAGACTGCAATCTGCTGATTGCGATGAATCAGCCATCTATTGACAAATATCTGCCGGAACTCAAGGACAAAGGTGTCCTGCTTTATGACAGTTCAACCGCCTCTGCACCTGAAAACATCGGCAATCGTATCGTCTATTCAGTCGCAGCCTCAAATATTGCGGAAAAAATGGGCAGTATAAAATGCGCCAATTCCGTAATGCTCGGTGCGCTTGCGGTAATTCTCCGCGATTATTTCCTCGAAAAAGATGACCCGCAGGATTTTGATCGGGTCTTTGAAGAGGCCATCCTTGATTGTTTCTCTCACAAGAAAAACACCATAAGACTCAATTTCAACGCCTATTATGCCGGTAAAAAAGCGGCACTGGAAATTTTACAATCATCTACGGTTAAAGGATAATCAGATTATGTTGGCTAAACGTATTATTCCCTGCCTTGATGTTACTGACGGCAGAGTTGTCAAAGGCGTTAACTTTGTCGATCTAGTTGACGCTGGCGACCCGGTAGAAGCGGCAATCAAATATGATCGCCAGGGTGCGGACGAAATTGTCTTCCTCGATATTACCGCAACCTGTGATAACCGGGCGACAATGGTTGATGTTATTCGACGTACCGCATCTCAGGTATTTATTCCAGTTACTGTCGGCGGCGGTATCAGAGAAGTCGAGGATATGCGCCTGATGCTCCAATCCGGGGCTGACAAAGTATCAGTCAACAGTGCAGCTGTCACCAATCCTGATATTATCAGAGCCGGTGCTGAACGTTTCGGTAGACAGTGTATAGTTTTGGCGATAGATGCTAAGCGAGTGCCTGGAGAAAAAAACAGATGGCAAGTCTATACTCATGGCGGCAGAAATCCGATTGATCTTGATGTGGTTGAATGGGCCAAACGCGGCGTCGAACTCGGTGCTGGTGAAATCCTCCTGACCAGTATGGACTCGGACGGTACGCTGGACGGTTATGACTGTGAACTGACCCGTGCCGTATCAGAAGCGGTATCTGTTCCAGTTATTGCATCAGGTGGTGCAGGAACCCTACAGCATCTGGTTGATGTCCTCAAAGAGGGCAAAGCTGATGCCGTACTGGCAGCTTCAATCTTTCATTTCGGCACCTATACCGTGCCGGAAGCAAAAGAGTTCCTGAAAAAGCACGGCATCCCGGCAAGGGTCTAGAAGCTAGAAGTTAGGTGTAATTGTAAGAAAAATCCCTGCGGGACTATAAAACTAAAAATTGTAAAAGCTTTAAATACAAAAATTTATAGAGATCTTAACTTTAACATTGAACTGCTCTACTTAATGTAACAGATTCAGTGAATTATGTTATATTGCTAACTTTCATTACTGGTTAAAAGCGGCGAATAGGTTGAAGCCACAGTGCTTCGCTTGGGGCGTTCGGGGACTCACTCTTGGCACTCTAAAAAATTTAATGTGTTAACAGCTGCTATTTGGAGTGCGAAAATTCTTTTTCGCTTTAACAATAAAAGTTACAGCTATTCAAGCTGTGTGATAGTTATTAAATAGTAGAAATATTTTTTAAATTAGAGATAGATATGCCGACACTCAATTGGATTGGAAAAGATAAAGTTGTAAACCATCACCAGGATGTGCCCTATCGGGTGCTGGAGCATAAATATGGCTTTACCGCAGACCAGGGCGAACAAAAACAACTCGCCACAAGTGGCAAAAATATAATTTTCAAAAATACCTAGAGATATAACGAGGTTTTAATTATGGGAAACAATAAATTACTACACCCCGAACAATCCGGTGAAGAGCATGATATTGGTATTGCTATGATGGGATCAGTTGCGTTTGCTCTTTTTGGAGAAAATATCGATAATTTAAAGCCTGAAGAAGTATATGCTCTTCATTGTGCTTGGGAATTGGAAATGAATGAAGACAAACGTGCTCCCGCAGAAAGAACGGTTAATTCTGGATTAGAAATTTTACTGAAGTATAATCCAACTCTATAAACAATAAAAAGGCAGATAAAATGAAGGATTTCAACCTTAATGTTAAATAAAATAGCTAAAGATAAACGTCACGGCCTGCTGATCAATATCACCGGTAATGGCAAGGGCAAAACTACCAGTGCATTCGGCACCGCGCTGCGGGCATTGGGCTGGGGCTGGAAAGTCACCGCTATCCAATTCGTTAAATCCGGCAGTACTGCTACTGGCGAAAAACAGCTGGCCGAGTCGCTTGATCTACCGTTTGAAGTAATTACTATGGGAGCCGGTTTTACCTGGAATCGCAAAATCACTGAAGACGAGCATATCCAATGTGCCAAAGATGCCTGGCAGCTTGCCAGTGATTACATTATCAACGGCAAAGTCGACCTGTTAATCCTAGATGAACTCAATATCGCCTTGGATAAAAAATGGCTTGATGTCGCTGAAATAATAGAAGTTCTCAAACAACGCCCCCCATGGATGCACCTGATTATCACCGGACGCAACGCAATCGATGAAATTATTGAAGTTTCCAACCTCGTTTCTGAGATAAAAGAAGTAAAGCACCCATTCAATACCGGCATAATAGCCCAACAAGGCATCGAATTTTAAGATAAATAATGACCTCTTCTAAGGTCTCACAAAAAAATAACTTGGATGTTTTGAGTAAGTCCCAATTTTACCTATTTTGTCGGCTGTTAAACTTTTTATACGATACTGTCGTATAGAACGGTATAAAATTATATGATATAATAATTTATTTTTAAAATAAAAGTCTGTTTGTATCGTATAAATATTTGAAAAAAATCATATTATAACGTATACTATATAATAGTCACTCAATCTTTTGCTATTTAAATGATTTATACGGTGTAAAATGAGTAAAATTAAACAACTATTATTTAGGTACAACCCTTGGTGGGATGGCGACTTCCTGCTCAGTGGGATTATTAAACGTCCTATATTGTTCAAAAAACTTGCTGAGTTACATCTTCTTAAAGATACCATTCTGCTCACTGGCTTGCGTCGGGTAGGCAAAACTACTCTTATGAGGATGATGATAAAAGAGTTGGCGACTGATATTGATCAGGCCCGTCATCTATTCTACCTGTCACTGGATGATTATGGTTTAAAAGGCATGGCGTTAAGTGATATCGTTGATGAATTCCGAGCAATTCATAAATTTAGCCATTCGGAGCAGCTTACCCTGTTTCTTGATGAAGTGACTGCATTGCCAGACTTTGAAATTCAATTAAAGAACCTCTATGATATGGGTGGAGTTAAAATTTACGCCGCATCGTCAAGTGCGTCAGTTTTGCGTGAGGGAGGCGGTTATCTTACCGGCAGAAAACGTTTTTTCCCGGTACCGCCATTGGATTTTCATGAATACCTGCATTTTAAGCAGATTAAAATATCACCGGCAGATGGTCATCTATTCAAAGAGTATTTTGAGGATTATATGCGAACTGGTGGCATTCCTGAATTTGTCCTTACTGGAGATGTCGCCTATCTTAGAGAATTGGTTGATGATATTATTTGTAAAGATATTGCAGCAGTCCATAACATCAAAAGTCTCGGGATGTTACGTGATTTTTTCATGTTATTAATGGAACGAGCGGGTAAAAGCGTAAGTGTCAACAAAATGGCACGTATAATGCAAATTTCGCCCGATACATCGCGGCGTTTTCTTGATCTATTTGAGAAAAGTTTCCTTATCTCTTTGGTGTCAAGAGCTACTAAGTTGAACGAGTCATTGCGCTCGCCCAAAAAACTTTACAGTGTTGACCTTGGAATTAGAGTACTTTTTACCGGTTACCGTGATCTGGGCAGCTTGTTTGAAAACTATATATTCAACCTAATATCGTCGAAAGCTCCTAGATTTATTTTGGAGGATGGCATAGAATTGGATTTCATTACCGATGATGGGTTATTAATTGAAGCCAAATACTATGATGCCATGTGGCCTAAACAGCAACTTTTATTTGATGCTTATCCAGCAAAAGATAAACTTGTAATTGATTCAGTCGAAGCATTAACTTTATTTGACAGTACTGATGATGAAATTATTAGAGCTACGTGTAGAGAAGAGTATGACGATTACCTGTTCGCGGCGTCTAAATTACCAAACTTAGGACGAACGCCTGGGATGGTTGTTCATGGAGGAGCATAAAAATAGGTTCAAGGGACTTTGCACGCTTTGCGTCCTGAAGTCCTGCCACTATGTTCAGGGGTGGTATTTCCCATTCATCCAATGTTCGGGGTTCGGTGTTCCGACGCAGTCGGCTTGATTAAAAATATCTGTTTTTTTTGTTTTTTTGTCACAATCACCTTTTAATCGTCAAATAATAGTAACGGATCATTTTTGATGATATACTTTAAACGCTTGAACTTTAGCTTTGTCTACGCCCTGACAACGCTACTGCTGCTCTTTGCAAGTTATCGGTTACTTCTCGTAGCCAATAACTTACCAAAAGCAGTTCAGCATTGCCATCATCGCATAAAAAGTTAAGGTTCTTCCCGCTCAAAGTATAACGTTAGAACCATAGAATATAAATAAATGATATCAATAACGAAAGAACAGTTAGCCTATTTTGAAAAACAGGTGATTTTAAATCACAAGCAGGTGCTTGCATATGCGTTGTCGCTTAATTTGGATCGACACGCGGCGGAAGATTTGATCCAGGATGCTTTTTTGACAGCTTTTCATAAATTGGCTGAAATTGATCGAGATCGCAGTTTCGGAGCCTATATGCGGGGAATTGTCAGATTTAAATATTTAGAACGTGGTCGAAAATTAAAAGAGATCTGTCTCGGTGATGCAATTATAGATATTGTTGATCAGCAGTTTATGGAATGGAACAGTGGCGAACATCATAGGATGCATTTATTTGATATACTTGAACAATGCAATGAAAAATTGACCGAGGATCAACAGCAGATTATTAGAATGTTTTATACAGAAAAAGCGCAGTGCGAAATGATTGCAGCAACAATGAAGATTAATGAAACGACAGTACGAAAAAGATTGGAACGTATTCGCAATGAGCTTAAGGGCTGTATTAAAAAACAGCAGAAGGGGGCAAGATGAATAACCAGAAAATAGAAAAAAAACGACCGGATGAACCGGTTGCACCTGAATCTATGGCAATGGAGGGTTTATTGCGTGAGTTCGGTGAAAATGGCACGGCACCGCATCGTGATCTTATCGGCAGTATAATGACAGAAGCTCGTAAAACAGCTGATATTACAGTTACTACAGTATCACAGCCCGTGTCGGTAATCTCTATACTGAAATATCTATTGCCGGCAGCAGCCTGCTTGGCAATTATGGGCGTACTGATCTTTAAAAGTGGTATCACATTGACTGGCAAAGTAAAATTAACCGCCGAATCGCCATGTTTGATGGCTTCAACGCCGGGTGGTATTCTTGAACGCGCCGGTGCCTCGCTGGCAATCAGAAATGGCATGAAGGTGAATAGCCATGACCAAATTAAAACCTATGCTTCAAGTATTGCCTATCTACAGTTCAATGACCTGAGTCGCCTAGAAATTAGCGGAAATAGTAATATTAGTTACAACGGAACCGCAGTTATCCGGCAACCGGATAATAGCCGGATTAAAAAGATTGACATTTCATTGCAGGAAGGAGCAATTTACGGGAATATCGTCAAAACTAGTAATTATGGCGCATTTACGATTAAAACCCCGCAGGGCAAGCTCAGTATTCGTCAAGGTAAATTTATTCTAGTTAACAAACCAAACTCATTCTATCTGGAAGTTATCAGTGGTGCGGTCCAGTTTAAGGCTGACCATCAAGCCAAGGTGGTAAAAGTTAAACCCGGGCAAGTTTGCCTAATCGGAGCTGGTCAGACAGTTAAAATCGTCTCGCTTAATCAACTTAATTCAAGTATGCTGAAACAGCAGATTATTGCCAGTCGACAACGGTTGACTATGAACGAAAGTGGTTTTGAACAACTGTTATTAAAATTATATAAAAAGAAAAAAGCCGACATCTGTTTTAAACGTAATAAGCTGAAAAATAGAAGAATATTTTTATAAACAACAGGAGAGCAGAAATGGGAATGAAATTTGTTATTACTCTATTGGCAGGTTTGTTGATGTTTAACTGCCTGGCTAAAGCTAATACTGTTACCGGGTTTGATATAAAAGGCCCGGTAGATGCAGATAATAATGGCAAGTATACCTGTCTGAATAAAAAACTGGTAAAAAGTTATTGGGAATATCCCGACACGGGGCATGACTCTGTCGCTTGGCAATCGGCAGTTGTACCGAAAAAATTAGCTAAGCAGCCAGTAACTTTACGTTTTGCCTGTGGACTTGGCGCCCATAATGGTTTTGCATCGCATCAACTTTATCTCAATGGTAAAAAATTGCTGGCATTTAATGTGCAATACGGTGATTTTACCGTTAAAACTACAGCTGCCACCTTTAAGTTCAGCCCAGTATATCTTGATGGTAATGATGATCTGTTCGGCGTTGCCGAATTAACTGTTATGCCTGAATTGATCAACTTTGGTCATGCTCAAAAGCTTAAAATTGTCGGTGATAAAAAAAAATCTAAAGCTTGGTTTATGTTGTCCGCAATTGCTGCTCCTGCCCCGCAGGAAATAACCAGACAGCGTGAAAAAAACAGTATTAAACGCAGAATAGAGATTATTAAAGTGATTAAAGCTAAAAGTCGGATCAAAGCTAAACAGGAAGCGGCACAGCCTCACATTATTTGCCGCTGGCCGCATAACAGCAACGCCGCCGTTTCTCAGATTAACGCAACTGAACAGAACAATGATTATGAAGGGGCGCAGCAATTAACGGTCCATTATCCTCAATCCCCGGCCAAGTTTGAAGCTGCGGTTGATCAAGCTATAATTGATCGAGCCTGGTTGGTGGTGAAATATGCAAAACAATATTTTACCACCACTGCTATGGCTGGAATGAAGCAGAACCTAGACTATCTGCAACAACTGGACTGTGTTGTCTGGACTGCCCCGCCGGATAAGGTTGTAGAGTATATCAGAATGCGTCATTTAGCTAAATTAATTGTCGAACAGAAAAAGGCAGGCCATGCTCGGGTAACGATGCATGGGTTCCCGAGTGGCTTCAAAGCAAACCTACCATTGACCGTTCAGGTTACATTACCTAAAAATGCCTGGGGCATCAAGGTGCGCAATCAACGACAGGGTGAAAAAGTTCATCACCTAATTGTGACAGCTAAAAAACGTGGGGTGCGTTTTGAGATGACACCGGGCAACGGTCCGGTTGATATTTATTATAACGATTAACGATTAACGATTAACGATTAACGATTAACGATTAACGATTAACGATTAACGATTAACAAAAAAAGCAAGGATTAATTAATATGAGAAATAGAGTATTTAAAATTACGAGTAAATTGTCTTCTCCGTTCATTCGACGTTCGATGTTGAACGTTGGCTGTTCGACGTTCCGGCGGAGCCGGCTTTATTCAATATTTTTATTTGGTTGTGCCACGTTATCACTGTTAACCTCTGTAGTCGCAGGCGATAAACTGCAACAGATAACAACAAAAAGCGGCATAAAAATGGTTCTCATCCCCGGTGGAACCTTCATGCTCGGATCGACCAAGGGTAAGGCAGACGAGAAACCGGTCCACAAAGTAAAAGTAAGCAGTTTTTATATGGATGTTTACGAAGTTACCCAAGCCGCCTACATGAAAATGATGGACAATAATAATCCATCACGCTTTAAAAATAAAAAAGGAGCGGTAGAGCGGGTGCGCTGGACGGATGCGATTCGTTATTGTAACGCGAGATCGAAAGCGGAAGGGCTTGAGCCTGTCTATGATATTAAAACTGGTAAATGTGATTTCAGTAAAAACGGTTATCGATTACCAACTGAAGCTGAATGGGAATATGCATCCCGGGCTGGCAGTAAAGGTGAACACTTTTTTACCGGTGGAATCGCGGTATTGGGACGTTATGCTTGGTTTAGAAAAAATTCCCGGGAAAAGGTTCATCCGGTAGGGAAAAAACGCCCTAATGCCTTTGGCGTGTATGATATGTACGGCAATGTGCTTGAGTGGTGCAACGATAATTACAGCAAAGACTATTACGCCATTAGTCCAATAGAAGATCCTCGTGGCCCTGCAACGGGCAAGAAAAAGGTATTACGGGGTGGTTCATGGGCCAGTCGCGGCAAATATTGCCGTAACGCGGCCAGAAAAAGTGATAATCCAACTACCGCAGATATTTGCCAGGGCTACGATACCTACGGTTTCCGTTGTGTCCGCAAGACACCGGTAAAATAGTTACCGCTACACAATATAAAAAACTTACCAAGCTTATCCTGACAATTATTATTCTCGGTTTTGCCATATTGTCATTCAAAACCTTTATGCCGAACTGCGACAACAACTGAAAGAGTTGGGAATAGACCTATACTGATTGATGGCTGCTTAAAAAATGCTTAAACCATAACCTCATAATCAGCAAAATTCCATCTGGCCTCAAGCATGGTTTTTAAAAGGGGATAACCCCTAAAATTTTTATTTCAGTCTCAATAAAAATATTTTCCCTTTTTTTGTCACAATTGTATTTTAATTGTCAATTAATAATAACGGGTTATTTTTTGACAATTTAATGAAAGATGCAGTTGAGTGGCAATAATTTTAAAACAGGATTTTAAATGCTTTTTCACACTTGGGAATTCGTAATATTTTTTACGATAGTAATGGGGGTATATCTTGCCCTTAAAAAGACTAACTGGTGGACTTTATGGTTACTGGCCGCATCGTATTTCTTTTATGGCTGGTGGAATCCGCTGTTTCTGATTTTGATTGTCTATTCTACCGCCGTCGATTATCTTGTCGGACTCAAACTTGGTGATTCAAAATACCGGCGCACCTGGTTGACTTTCAGCCTGGTCAATAACATATTTTTGCTGGGATTTTTCAAGTATGCTGGCTTTTTTGCTGAAAATCTGCGGGTGCTGTTTACTATTATGCATGTTCCTATTGATGTTCCTGAACCAAATATTCTATTACCGGTCGGTATTTCATTCTTTACCTTTCAATCAATGAGTTACAGTATTGATGTCTTCCGCGGACAGCTGAAAGTTGAAAAAAATTATGTTAGGTTTTCCGCGTTTGTCGCGCTGTTTCCCCAGTTGGTTGCCGGCCCGATTGAACGTGCCAAGGCACTGTTGCCGCAGATGCGGCATAGGCCAATTATCCGTAGTATTGATGTTTCTGACGGTATTTCACTCTTTCTGGTCGGTCTGTTTAAAAAAGCGGTAATGGCGGATATGCTGGCACTTTATGCGGACAAGGTCTATGGCGATCCTGGTATGTATGGTAGTTGGGCACTGTTGTTCGGCACTTACGCCTTTGCCTGGCAGATCTATTTTGATTTCAGCGGTTACACCGATATGGCACGGGGTATCGCTAAAATAATGGGTATTCGACTGATGTTGAATTTCAACAACCCCTATACCGCGGTCGATTTAGGTGATTTCTGGAAACGCTGGCATATCAGTCTATCGTCGTGGTTCAAGGATTATGTCTATATTCCGCTGGGCGGTAATAAAGGTTTCAAATATAAAGTTTACTGGAATGTTTTTATCACAATGGCGATATCCGGTTTCTGGCATGGGGCAGCCTGGACCTTTGTTATCTGGGGTTTGATTAATGCTATTGGGCGGGTGGCAACAATGCGCATTGATCAACAGTTATGGTATAAAAAAATCCCGAAGTTTATTAAACAATTGCTGGTATTCCATTTTATCTGCGTAACCTGGGTCTTTTTCAGAGCGGCGAATGTCTCTGATGCCATGTTGGTATTAAAGCGTTTTTTCAGTGGACTTGGCGGCGACCCTGAAATTCCGGTAATCATTTTTGCCCTAGTCGGTGGAGTGTGGGTTTATCAATTGGTCTTTAACTCACGTTTTAGATTTATCTTGGAAAGTTGGCCGGTTAGAATTGCCAGTCTGGTGATGGCGATGCTGATGTACATCATTTTTGCCACGGCTGGCAATAAACAGTTTATCTATTTTCAATTTTAACAGGCATTTGCCTGGTAGTTTCCGTTTTGCGTTTTTTTTTAAGAGAGATATTATGCATAAAAAAGAGAAAAACAATAATACAACCAAAAGTGAACGGACATTCAGTTCGAATGCGATTAGGTTGTCTAATCAAGAGTTGTTAATTACCGGTATTATCGCTGCACTAATTATACTGTTTGTCATCCCGCTACTCTGGCAGGCGGCAGAAGAGGTGAACATGGATGATGATTTTCGCCTGGCTTATGACTATCGCGATGACTACTGGGTGTATGAACAGTGTGTAGAACAGGCGATGGAAAAATATCCGGTAGTCTTTATCGGAGATTCTGTTATTTGGGGCATGTATGTCGATAATAAACATACACTGCCAGCAATCCTTAATCGTAAATTGAATCAACAAGTAGCTGCTAATTTAGCGATTGACGGGCTGCACAGTGTTGCTATGGACGGTTTGATCCGCTATTATGGTGCTGCAATAAAAAATAAGACGGTATTCATTTACCTGAATCCTTTGTGGATGAATAGCAAAAAATATGATTTGAGTGCAGATGAAGAGATGGATATTCATCATCCGCGATTAGTGACGCAATTTTCTCCGGCTCTAACATGTTATAAAGAGCCTTTAGCAACGCGTATGGGAGTGTTGCTGGAACGTAATCTACCATTCTACAGCTTGTTGAATCACATTCGACTTTCATTCTTTGATAATGACAGTTTTGCTCAATGGGTACTTGATAATCCTTATAAAAATCCGGCATCACAGATATCGCTTAGCGTTGATCCGATTGAGAAAGAGCATCGCAATAGTAAACAGGATTGGAGTCAAAAAGGGATTACCAAACAGGACTGGAACTGGGTAGCTCTGGCTAAATCAAAGCAATGGACTGCATTTAAAGGTATTGTTGAATTGCTGAAAAGCCGTAATAACAGGGTATGTGTTATGGTTGGGGCAATTAATCCCTATATCTTGACTGATAAAAGTTTAATGCAGTATGATTCACGGATAAAAGGGATTGTAGAGTGGTTAAAAAATAATAAAATTGGTTATATCAAAATGCCGGAATTACCCTCATCATATTATGCTGATGCCAGTCATCCGCTGGACAAAGGTTATGAGATCATGGCTGATGCCATTTTAAAAACTCCATTGATGGAAGAATATTATAGTAAAGTAAAAACAACCTTAAAACAACAAAGGAAAGCGCAAAATGAAATTGGACAAAAAAGTTTGGCTGGCAGCAGCGGCAGTTGCGATAGTATTTAATGGCTGGAGTGCAACGCAAAACGGTAAATTTTCACTCAAGAACAGACAGATCGCCTTTAATATTGCATCTGGATCAGCAGGGCAGGTAACCTTGAGCTACCTGCTGAATGGTAAAACCTATCCCGCGGTAACGTTACAACCGTCAATGAAAGGCGCCAAAGATAAGCTAAGTTATACCGTAACTCTATCCGGTTCAGATAAACAGAGCGGGACGCTTACTTTTACCAGTGCCAATCGTTACCGTGGTAGCTTGCAATTTACCTTCGGCACTCCCCAAAACTATCTCAAATTGACTAAATTCACTAATGTCAGCAACTTGAAGATAAATTTCAAGAGTGCGGCATTCGTATTGCCGGATCAGCGCAGTGAAGATCTGGTGATCTATCCGACCGACTGGAAGCAGAATAGTCTGTCTATCCCCAACGATAATCATCTGGTATTAAATATGCTGGACAATGGTAGTGCCATGCTCAGTTGTTTATGGAATTCCACGACAATCAAGCTGACGGAACGTAAAGCCGCAAACGGTAAAAGCTTTTCCGGTATGGATTTGCAGCCAAAACGTGGCGATACCATCTGGCTGGGGCTGAATGTTGCTAAAAATATCTGGACCATCCCGACGAAGACTATAACCACTAAACCTATTCCATTGAGATGGGAACCGCCATTTTCGGCAGTTTGGCAGGTGAGTATTAAAAAAGGTAAAAGTAAGCTCCATGCGGAAAACGGTCAATGTGACAGCTGGCAATTGGCTGATTTAGATGCAAAAAGACCTAAGTCAGGTCGCGCAGGTGTCGGTATTCAGAACCAGGACGGTAAAACCTGGACCTCTAGTCTAGGCGGCTATGTCTATCCATTCTTTTTGAAAAATGGTAAAGTATTCCTGAACTTTCCTAAGTACAACAGTCGTCGCATGACATACGATGAAAAATTCAGACCATTAATTTATCCGGTTGAATCACAGAAAAAACAGCCATCGGGTCAAATTTTACCTTACGATGTACTGGCGAAAGTTTTGGCTGCTAAAACTTTCACAACACTATCTAACGTCAGATCAAAAAAGAGCAATTATCCGGCAACCTGTGGAATAACAGAAAAAGTTGAAAAGATCTTTTATCGTGATGCAGCAGAAAAGTCTAAGGATATTATTAAAAATTATTTTAAACGTATGAACTCTTTTGTGCGGTACAATCGGGAACGAATCTTGGAATATGACAAATGGAGCAACAAAATCAATAAACAGTTGAAGGCTTACGGCAAGAAAAATCCAACTGCGGCCAAGTTAACCAAATCTTTGAATAAAGATCTCTATCAGATTAAATTGTATTATGCTGCCGTGCGTGATAAAATTAAAACACCACAATATTGCAAAATGCTTACCGACAAGGTTGAGAAGCTGATTGGCAGCAGTAAAGATGCCGAAACCCAGGAAGAGGCATGCAAGGATATTGGTCGGCAAATTAGAGTCATTGGTGGCAAACAGGATCATTTGGTTGCCGACTTACGCTATATTACTAAAGCGTTCAGAATGCGAGTAACCCTGGCATTATTAGAAAATCCACCACCAGTTCAGCGGGAAATTCTTGAAAAAATGCGCAGTGAAACCGCTCGGATAATGCATCTCAGATTCCCCATGGAAGGCAAATAGTTCAGCTAAATAAGCTGATAAATGAAACTTAACTAGACGGTACTCGAAAAGCCTTCTAAAAATTCCGCTATGCGGAACATGAAGGTATTTCTCCGCTCCGTCTGTATTAATTTTAAAGAAAATTCTTTAAAATTGAGGCATTAAAAATATACTTCTTACTCGTTTTTAGATAGTTATTGGTAAAATAACATGAGAAGCATATTTTTTAACTGAAATATTTCTATAAAAACCCGCCGCAAAATTTTAATTTTGAGGACACAGACGATGTTTGAAAAGGTTTCGGTACTCCGAAAACCTTTTCGAGCAGGGTCTAACAAAGGTTTTTCTAATGAATTATGCTTGACTTTACTGTTTAATTTGATAGTTTATAACTTAAGTTGACGGCTTCGGTTTGATATACCCCGTCAATTTTAAAAATAACATAGTTAATTAAACATTAATCATTACACAACCTATGAATTTAAAGACAGAATTTTTTCTGGCACGGCGTTATATGAGGCCTAAACGCAGCGCGGTTTCAATTATTACGATAATTTCTGTGATCGGCGTTACCCTTGGCGTGGCGGTTTTAATTGTAGTACTGGCGGTGATGACCGGGTTCACTGATATTATGAAACAGAAACTGCTTGATACTCGGGCCCACCTTCAGGTCTACAGCCGTTTCAGTCAGTCAATTATTGATCCGGCAAGGGTTATCAGTGCCTCAGAAAAACTGGGGGGGAGGGCGATTGCGATTGTTGACCGACCGGCACTGATTCAGCGAAAACGCAGTTTTGTCCCCAAAGGGATTATCGGCATTGATCCTGAAGCCGCCGGAAAAGTGTTCAATCTTAAAGAACAGATCAAACACGGTAAGCTCAGTCTTGAACATAATGAGGTTATCATCAGTACGGTCATTGCCCGGGAACTCAACCTTTGGCTCGGTGATAAACTTATTGTTCACTCTCCACCTAGATTGGCAAAAATGTTTAATGTCGGCAAGGATGGCAAAGTTGTCTTCAATAAAAATGATCGGGTATATCTGCCGGAAGAATATACTATTTCAGCAATTTATTCATTCGGTAAATATGATTTTGACCGTAATATTATTTTTATGGGCTTGGATGATGCCGATGAACTGTTCCAACTGCCATGGGGTGCTGCATCTTCGGTTTATATCTGGATTGATGAACCGTTTGCCATCGATGGGTTTGCCGATAAACTCAAAGCTGAGTTGCCGATGATGCGCATGTATACCTGGAAAGAGATTAACCGCGATTTGCTCGGGGTGCTGCAGGTTGAAAAAAATATGATGTTCTTTTTGATGATTTTCATTGTGCTGGTTGCAGCGTTTAGTATTACCAATACACTTATTACTATTGTTTATCAGAAAACCCGTGAAATTGGGCTGTTGAAAGCACTCGGTGCTTCTTCGGCATCAATCATGCGGATATTTATCTTTCAGGGCTTTATTGTTGGTGTGCTGGGCAGTAGTTGCGGTGTATTGATGGGCTGGCTGGTGGTGCGTTATCGTAATGGACTGGTTGATTTTATCTCTAAAATGGCCGGACGTGATCTGTTTCCCAAAGAATTTTATTTTTTCAATGAGTTGCCGGGGCGTATTGTTCTGTCGGATCTGCTGATTATCTGTATCAGTGCGGTGATCCTCTGCACTATCGGTGGTATTATTCCCGCATTGAGTGCTGCCATTCAGGATCCGGCTAAATCATTGAGGAATGAATAAATTTGCAGAGGAAGCTTGTTGGTAGTTTAGAATGTTATAAAACCTGCAAATTATAGAAAGAGTTTTATTTTATGGAACAAAAAACTTTTATTGAAGTACAAAATATTGTAAAAAGCTACCGTCTTGGCAAATCGAGCATTGAGGTTTTGCGTGGAGTTAACTTTGCGGTCGAGCGCGGGAGTTGGACTGCATTGCTTGGCGCATCCGGCAGTGGCAAAACAACTTTATTGAATATTCTTGGTACGCTTGAACGTGTAGACAGCGGAGAGGTTATATGTAATGGTATTAATTACCGTAGTTTGAGATTTCGCAATGCCAATATGTTTCGTAATGAAAATATCGGTTTCATCTTCCAACTTTACCATATGCTACCTGAACTGACTTTATTGCAGAATGTGATGTTGCCTGGAATGTTCGGATCTGTACGCCGTGATTTGAAATTTACAGCCTTGCAATTGCTTGACAAGGTCGGGCTTACACATCGCCTGAAACATCGTCCGAGTGAGCTGTCCGGCGGTGAACAGCAACGGGCCGCGATTGCCAGAGCACTGCTTAATTCGCCTGAACTGATTTTAGCGGATGAGCCGACCGGTAATCTCGATTCTCATACTGGTGGCGAAATTCTTGAAATATTTAAGCAACTGCACGCGGAAAAAAATGGTGTGACAATTTTTATGATTACCCACAGTGATGAGGTCGCGGCACTGGCTGATACTGTGTTTCATCTCAAGGATGGAGTAATTGATAATTGCTGATTTATGATTTATGATTGATGATTGTGGTTGAAAGAGTTAATGTCACGGTGTAAATTCATTATGAGCTGAAAATTAAAAAATAAAACAGGTGAATAATGAGTTCAAAAGTAAAAGTAGGCGTGATTGGGGTTGGGGTGCTTGGGCGTCATCATGCCCGGCTTTATAATCTGGATGATAATGCTGAAGTTATCGGCATTTATGATGTAAATGCTAAAGGGGCGGTCAAGGTTGGTGAAGAGTTCGGCTTGAAAGTATTTGATAATTATATCGATCTGGCAGAAAAATGTGATGCACTAAGTATTGCGGTTCCAGCGACAATGCATTATGAAACCTCAATGCCACTGCTTGAGATGAATAAACATCTGCTGCTTGAAAAACCGATTGCATCAGAGGTTACTGATGGTCGTGCATTGGTCGAAATGGCTAAACAGCGTAATCTGGTGCTTGGCGTCGGTCATGTTGAACGTTTCAACCCAGCGATGGATTTTCTCGATCGTCACTCTGCGGAAACTCGCTTTATCGAAGCCCATCGTCTATGTCAATACCCGCCTGCGCGACCCGGACAGCATCGGCGCGGGACTGAAGTAAGTGTCGTATTGGATTTGATGATTCATGATCTTGATTTGATCCTGACAATGGTTGACAGTGAAGTTGAACGTATCGATGCTGTCGGTATTCCGGTTTTAAGTAAAACTGATGATATTGCCAATGTTCGATTGAAATTCAAGAATGGTACTGCCGCCAATATCACCGCCAGCCGGGTCAGTGTCGATCCGCAACGTCGCTTCAGAGTTTTTCTGGACGATTGTTATATTTCAATGGATTATGCCAACCATGAAGCCATGGTGCTGAAGAAAAACCGGGTAGGATTATCTAGAAAGGATATCAGTCTTAACGAAAAAAATGCTTTAGCGGATGAATTGAGTGATTTTGTTATCAGTGTGCGCCAAACCATTGACACCGACAAAGTAGTTAATCCAAAAGTTTCCGGTGAAGATGGTCAAAAAGCATTAGAATTAGCAGTCGCGATTTCCGATGAAATAAAAAGCTATAATAGTCGTTACGGTTTTAAATTTGTCTGATTATACCTGTAACAGATCAGGGCTATTCAATACTGCTGTTTTTAAGTTTATTTTTTATAATATATTAACTGGCAATAAGTAAATTCTACTTGAAATATTTTACTGAAACAATATATTATCGGTATTGAGATTTTAAAGATTATTTATTCTTGTATTTTGAGCGTAGATAGCTGGAAATATAAACTAAACCCTACCCGTTATGGGTATAATAAGGAGCTTAAAATGGCTGCAGTAGTAAACAAAGACGAATGTACCGGTTGCGAAAGCTGTGTTGGCGCATGCCCTACAGAAGCAATTTCAATGGTTGACGGAATCGCGGTTATCAGTGAAGATGATTGCATCGATTGCGGAGCTTGTGTTGGCGAATGCCCGACCGAAGCCATCTCAATGTAAGTTTTGCACTTGCACAAAAAGAGCCCATTCGGGCTCTTTTTTTTGCCAAAAATCAAATAAAACAGAGCAGAGCAGCGAGAAAAGGAATATATAATGAGTCAAAGTATTGATACTTCATTATTCGAACTGTTTAAAATTGGTCCCGGCCCGTCAAGTTCACATACTATCGGCCCGATGAAAGCGGCAAAACTGTTTATTAATGCGCTTGGACAATTAGCAGACAATATATTGAATAATGCAACCGGGGTTGAAGTTCACCTATACGGTTCACTGAGTCTGACCGGCAAAGGGCATGGTACTGATCGTTCTGTTGCCGGGGGATTAATGGGGTGGGATCCTGAAAATTGTGATTCTGACGCTCTAACCAAACTTTTGACTGTCGCTGACCAGCAGTATCAGATTGTCCTTGATAAATATCCAATAAATTTTACTGCTGATTCAATAATTTTTGAAACGGACCACTATGACTCTCCATTCCAGAATACGTTAGTTTTTCAGCTTAAGACCAGTACTGAAACCATATTTGAACAGGAATATTATTCCATTGGTGGTGGTTTTATCAAATGTAAAGGGGTTCCTGAACCACTGCGCAACATGCCGGTTTATCCTTACAGCTCCATGAGTGAATTGAAAAATATTATGCGGGAAAACAGTATCACCCTGCCGGAATTAATGATTGCAAATGAACAGGCAATCTCCGGTTTGAGTGAAGATGAGATATTAGGCAAGCTGGACAGACTCGCCAGTGCAATGATTGATGCGGTAAACCGTGGAATTAACAGTGAAGGTATTTTGCCCGGTCCAATAAAGCTTAGTCGCAAAGCACCGGCGCTTTATCTACAGGCTGGGAAAATGGCGGACAGTAGCCCTGAACGTTTTTTAGCCTTTTTGGATGCCTATTCGCTCGCCGCGTCAGAGGAAAATGCAGCGGGACATCTAGTCGTTACCGCTCCGACTTCGGGAGCGTCAGGTGTTGTTCCCGGCATTGTCTACCTACTGAAACATCACTATTTCATGCTAAATAGCCAAATATCTGAAGGATTAATGGCCGCAGCCGCGATTGGCTTTATCGCCAAGCACAATGCCAGTATTTCCGGTGCTGAAGTTGGCTGCCAGGGTGAAATAGGTGTCGCTGCCGCGATGGCTGCCGGTCTAGTTGCATATATTAACGGATTATCGATGGATGTCGTTGAAAACGCTGCTGAAATCGCGCTTGAACATCATCTCGGCATGACTTGTGACCCGATTGACGGTTATGTACAGATTCCCTGTATTGAACGTAATGCAGTTGGCGCGATAACCGCGTACAATTCCTATATTCTAGCCTCAATCGGCGATCCGCATAAACATAAAATATCTTTTGATGAAGTGGTTGCGGCGATGTTGGAAACCGGGCGTGATATGTCACATAAATACAAAGAAACCGCCCAGGGCGGCCTCGCAGTCTGCACCGCCTGCTGTTAGAGCCTGCCCACAGCAGAGATTAAACGCAGTTAATAGCTCTTGAATTAATTTTTCACTGATGCTGGGAAAAGGTCGCTAGTACGGAACCGATAATCAATATTACTCCACTAACAAGCTGCTATAAATTAATCGTCTCGCCAAAAATCATATAAGATAGCATCAATAGCATTGTTTTGCCTGTGATGGTGGAATGCCAAATTTCTGTCGGAAGGAACGGCTAAGGTGAAATTGACTTGAAAACCCTAGTTTAACTGCCAGTTCAGCGATATTATAGATATTTAGCTGAAGTAGGTTATATACGGCTTCCAACCGGATATTATCATAATATGCCTTGGGAGATTGACCGGTTGTCGCAACAAAACTACGGCGGAAATTGCGTGCGCTCATGCCACAATTTGCTGCCATATTGGCAATTTTCAGCGATCCATCAAGGTGGCGGTGCATTAATTCAATTACTGCTTCTATTGCTTCAGTATGCAATGAACCTGCTAGAGTTACGGTTGCCGCCAGCCAGCTATAGAGCAGTTGAGCAAAACCGGCAGCCGCAATGCGCCGGGAAAAAATATTTTCTTTATGCAAGTTAGTCAAAATCAACTCAACCGTTGGTGGTTCTGTTGTGGTAATAGCAATCTTAAATAGTTTATTCAAACAGATACTCTGCGGTTCTGAGGTCTTAAATACAAACCAGTAAAAATCCCAGTTATCCGCAGCACAACGATAGTGTTGTATGATATTATTATCGAGAAAAATCAAGGTATCACTATCAAGTAAAAATGAGCTACCGTCAAACAGTTTTATCTTTCCCTGCCCGGTGATAGTATGAATTGCCACTAAATAATTACTATTACTAGGTTGGCGCACTGTATGGTAAGCGGGGGTGGCTTTTACCTCCCATAGTGCCTGCAATTCTACGCTAGGCAAGACCGAACGCTCTTTGGCCAGTGAAAATCTCTCAATCATAATTTGTCCGTTATATATATATCTAAGTCCGATTATACTATATGAATATAAATAATTATGGCTATATTTCAAATACAATAAGTTATTTAAAGTACAACTAAAGTTGTGAGCTGCAACAACGTAGTCCCTGATTGCAGGTTGGATCGGTAGACAGGCTTTAGCCAGCTTTTTTAAATTAATCTGATATAAGGAGTCAAAAATGAGTGAGACAATAGTAAAAGATGGCATCCATGCTATGATTGATCGGGAAGATATGGATAGATTTGCAATAAAATGGCGCGACGCCTATGCGATGGTTCCCGATGCGCCACTAGTGCAAAAAACTTTTGGCCTGTGGATGTGTATTGATAAATGGTATACTGATGGCTTACCAGAGGACTCTGACCTTAATCAACTTTTCATGCTTGAACCGTCGGGGCAACATCTACTAAAAGAGATTGGGTGGTGTGAAGCAGCATTCCAGCCGCAATTTGAGAGTGTTATTATTGAAGATCGCGGTGATACTGAAGTAGTTCAAGATTTTGCCGGACGTCATGTGCTCTATTTTAAAAATCGCCGGAATGGTTTCATGCCGGAATATATCGACCATCCGGTTAAAGACTGGCAAACATGGGAAGACAATGTTAAGTGGCGTTTAATGGCTAACACGCCGGGGCGTTTCGACTATCTGACTGAAGCGATGCCTGCCGCGATTGCTGATGCTAAACGCGGTTTGATGATGACCCAACGGTTGATTGGTGGTTACATGTACCTGCGCAGTCTTTTCGGACCTGAAGATATTATGTATAAAGTATTTGACGAGCCGGAATTAATTCATGACTGCATGAAAGCATGGCTGGAGCTGACCGACAGAAGTATTGCGGAGCATCAAAAATATGTTACGCTTGATGAACTTTTCATGGCAGAAGATATCTGTTATAATAACGGTCCGCTGATTTCGCCGGATATGATAGGCGAATTTCTGATGCCCTATTATCAACAGTTGGTTGCCAATGTCAAATCACGCCAGATTGATAAACAACGCAAACTTTATATTCAGATCGACACTGATGGTAAATGTATGCCGGTAATCGATGTTTACCTCGAAGGTATCGGCATGGATATGATGAGTCCATTTGAGGTCGCATCAGGCTGTGATGTCGTTGCAGTTGCTCAAGCTTATCCAAATCTGGTAATGAGCGGCGGGTTTGATAAACGGATCATGGCGCAGGGTAAAGCTGCGATTGACCGTGAAGTCGAACGTATCTTCCCTGTTATGCGGGATCGGGGCGGTTATATTCCGACCTGTGATCATGGAGTACCGGAAGAGGTCAGTGTCGAAAATTACCTCCACTACCGCAAACGTTGCATAGAATATGGCAACTAGTGTCGCGGCTACCTGCCCTTTTTTACTTTTGTCGCATCAAAAAAAACGGCAGGCGATTAATCAACCGCCTGCCGCTGCAAGTTATAAAAAATTATATTGTATCCTGAAGGTTTTTCGAAGTCTCATTGACTAATTGAATTACCTTGCTGAAAATACCTTTATCCGGAGCTTTATTATTCACCAGATATATCCAGGTTGCAATAAAAGTTTTTTCCGCAAGTTCTTTGCGGGTTAACTTGGATATAGGTTTCGTCCTGAGAGCTTCGGTCTCGATCCGGAATTTATCAATGGCATCAATAAATGGTTTATCGATAATTTTTGCCAACTCTTTATCCAGATCGTCACTGATCTGGGTCGCAATTGCTTTACCCAGATTTTTATCTTTTGCCAGATCCTTGTTTTTTATCGCTTTGTTCAAAGCTTCATCTATCACTGCTTCAAACTTAACCATGTGCTCTTTTTCCATGTCGTTTGCTATTTTGTTGACATAGATGTTAACCTGAGATTTGAGCATCTCCTTAACATAAGGGATACCGGAATAAATCATACCGATGGATTTTTTCGCCGCATGTTTGGCATTAGGTTCCATTTCTGTTTTCAGATTCTGGGTGAACCTCGGGATCATATTCTTAATCCCGCTGTTGATAGTAATCGCCAGGTTTCTCGGCGTTGCCAGCTCTTGAATCTTGATATTAAGATAAACGGTGTAACCGGCCAGAATAATAACTATTGCAACATAAAACAGCATAGTTTTGGTCAGTGAGCGATTAAAGACTTTTTCTTCTTTAACGATGGACTCATGTACCTTATCAACGCGTTCCTGCATCTCTTTCATATCTTTCATTATTTGACTCCTTCTGCTGGCAGTTCACCTTTTTGCGGATTAATATGATAAATCCATAATTCGAGGAAAGTTTCAACCAGTTTACCTTCAACTGCATCACTGTCCATATCTTTCAAGGCCGCATATTCCGGCGTTGAGTTGTACATTTTGAAATTTTTATCAAGCAGAGCCAGTTTTTCATGGGCTATTTTCAGCCGTTTTTCAATGATTGCCGTTACCGCTTTGATAAAGTGGTTATTGGCTTCATCGAAAGCTTTCTGAAGTTCAGCCGGAGCGATGTCAGGATGTTTGGCGATAATGTTTTTTTCGATCTTTTCCATTGCCTTTTTCAGACGCTCGACAAGTCGTTGACGGATGTCACCTTTAATGAATGTACCCAGTTCAGTTGTTGATTCAAGCATCTTCTTGCGGATTTTAGGCATTTCACTTTCCAATGCCACACTTAACTCCCGCCGGTAGGCCGGTAAAAATATTTCCTGAAAACTTTTTGTGACTTCTGCCAATTCAGGGCTTTGAGTGATAATCGAGGAGTTATTTGAGAGCTCCTGTAACAGCATCTGTGAGTCGTAACTTCTGACAAAATTGGTCAGACTCGTGATAAAAAACGCCATTATCAGCAATACCAAGACAATTCCACCCAGCGTTGCGGCGAATTGTTTCTTCCTGATTTTGTCGATGTGCGTTAACGAAGTTTCAATATCTCCCAACTCATTACTGAGCTGCTCCCATTTTTCTTCTTTCTGGGGTACAGCATCTTTTTTCTTGTCAGCCATTTTAGTGCTCCTTTGATGAAGTTTAAACTAACACCTAAATAGTGCAATCCTAAGCACATAATTTGCATAAGTCATTTGCTCACACGCATTTCACTTTCTTAGACAGTTCACTTAACAGGAGCTTTACTAAAAAACTGACCTACCTGCAAACAAAGCCATTACGCAACTTACGCACTTATACTTGCACAATCTAGGTAACACATCAGCGGGTAAAGTAACCTGCTGATTACGCAACATGGCAAAGCCACGGTTTTAGCTTAGCACACAAATATTAATAATGCAAAAAAATTTACCATGTTATTGGATAAAATTGCAATATTACTTGTATTATCGGCAGATTGGCAATAATTTTAGCAGAAATTCGTTAGGTACTGCATAATTAATGGTAATCTAGACAGGTAGTAGATATATGGATAATGAATTGGGCAACAGCAATGAAAATACCCAGATCGCAACCAGTATGGTGTTGCGTGAAGTCGGTGATTATGAGTTGCTTAATTTACTTGGTATCGGCGGTATGGGAGAAGTATTCCTGGCTCGCCAAAAATCGATTGGCCGTCAAGTCGCGGTAAAAATCCTGTTGCCGGCGTTGGCTAACAATCAGTGTTACCTCGACCGTTTTTTTCGTGAAGTGCGAACTTTGGCCAAAGTTGAGCATCCTGGAGTGGTTATGGCAATTGAGGCGGGCTTTGACAAAAATGTCTGCTTCTTTTCAATGATGTACGCCGATGGCAGTGACCTGATGCGAATGCTTAATGCAAATGGTGTATTCGATGAACGGGAAGCTCTGGGGATTATCAGACAGGTAGCTGTCGCGCTTGATTATGTCTGGGATAAACACCGGATTATTCATCGTGATATAAAACCGGCCAATATTATTCTGACCAAAGAGCATCAGGTGAAAATTCTTGATATGGGAATTTCGAAGATTGATGTTGACAATGATGAAGATGACGAAGAACTGACCCGGGTCGGAACCATGATCGGATCGCCTTACTATATCAGTCCTGAACAGGCCAGGGACGATAAAATTGACTTTCGCACTGATATGTATTCGCTCGGGGTTACGCTTTATGTGATGCTGACTCAAAAAACACCTTTTAATGGTACTAGCACCTTGGCAATAGTTACCCAGCATTTTGAGCATCCAGTCCCTGACCCGCGTGAAATTAACCAATCGCTGAGCAGTGGGACTGTCGCTCTAATCGAAAAAATGATGGCTAAACAGCCTGATAAACGTTATCCATCATGGCGTGCGTTAATTAAAACCATTGATCAGCTGGATCAGAAAATTTCGGCATCACGACAAACATCAAGTCAGCCGGCTTTATCGTTGAATACTCTTGGCGGCAAGTTCCAGTCAGCTATGGCAGACTGGCGAATATTCTATTTTACGGCGGCATTGGTAATTGCTGTCGCTCTGCTGGTTATTGGGTTGCTGTTGAACAGGGTGCAACAGGAATATCGGTTCCGGGAACAGGGGTTGGAGAATATCATAAAATTTGCGGAAAACTGCTCTCCTGAACAGCGTGGACAGGCAATCAGGAAGCTTCACTATCTGATTAATAACGGTTCGGCCGTTCAAGCTGAGCGCGGACAAAAACTGCTGTCTGAACTGCACCGCGCTATTCGTCTGTCCAGTGCCGATAAAATTGAACTCAAGGTAAAGGATGCATTACAAACCATTACCAGTCAGGCGGTGCAATTAGAGAAACAACATAAATATGCTGCTGCGGCTGACCTATGGCGTTACTATTTGAAAAACAGTCCATTGCATAAACATAAGCTGTTTATCAAAGAAGCCGAAAAGGCTATTATCTATTTTGAGCAAATGGAACGGGACAGCAGAGAATATTGAGGATAATTACAGAATATTGTATTTTCTAGTAGTTTCACTTCGTGGTTTTAAATTCAGAATAGCTGACAGGGTTTGCAAATGTCGTAACTGGAATTAAATCTATAGCTAACCATTTCTTATCTGCTGAATATCGTCAGTATCTTTTCTTGCTATAAAACCTTTTAGTTTTGCGAGGCAGATAAGCTCTGATATATTGATCGTGTCATTCAGAACTGCTTCCTGTGTAAAAATATTGCCCCGATAAAAATTTTCCTTCTCAAAATTTTTCTGATAAGCGATTTTAACCTCATCAAAATATTAAAATCAAAAAGCTGTTTAACCACCTGCATCTTCATGTTATACCTTCTATTGGTTTTAAATGTGTGGAGCAAATGCGTGGATTGGTTTTCGATTTCGGCTTTATTGGGATTTTCATAAACATTGTAAATAAGCAAAAAAAACAGCGATATCTGCCGCTGCTTTTTTTGAGTTACCCGCTGAAGAGTAACTTTCAACGGGCGATAATTCTACATCAATGCGATTATGCATTTTCTGCGGATTCAAGCTTCGCGTTATCTTTCTGCGTCATCAGTGAAACGATAACCAGAGTGATAAATGCCAGCGGAATAGAGATAAGTCCCGGCTGATTCAACTCAAACGGAGCTTTGAAGATCACGCCCCACCATTTGTAGTAGAGTTCAGCCATTTTCGGAGAAATCAATAGAATAATCAATGATGAAATCATCCCGACGGTAATTGAAGCGGCAATCCCTTTAGCAGTCGTCTTTTTCCAGAAGAGTAACATGATGATTGATGGCAGGTTCGCTGAAGCAGCGACGGCAAAAGCCCAGCCTACCAGGAATGAAACATTCACGCCCTTGAAGATAATGCCAAGCACAATGGCAATAATACCAACGACAATCGCAGAAATTTTTCCTGCCATAACCTTTTGGCTTTCGGTCATTTTAATACTCATGTAGTTATCCATGATATCATGAGCAACCGCGCCGGAGGCGGCAACAATCAGTCCGCTGACCGTCCCGAGTACGGTTGCGAAAGCAACTGCTGAAATAATTGAGAACAGAATAATTCCCATCCCTTTTGCCAGTAGCGGAGCCGCCATATTGCCACTTTCCACATCCATTACGCCACTCACCATCGCACCGAGGCCCATAAAGAGGGTCAGGATATAGAAGAAACCAATCGCGCCGATAGCAACAATCGTTGATTTACGGGCATCTTTTTGTGATGGAACTGTATAGTAACGAATCAGAATGTGTGGCAGAGATGCGGTACCGCAGAACAGTGCCAGCATCAGTGAAATGAAGTTAAACTTAGCCATCCACGAAGTTTTACCATCCTTGCCAGGTTTGAGGAACTTCATTCCCGGACGCAACAGTTTTGCACCTGAAACAACTTTAGCATACCAAACAGTTACTTTGTTGCCGTTATTTTCAAAAGAGGCTTTCGGGAACAGGTTAATTTCACTTCTTTCGATGACAGACAGGAATTCAGCAGGTCCTACCGCTTCGCCAGGTTTAACATCAGCTGGCAATTTGGCAATATTACCTACAGGGAAAAATAGTTGAGCCTCTTTCGGTGCTCCATTATAAAGCTCTTTGTTGTCAGCAGTTATAGTTTTTGACAACGTTTCTTTAAGCAACTTACCATCTTTAATCCACCAGCTGTTGATTGGCTTAGTTTCAGTTTTGTCACCGATAGTAATTTCAGTCGGCTTAACTAACTGCACGAAAGTCTTACCGCCGCTAGTTACTTCAGCAACTTTTTTGTAGCCACTCGCTGGGAGTTTTCCCAGTTCAATGGTCTGGAATTGATGATAAGGTTTACCATCATTTTCCGGATTCAAAGTAAAACCGTTCTTGAATAGATAGATACAGATTATAGTAGAAAAGATGATCAGCAGACCACCTTTAAGGAACTGAACATAGGTTGTTGAGGTCATGCCAGCGGTCGCGACAATCAGCACCACAATAATCCCAACCATAATAACACCAACCCAGTGTGGCAGTCCTAACAGAGGAGTTACCAGTACACCGGCACCAACCATCTGTGGAATCAGATAGAAGAGCGAAACAACCAAAGTACTGATCGCGGCCATCAGCTGAATACTTTTTGAGTTGAATTTTGAATCCAGCGCATCGGTAAAGGTATATTTTCCCAGACGTTTCATCGGTTCAGCGACGACAAACAGTGCCACAATCCAACCGGCAAGATAACCGATTGAATAGAGAAACCCATCATAACCGTATACTGCAATCATGCCGCAAATACCGAGAAAAGAGGCTGCTGAGAGGTAATCACCGGCAAAAGCGATACCATTCACAAACCAGTGAATTGTACCACCGGCAGCAAAATAGCCTTCAGCGGATTTTGCTTTACGGGCAAAATAGAATGACATGCCGAGCACAAAACCGACAAAGGCAAGGAACAGCACAATAGCAATCGGGGATGCTTGATAAATCATTATTCAGTCCCTCCCTGCGCTACGTTGGCCGGCCCATTCAGTTCATCTTCTTTCTTCGTACAGAAATAGTTATAAACTAATCCCATCACAATTGCTAATACAATCAATCCCATGCCGTAAACGACTGCGAGATTCAATCCTGCAACAACAGTTATGCCCATGAGTTTAGGTTTAACGGTATTAATTGTAACAAAACCGCCATAGAAAGCCGCATAGACGAAAAATAGTATTACGCCTAATTTTGACTTCCATTCGGAAGCGTTGTCCTTGCCAAGTTTTACTGCGGGTCCATGTCCAGCCATAATTTACGGCTCCTTATTTTGCTTGTTTGAGGGAATTACCTCGTTTGTGAAAACCTACCAAGCTTCAGTAGTATATTGAACAACTTTGGTCGCGGCATCATAACACGCTTGTCTAACACCTTGTGAACGACCGGTTTCGAGATCTCCTAATCCCTGGAAATTTGCACTTCCACTGACACTGCGGGTACTAACTAACGGCTCCTTTTTGCCAGGGATAGTCACGGTAAATTCAACTGTGATTGAGACAGACCACTCATTGGCATGATAATTCTCGCCATCATCCCGGGTTGCATCCGCCACTTCCCTGAATTGCACACTGGTAACTTTTGCATAAATAATACAGTCGGCGGTTTTCATATCTTTGATTTTCAGTGATCCGTCAACCATGAACTGTTCACTGAGCAATGAACGCATATCAGCGGCAAGATGGAAAGCGAGAGTTTCATTGATCACTGGCGCGACGGCGATGGTTTTAACCTGCGGGTGCATCAGCGATCCGAGATGATAACCGCACCCCGGTAGAAGCAACGCTAATATTGAAATAAGTAAAAATCTGTTGACTGTGGACATCAATTACTCCTTAGGTTGCTTATTTAGTTGTTTCACGGTGATATTTTTCGGTCCAATACCCAGGTCTCGTACAGGTAAAAGCCATTTCCCCCCGCTGCCCTGAGGCGTTACCATAATTGGCGAGTCCTCTTCCGGTAACGGGATTTCACTGAATTTCTGAATTCGGCTCTTAAGTTCCGGCCGGAACCCTGTTGGGACAAACTCTTTATCAATGCTGGTTAACATTTCTTCGGAATTGTCTACCGCGACAGTGTCGGGATATTTTATCAGGACATCACTTAAATAGCGTTCTGCCGGCTCTGTTCTACCGATACGGTAGTAAAACTTGGCCATGGTGTAGAGACGTTCAGCAGCAATATCTTTAGTTTTTAATAAAGTTTTTTCAACCCAGTCGCGCTCCGGAGCTTTAGGATATTTCTTGGCAAATTCCTCCAATAATTGAGTTGCCTCACGATTATATTTGCCATCCCCGTCGCCTTTTTCTGCCAGCTGAAACAGGGCATTGGCTAATTCAAGGTAGGCGAATTTGGTGATTTCAGAATCTGGATGATTCTTGATCAGGTTGCGCAACAATATAAGAGCTTTATCAATTTTGCCATCGTCAATATAAAGACATGCAACCCGTAATTTTACCTTAGGTGCTTGGGGGGAAAATGGACCCCGTTCTATGGCTTTGAGATAAATTTTCAGGGTTTTATCCGGTTCGGTAAGCCATGGAACCCAACGAAAACTCCAAAAGGCCGGATCGCGGTGTCCCTTGAAGTACATATCGCCGATTGCATATTCGCGGTTGACCATTTCAGCATAATCAATCTGCGCTGAATAACTGCCTAGCAGAGTTTCAATACACTTGAACTCCTCGCCGTAGAGTTTTGCCCGACGAAAATTGAGCATTGCCTCTTTAAGTGCTTTGCCTTTCATCGTCACTCCATCAGCCAACTGCTTGGCGTCAAGGAAGGTTTTTGCAGCATCGCGATACTCTTTTTCCCTTGCTTGATTAAGACCTTTCTGGAAAAGTGCTCCGGCTTCATTCTCAGCAGCGAAAAGCTGTGCGGTCAGGCATACACTGCATAGAAACAGTAGCGCAAAAATTATTTTAACTGTTACACGGTTTACAAATTTCATAAATTTTCTGTTGAGGCGCAAGTGCCTTGGTTAACCTAGTTTAAACGAATATAAAAAGCTAAACAAGTAATCTAGCTGTTTTTCTCAATATTCCAAGTGTTGGCTACTAAAAAAGTTACATCAATTTAAACCCAGGCAGATCCTGAACATCAATCAATCCGACAACCTTTTGCTGGTTATCAACGACAACAATATCGTTAATTCTTTTATCTTCAATGAGTTTGATTACTTCAATCGCCAGCGATTCGGCAGCGATGGCGATGGGGTTGGCAGTCATGACGTCAGTGATCCGGCGTTTCAAAATGGACATATCATTCTCTGCATGACGGCGGAAGTCTCCGTCGGTGAAGATTCCCAGCAGTGCTTCATGACTATTAACAATTATGGCTGAACCGCAACGCGCCTGAGTCATTTTCAGCAGAGTCTCCTTGACGGTCGTATCAGCTGTGACCAGCGCCATCCGATCAGCGTGACGCATAATATCTTCTACGGTCATGGTTACAGAACGTCCGATAGCTCCGCCAGGATGCAGCCGACCGTAATCTTCTTTGGTGAATCCGCGGGTATCAAGCAACACCATCGCCAGGGCATCACCAAGTGCCAATAGGGCGGTAGTCGTTGTGGTAGGTGCCAGATTAAATGGACAGGCTTCAGTTGAAACCGCCATTTCAAGCATAAGATCACTATGTTTAGCCAAACTTGATTGTGCATTGCCGGTAACTGCGATAATTTTAATGCCGAGCCGTTTAGCCGGTGTCATAATGCGTAGCAGTTCTTCAGTTTCACCGCTGTAACTCAGAGCCATCATGATGTCGTTATTCTGCATGATACCCAAATCACCGTGCAGTGCTTCGACTGGATGCATAAACAGTGCAGGGGATCCGATACTGGACATAGTCGCAGCTATTTTTTGTCCGATATAGCCGCTTTTACCGATACCGGTAATAATGATTTTACCGCCGGCATTAATGGTGTTCAGACAAGCTTTTACTACGGCCTCAAATTCGCCGTTCAAGTTGTCCCGCAAAGTTTCAATACCTGCGATTTCCAGGTCTAAAACCTCTTTTGCTCTATTAATAATTTTTGTCATATACTATATATTGTCCACATTAAATTATATTTTGCCTCGAATTCATAAACTTATAAAATAGTCTAAACATTGGAAAATACAAGTGTAGCTTGGATGTCCTGCCTGAGTTCTTTATATAGCTTAAGGTTTACGTTTCGCGCGGGTTAAATTAGACCCTGTTCGAAAAGGGGTGCCAAACCAGTAGCTTGCGATCTCCGAGCGCAAACAGCAAACGCTAATCAACCTCGAACGATCAAGTTATTTACCAGTGTTAATCGAACCAGAAAACCTTTTCGAACAGGGTCTAATTTAACCCGAGAATTATATGTAAAGCACTTAAATTATGGCAGAAATTGCCATAAAGACGATTTCCTCGGTCCGCCTTGAAATCTTAACTTTTTGCGCACCCTGATTTTTCAAGGCTGAAAGCCTGAAATTCAATAGCCCAGGGTAACACCCTGGGTATAGATAGCACCCACAATAAACAGCTCTGAAAGAGCGACATAAAAAGAAGGTGTAAAACCCAAGCCCCAATTTATCGCGCCATAGTTTTTAAACGAAGGCGGAGCCCCAAGCCCTATTGCACAATGACTGAAACGCCGTCCGGAATGACGGTGATTGATGCATCTGCGCCTTTAATATCCAGTGCCTGTTTAAGGGCGTCCGGGAAATCAAACGCATGCTCCATGTGCATCGCCTTAATTATTGCCGGATCACAAAGGTCGGTGACCATAATGACTTGATGATTAACTAAAATTCGTGCCAATATCTGAAATTCCCATTGATCCGGCAGGGTTTTATTTCTGTCAACGGTCATCACTTGCTTAATTATATCCTCAGGTGTCGCCGCCTGGGCCATTTCATGGTAAAAAGATTCGCCGCCATGACCATCTTCACAACCGGCAATCATAATAATGACTCCAGCCGGGTTACAGGTTGCTTCAGCTGCAGTCATGCCTTTGACTGTTTGATAAATATTCTGATCCAGTGGATAGCCACTATTGGTGACAACAACAATATCAGCACCTGTTTTATCAACTTTTGATAATTCTCTGATAAATTCGCAGCCTTCGAGGTGAGCCTGTACACTGTCGCCGGCATACGCCTGGATAATCTCTTTCTGCTCATTTAGCACCACATTCAGGATAAATGCCAGTTGCGCTTTGCGGGCGGCAAAAAGCATATCGCGATGAATTGGATTATTATTCAGATTCCCCGTACGGGCATGGTAGCTGGCGATAAATTCTGAACAATGATTGGCCAGCACTGTTTGGGCTCCGGCAACGCCCGGCAGGACACTTTTTCTGCCACCTGAGAAGCCCGCAAAAAAATGCGGTTCAATAAAGCCTTCCGCAATCAGTAAATCGGCCTCTATTGCCAATCTGTTCAACCAGAGCTCGCCACCTGAAGGCAGTATCCCTAAATTAATCAAACTGTCATTGTCAAAGGCATCGTGAACAACTATTTGTTCATTTTCGACAATATCGCGACCAAACTTCTCCATTAATTCTTCGGCAGTAGTTGCACGATGATAACCGGTTGCCACTAATATTTTGATGTTGGCAGCACTATTTACCCGCCTGATGCGTTCCAGCAGAATCGGCATAGTTATTCGACTTGGAACCGGCCTGGTATGATCACTGGTTATAATAACAATATTTTTCTTGTCTTTAGCTAATGCTTCAAGTTTTAAGGAATCAATGGGATTATCCAGTGCGCTATTTACCAGATCCGCTTCACTGCATGAAATATTCTGCTGGTAATTAGCCGCTTTTGACTTTAATATACCCAACAGATTATGGCGCGGGATGTTCAGCTCTATTTCACGTGTTGAATATGGTACTTTGATCGAAACCATCTTTGATCCTTCTCTCTGGGTTACTCCAAATTATTTTGTCACTAATTTATCTGTACTCAGCTATATTTACAAACGGTTTTTCTGTATTCGATATTAATAGTTTCAGCCGCTATTTTCCTGTTGTTATTCAGTTACGGCGGAAAAAGTCAATTAAATTCTATCCTAACGGGTCTATTTACTGGACAAATCATCAATATTGTGGTATATAAATTAATGTATTTGGTTGGAACATATCTATTTGATGCGTTGCCAGATAAAATAACAACAGAAAGGAAATTGTTATGAAGAAATTATTTATCTTGTCGGCGGTTATGGTAATGGGAGCTTGTGCTATGTTTGCCGGAGCTAAAACTCCGGTGGTCAAGGGTAGAGTTGACTTCAACGGACAGAATGTTGCATTGAAAGCAGTTAAAGGTCCCGAGGGCGGTTCTTTTAAGACTATTACTTGGGGCAAGGAAGAAAAGAAAAAATTCAGTCTTACTGGAGAAACAGCTCAGGTAACTGCTGATAAATGGCTTACCGATGCATTTGTTTTTATACCGGAAGCTGATGGTGTCGTGACGATAAATCTGATGAGTAACTGGTCAAAAAATAAAGGTAATAAGAATATGAATGCCCATTGGGTATTTTATGATAAGATAGTCGTTGAAGGCGCGGAATTAACCAATGGTGATTTTGAAGAATTAGATAGCAAGGGTAATCCAGCCGGCTGGGGCTGTAAAGCGGCGAATGTTGTCAAAGCTGGCAAAAAACCGTTTTCCGGCAAAGTAATGGTCAAAGCCTGGCATAATCTCAGAGTTAGACAGAATATTAAAGTAATCAAAGGTCAGCAGGTTACTGTTATTATAAATGCTAAAATGGCTGAATTTGAGGCTGGAAAAGAGTAGTCATGGAACCAGGGGATAAAGTAATTTGCCCGGAATGTGGCGAAGAAAGTTTCGCTCGGCAACAGCCGGTTTTGGATGGCTGGACTAAAACCGGCGATATGCTGGTTTGTAGCTTATACGGACATAAACTATGCGATTATGAACCGCCAAAGATTGATGAAGCAGCAGTCAAGTCTAATGCGAAAACCGCTGCATTATCTGATCTGTTTGGTGGCGTTGAGGTTGAAATCCCGGTAATAACGGTTACTGATGATGAACGGATATTCTGCCGTGATTGCCGCTCTTTTATTGTCCATCCATTTATGTCGCGCTGCACATTGCACGATAAGCAGGTCAATCCAATGGATGATTGCCAGGATTTCCACAAAAATGACTGAGTAAAACCGCTTGGGGCACTGCTGATAAAATTGTTTACTGACGCTGGACTTTTGCCTGTCGAATGAAGTGACACATAAACATAAAATAATTATCTCATTTTAATAATAATATCTGATGACCGCATTTTTTTTCAGATCTGCAACGTAGCTATTGAATGCTTCATGACGGCGTTTTTGAATAATTTTTTCACGGAGTCCCGGCAGCACCTGACGGAAAGAGCTTGTTTTACCTGCTTTTAGTTCAGCCAAGCATAAAAAATAAATTCCTTCGTCCGTTTTTACCGGGCCGACAATATCACCGGCTTTTTTGCCTTTGAGTGCGGTGGCAAATTCCGGGCGCAAACGTTTCTGCTGAATCCAGCCGACATCTCCGCCCTGAGTAGCGTTCGGGCCATCAGAATGCAACACAACCAGTGAGGTGAAGATTTTCTGATTATTGCTTTTCAGGTCATTTGAGATTGATTTGAGCAGTTTAGGTAGATCTTTTTTATCTTTACGCAGAAAAAACAGTTGCAGTCTGAACTGGGCAGGCGAGGAAAAATCGGCAATGTTTTTCTGGTAGTATTCAAATAACTCACGTGGTGTGACGTTAACATGATTGAAATAAAATGAATTGATCATAACTTGAATGATAACTTTTTCTTTTGTCTTGCGTTTCAGTTCCGCCAGCGAAGTGCCAGCTTTTCTGGCACGTTCACCTAGCTCTTCGCGGCTCTCGCAACCATAACTCTCCATCAGTTCATCCAGTAAGGTCTCTGTGTACTGCTTCGGAATCTCAAACTTTCTTTTTTTGTATTCAACCATCACCAGTTTGCGGGTGATGATATCATTCAATATCTGCTTGCGAAATTTCATCACTTCATCATACAGTTTCTGGCCGGAATATACCATGCCGAGCCTTGCCTCGGTGCGGCGGCTTTCATATAACACATCACTCAGACTTACCGGGGTGCCGTTGACAGAAGCCAGGATGGAGTCAACATTGCTCGCTTTATCTTTTTTCAGAGACTGTTTGGTCAATTCGCGTGATTTCTTCAGTTTAACCCTGTCAGGCTGGGTAATGGTTACAGCCGATAATTGTAGGTTAATGCTGAATGTCAACATTAGCTGCAGATAGAAAATTTGTTTTATCATGTTCGCTCCGTAATATATTTAAAGTTTGAAAACACCGCTTCCGCAGCAGCGATAGCTGCGAAGCTTGAAGCAGATTAGTTCAGACAAATGTCTGTTTAGGGCTCTCAAAAAAATAACTGGGAACGCCCCATAATGGGTATAAATTAAATCAGCCTGCCGTTTTTACAAGAAAAATCCTGTTTTTTTTGCCGAAAGCATTGTTGTACAGTTAAACTTTCCCCGTTTTTTTAATCCACGGGATTGCAAGCTTGAAGGTTGAACAGTAGATTAAACAATATTATTACACCCCCGCTTCATTAACAACGATAATCGCGGAGTTTGAAGCTGTATAAGCCAGGCGAACGCCTGTTCAGGTATTGACTATGAAGTTTTGTAAATATTATCGATTAAACAAGCTGCTTGCATTCAGCTTATTTGTTTTGCTGGGCACTCCACGCACTGATGCCAGGAAGATCCGGGTCGAATCCAATACCAAGATTATTTTTGAAAAATATGATACTGAATATTTCAGACTGAAACGTTATTTGCAAACGGTTGATAATTTGACAGCAATGTTGCTTCGTTCACGGCGAAATGTGAAATTACTGCCTAGAATCGTCGTTGTTGACAAGAAAAAGATGAAACAGGACATCAATATTGTCCAGGCTGGAAGAACTGTCAACATATATGTTAACGGTAATCTTGAGCAATGGCGGGACAATGCCACTGTCAACAAACAGATAATTTCAACATTGCTGTTTGCTAAATGCGATATTCGGCCGGGCAAAAGATCACTGCCGGACTGGCTGTTAACCGGGCTGTATGCCGAATTAAAATATAAAACCGCGAAAAAATTATTCTCGCCGGCTACCTATCTGCCGGGGATTATCGCCCTTGTCAGAGCAGGAAAAATCCCTGAACTGTCAGCGATTACAGCTCATCCAATCAAAGAGAAAGATGGCGAGGCATATTTGCTTTACGAAGAATTCTGCCGTTTTCTGTTGAGTATCAGTGAGGAATTATGCCGTGATGAAGAAGAAGCTTTTGCGGAGATCGTGGTGCTTTCCGCGACTGGAAATTATAGTCAGCAGGAAATTTTCAGTTCGACGCTTGGGCGAGTAGCGGGAAAACGTTATCGTTCTAAAAAACAGCTTAAGGGCAGTGATGACGAGATTGTTCGGCAATGGTTCCGGCGGATGTTAATCGGCAAAGCTGCAAACTATTTTTTCCCGTTAAGCGCTAAAGCTGTTGATAAAAAATTCAAACAGCTGTTCCCCGTAGAATGCGAAGTGAAAATCGGTAATGAAAAATATAAAACAGTATCACTGACGCTATTGCAACTGCCGGCGTACTGGGAAAAAATAAAGCAACCGTTTGGCGTCAAATCAGCCCTTACCGATCAATTGGGAGATATTATTGCTCAGTCACCAATATTCATCAGCAATCCGTTGCATTTACTCCGTCAACAGATTTACAGTATTGGTAAAAATTCTTCAAAAGCAGAACAAAAGGCTCTTAAAGCAGCTTTAAGTGACTATTATAAAGCCTTGGCGCAGCAAATTGCCATTGAAAATTATCTTGGCGATATTGAACAGCGTGAAAGTTGGAGGTCGGAGTATTATTACCGTCAAATGGAAGTGATCGGACGGAATAAAGCTAACCCGTGGCAGGCGATGAAACAGTATCTGGATAACGCTGAGAAAAAATATCTGGAATAATTTATCTTCTCCGTTGCACTGCGAACCTAAATATAAAAAGTTCGACGACAAAGGCATCCTTTAATCAAATAAAGAGAATTGAAAATGTACGTCCATTATCAGACAATCGAACATTTTTTATTCTAAAACCAGGCGGAGCCTGTATATTTAGATTCGCAGTGCAACGGAGAAGATAAATAAATGGGGTGGATGAGGGGATTCGAACCCCCGGCCTCCTGGGCCACAACCAGGCGCTCTAACCAACTGAGCTACAACCACCATTTTGAATGAGCCTATAAATTACCGCAAAAAGTGTAATATTCAAATAAGAGTTAATAAAAATAGCAGAATTATATCCAGCGACGAATGATCTAATACCGTTTTGCGATCTAAAAGCTATTAAAGAGCTGCGCAGTTGAGCTTAAATAGGCGCAGTAAACTAGCTAAAAGAATGCACTTGTGTATAACCTGTTTCTACTGTTGAAGCAATTATATTTTCTGTGTAAAAGCACAAAAAAAATTCATTTCGTGGTTTTAGCGTTAAAATCTGACAACCAGATAAATCCGGGATTCGGTAGCGGCAAGGTTTTCAATATGGTGTTCAATATCACATTGATAGACCAGTACATCACCTGCATTCAGAATAGTCTCGTTCTCGCCGGCTGAAACTTTTACTTTACCCGCAAGGACTGTCAGAAACTCCTCTGTTCCCGGATAATGCGGTTGGGAATTGAGTGTGGCACCGGGTTTGAACGTCAGCAGATAAAGTTCAAGGTCTTCCGCCATTGATACTGGCGAAAGCACGCTGATGTGTACGCCTGCCGCATCAGCATCAAGCGTGGTAATATCCGCTTTACGGTTAATATCAAACCGACGAATTTTCTTGCCTTCACCTTTCATCAACACATTAAATTCAACGCTGAGTCCGTGAGCAATTTTCCACATTGTCGCTACCGTCGGGTTGACCTTCCCGGATTCAATCTGTGACAGCATTGCCTTGGAAACACCGCTGGCGGTGGACAGCTCATCCAGTGATAGTTTCTGGACACTGCGTTCATGCTTGACATTCTTGCCGATTGATGGCGGTTTGGGTATCTTGCTCATTTATCCTCCATTGAGGTGATTATCAAAATAAATCCGGCAAAAACTACTTGATTGTTTGACATAGTGAAAAACATTCGTTATATTGAATTTATTATAAGAAACATTTTTAATATATTGAACACAGTTAAAAAGTCAAGAACAAATGAGGAAATTATAATGAAAGCATTGGTAAAAGCTCATAACGCTCCGGGCTTGGAGTTGCAAGATGTTCCGCTACCGGAAGTTGGCATAAATGACGTCCTGATAAAGATCAAACGTACTGCGATCTGCGGAACTGATGTCCATATTTATAATTGGGACGAATGGGCCCAGCAGACCATTCCGGTGCCGTTGGTTATCGGACATGAATTTGTCGGCATAGTGGAATCTTTTGGCTCCAATGTTCATGATGTCGCAGTCGGCGACCTTGTCAGTGGTGAAGGTCATATTGTCTGTGGCCGCTGTCGCAACTGCCTGGCTGGCCGTCGCCACCTCTGCAATTCCACCAGTGGCGTCGGCGTCAATCGTTCAGGTGCTTATGCTGAATACCTTTCTATTCCGGTGACCAATGTCTGGCACTGCAATCCCAATATTCCATTGGATGTGCTGGCATGTTTTGATCCACTCGGCAACGCGACTCATACCGCATTGTCATTCAGCGTGCTCGGCGAAGATGTCTTGATTACCGGTGCTGGTCCAATCGGTATCATGGCCGCCGCTATTGCCAAACACGCCGGAGCCAGATATGTGGTGATTACCGATATTAATCCATATCGACTTGAACTGGCAGAAAAAATGGGAGTTACCAGAGCTGTTAATGTGAATGAGGAAAATCTTGAAGATGTTCAGACGGAATTGAAGATGAAAGAGGGCTTTGATGTTGGTATGGAAATGTCCGGCAATCCGACAGCGTTGAACAATATGATTGACAATATGTGTCATGGTGGAAAAATCGCGCTGTTGGGTATTCTGCCCGGGAAAACAGTTATCGACTGGAATAAAGTTGTTTTTAACAGTTTAACCATTAAAGGCATATATGGACGTGAAATGTATGAAACCTGGTATAAAATGACCTCAATGATCGAATCCGGGCTTGATATAACCACATTGATTACCGATCATTATCATTTTACCGATTATGAAAAAGGTTTTGCAGCGATGCGTTCAGGCAACTCAGGTAAAGTTGTTCTTAACTGGGACAGGCAAGGGTAAATTACGAATTACGAATAAGGAATAGAACAATGAACAGTAAATTAAAATCAGTATTACAGGCTGAAATTGAGGTAATTAAAACCAGTGGCCTATTCAAGTCGGAACGCATTATTGAAACCCCACAGAGCAAAAGTATCAAAGTATCGGGCGGAAAATCGACACTGAATTTCTGTGCCAATAATTACCTTGGACTTGCCAATCATCCTGAAATAATCAAAGCGGCGACCGAAGGTCTGCAACAGTGGGGTTTTGGGCTGTCATCAGTGCGTTTTATCTGTGGCACCCAGACGATTCACCGGCAGTTGGAAACTACCATGGCCAATTTTCTCGGCACAGATGATACAATTCTCTACAGTTCATGTTTCGATGCCAATGGTGGGTTGTTTGAAACTTTGCTCGGTGCTGAAGATGCCATAATCAGTGATGCGTTGAATCATGCCAGTATTATTGATGGTATCAGACTCTGCAAAGCCCAACGTTTCTGCTATAAAAATTCTGATATGGAAGATTTAGAGGCACAGTTGCGTCAAGCTACCGGTTGCCGTCGCCGACTGATTGCGACGGATGGTGTTTTTTCAATGGATGGTTCAATTGCTAAATTGGCCGAAATATGTGATCTGGCGGATAAATATGACGCCTTAGTGATGGTTGATGATTCACACGCCATCGGTTTTGTCGGCGATAACGGACGTGGTACCCCTGAACATTGCGGTGTAATCGGCCGGGTGGATATTATTACCGGAACATTTGGTAAAGCCCTTGGCGGTGCTGGCGGTGGTTACACCAGCGGGAGACAGGAAATTATTGATCTGCTCCGTCAGCGTTCACGTCCTTATCTGTTCAGCAATACGCTTTCACCGGCAATAGTCTGTGCGTCACTTAAAGCCATTGAATTGGTCAGTGAATCAGAAGAACTACTTAAAAAGCTGAAAACCAACACTGCGCATTTCCGTAAAAAAATGACTGAAGCGGGTTTTGATATCAAAGCTGGCGAACACCCCATCGTACCAATTATGCTCGGTGATGCGGTTTTAGCTCAACAGATGGCGGCAAAGTTACTGGATGAAGGCATCTACGTTATCGGCTTTTTCTATCCGGTGGTACCCAAAGGTCAAGCAAGAATCAGAGTCCAGATTTCCGCCGCCCATTCAATCGAAGACCTTGATCTGGCAATAGAAAAATTCATTACGGTAAAACATCGTCTCCAGATTTAGGATCCACAAAAAAATAACTTGGAGTTTTTGCTTGATTGCGAACAACTGCTCTGCGTTACAAAAATATCTATATAGTTCTACTGTGTAAAAACTTTCGTGCCTTGATCAGTTGTCTGCATTCTACCCCTACTTTCTTCGAAATTAGGGATATGTAACGAATCAATAAATTTTCTAAGCTCAAACCTACTCAACGCCTAAGCTCAAGATGTAATTTTATAGAGTCCTAAAGCATTTGCCGGTTCTTGAAAATGATTTGATGCATGCGATATTGACTTATTATGTATATCCGCGAAGTAAAAACAACTAATAAGAAGACCTGCAAGGTCTATGTTAAGCATGTACTGTCAGAATCAGTGCGTGTAAACGGGAGCCCGCGTTCCCGGACAGTAATGCATCTTGGCCACCTTGAGCTGCCACGTGACCTCTGGCCTCAGCTTGCAGCAGAACTGACAGCCAGACTTACCGGTCAACATCCAGGGATAAAAATAAAAAAACGTGTACAGACTACCGCTGACCAGGCAATGGCGACATTTTATCTTCGTGAAGAACAGCACCGCAGTAAACTTGAACGTAAAACAACAGAGAATGAAACTTTGGAAGTAAGGCTTGATGATAATTTTTCCGCAATGCGGCCGACGCTTGTGATGGACAGAGGAATTGCCACCATTGAAAATATTGATTTACTGAAAGAATATGGGTTCCCTTATGTACTGATTACCCGCGGTTCGCGCAATAAACATTACTTTGATGAATTCAGCAACTATAAAACTGATGAAAAATTTGAAACGATATTTTATAGCGAAAAGGTTGTAGTACCCTGATTTTTCACCGTTTAAGCTCAAAAGTAAAGGGCAACGGTGAAACTTGGGCTACGCAAAACTCACCAATTTATTTTTGAGTGAGTCCTTAGCCCACTGCAAAGTAGCGTATTTAAATTTAGTATTGAACAGCCCTGGTTTTAATGTGGGAGCGACGTCCTCGTCGCGAATAAAACGATAAATTTGCAGGCAATACTTCTGTTCGCAGTCATGCAAAAACTTCAAGTTATTTTTTTAGTTAAAATGCTTTTCTCTGCCTGTTGCAAAAACTCCTTAGAGTACTATTTTAATCTAATAGGGAATTACTTCGTCTGTTGCTACGCTCGGGTAGGTATTTCCGCTAGTAGTTTCACTTCGTGGTTTTCAACAGGCGACATCCTGGCGACACTCGTAGAGGACGAAGTAAAATCCATAATCCCCCATTGTGGATTGTTTGCCCATGCGGCTGGAAGTCGCAGGCTACTGTTTTTAGTTCCGGCATAGCCGGTTATGTTCATAAAGAGACTTTTAATACATGTAGAACACCATCAACTCACTGAATTAAGGGATTGGCTATTACCGATGCTAATGAATGGTCAAGTGAGCGTAAAAGATAAAAAAATGAAAAATAAACAGAAAAACAGCTGAAAAGGTTTTGAATGCTTAGATATTTTTTAAATCGCCTGTTTTTTTCAGGGTTCATTATTGTCGGCGTAATGTTGTTGACTTTTGTGCTGTTTAAGTTGGCAGCGGGAGATCCGGCGGCGGCATTATTGGGCAAAAATCCATCCGCGCGAGAGATAGAGGATATGCGCATGGAGCTGGGCTCGGATAAACCGATAATTTATGGTAAATGGCGGCGGACTGAAGCATTTTCATCCGGTGATTTCAGCAGACCGCGCCGGGTAAAAAATATTGCAATTAACGGGCAGAGTGATTACCAGGCAGGGTATCTTAAATTAGCACCCGGCGGAACTGTAACTTTTACCCGTAATTTCCAATTGGAAGAGGTGAATCTGCAAGGTGAGATCTATTTTCGTGGTGCTTTCACTGTTGATGGGAATGAATTTATTGCGGAAAACTGGCAACAGGTTTCAATTCCCGTTACCGGCAGGAAAACTTTTGCCATGCAGGTTCCGGCAGCCGGTGCCGTGCTTGAACTGAAAACCGTCAACTTTTATCGTGAACAGGGCTCTGCACTGAATTCCCAACTCCTCGACTCATTCCGGGAACTGGTCAGTTTCAAAGCTGAGTTTCCCTATATAAGTTTTTTTAATTTCGGCAAAACACTGATAACCCGCGAGCCGGTCAGTAAGATTATCTGGCGCGGTCTCTGGCCTTCATTATCACTGATGCTGCCGATATTTTTCGGTGAAATAATCATTGGCATTGCCCTCGCGCTATTCGCCACTGCCTATAAAGACAGCCTGGCGGATCGACTTACCGTCCTGGTCTCTATCGCCGGAATGAGTGTCAGTTATCTGGTTTTCATAATTTTCGGCCAATGGTATCTGGGCTACTATTTTAATCTCTTCCCGGTCTGGGGCTGGGGTGGATTGCGTTTTCTGGCTCTACCGGTGTTAATCGGAATATGTTCCGGTTTGGGTGGAGGAGTGAGGTTTTACCGAACAGTATTCGTCAATGAACTTAACCGCGAATATCTGCGTACCGCAACCGCCAAAGGTTGCAGTAAACTGACTATCTACAGCAAGCACCTGCTCCGCAATGCAATGATCCCGATTATTACCCGGGCTTCCGCATCACTGCCGTTTCTCTTTACCGGCAGTCTGCTGCTCGAACGTTTTTTCGGTATTCCCGGTCTGGGTTATGCCGGGCTTGATGCATTAGACAATTCCGACCTCCAACTACTGAAAGCCCTGGTGGTTATAACCGCTCTGCTATTTGTCGCGATGAATCTATTTGCAGATATAGCCTATGCATGGTTTGATCCTAGAATAAGACTGGATAAGGGGGGAAGCTAGAAACTGGATACTTAGACCACACCGTTATTAGGCGCTTGGTGCCTAACATGTACAAAATTTTTGACATAAGTTGCTTTTTCTGCTTCCGTAGCGACGCAGGAGCGGAGTTTGAAGCAGTATAAGCCAGACGAACGTCTGTAGGCCATTACTCTCAGAATTCCTGATCTATTTGAATATTTAAGCTCAAATAGCAAAAATATGCGGAAATAGAAATTGACACCTTTATTCGCCCCACACCTTGAATGTAGATAACATGAGCTAGTCCCGTTTTATTTAGCGGGTTGTCACTTTGCAAAAAGTATTCCCAAAGTTATATATTAAACATTAACGTTATGAAAAATAAAATTCCAAAATTTAAAACAGAACAGGAAGAAAAATTATTCTGGGGAAAAAATGATTCTTCAGAGTATGTCAATTGGGATGATGCAGAGTTGGTAGTAATGCCCAAATTAAAACCAACAGTAAGAAGTATTTCAATCCGCATGCAGGAAATAATGATTAATGAGCTTAAGTTAATAGCCAACAAGCAAGATGTTCCCTATCAGTCATATATAAAAACAATCCTGTCCGAAAGAATCAATCAGGAATTGCACAGAATATAAAAAAATTAACCTAAGGAAAATCCCATGATTATTGTCCTCGCTTCAATTAAGGTCAAACCCGGCACTTGTGCCGAATTTATTAAAATTTTTAATGCCAATGTGCCGAATGTTCTGGCCGAGGAGGGATGCATTGAATACGCTCCGACGGTAGATGCTGAAACCGGGCTGCCACCTCAGCAACTTGATGAAAATATTATTACTATTGTTGAAAAATGGGACTCTGTTGAGGCATTGAAAGCTCATCTGGCCGCCCCGCACATGTTGAGCTACAAAGAACAGGTCAAAGATATTGTCACCGACGTAAGCCTCAAAGTCCTGCAACCGGCAAAATAGATTATTAAATCATTTCAATTTTTTTTATTCACATAAGGCATGAAGGGAATGAAGATTATTTTTTGAGGGTTTAATTTTTGTCATCAAAAATTAAACCCTCAAAAAGGGATTTATGAAAAAACTTCATGTCCTTCTTTTCTTATGTGATAGTTTTGGTTAAAATCTTTTTGGTTGCGGCTTTGCTGCTCTGTGTAAATTCGGGGCTAACGTTTTTTGTTTTTAGTTCCGGCAAAAATGAACGTGGTGCCGCCAAAATTACGGCGCCGTTTCACCTGCAGATATTCTGTGGTCAGAAATGAACCGTCAGGATCGCCGGTATCGGGAAATTCCCAGATCAGTTCAGCTCCCGCCAGCCATTGAGCAAACTGTTGGTTATTGCCGAGGCGCTGAAAACATTCGCCTGAAATGGGATAGGGTGGATCAGCCAGAACGATATCAACATTCAGTCCTGGTCGGCAGAATAGTGCGGCATTTGACGCATCACCGGTGATTATATCAAAACGGCACTCTATGCCGCTGTTTTTAACCTTGGCAATATTTTCTTCAATATTGCGACAGAACTTCCGTTCTTTTTCGACAAATATTACGCGTGCCGCGCCTCGACTGGCAGCTTCAAGTCCCAATGCACCCGAACCGGCGAAGAGATCGACGATGGTTTTACCGTTGAAATCTCCAATGCTGTCATAGAGTGCCTTTCTCGCCCGCCCGGAGGTTGGACGAACCTTGATGCCTTTCGGAACGTTTAGACGGATACCGCCCGCAATACCGGATATTATATTCATACAGATTCCTTTATTCAGTTTTTTACTTCAAACTCCGCTCCTACGTTGCTATGGAAGCGGGGGTGCAAATAATATTTTGCAAAAAAATGGCAGAATATTATGAGTAAGGGGGGTTAAAAGGAGCTTTACTAAAAAACTTAAATGACTGTAAATAAAGCCCTTACGCAACCTATGCATTTATACTTGCATACCCTAGGTATAAATATAAATTATGCTCCATACTTAAAATGTCAATTTTAAAGTCAGAATTCATGCAATTAATTTGCTAATTTGTTTCAACGTTGTAAATTTATCTTAGACACTTAGTCGCAAAGTCTTGTCATTTCTCGGACACTTGAGTGAAATGAAAGACGAAGTAACAGTTGAGGTTTTACTTCCGCTTCCGTAGCGACGCAGGAGCGGAGTTTGAAGCGGCATCTGCCTTCAGGTGCCACCTGATTAGGCTGAATGCATTACGAAACTTTTTGTTTTCAATCTTATAATTTCTATGGGGGGATGCTTGTTGACGGCAATTTAATATGAACATAACGCAAATCGAAGATAATTTACAGAAAATCACTGAAGAGTTTTTGGCAGAGACATTTATATATGACCTGCTGCTTGCCTACGGTTTGCCGAAATCCTCAATTACACGACTGAAAAAAGGGACTTTGAACCTTTCAAAAAATGACGGGGAAATATCCTGGAAGAAAAAACTGTTTTTTAGAGTTGTGTCAACAGAAGATTTGTATAATAATATTGATGAACTGCGGAAAGATCCTCAAATATTAAAACATAAATCACGTTTTATTATTGTTACTGATTATGACAAAATACTCGCGGTGGATACGAAAACGCAGGATTCACTCGATACTACCATAAAAGAACTGCCGAAAAAATACGATTTCTTTTTGCCCTGGGCCGGAATGGAAAAACATCAGGTGAAAGGTGAAAACCCCGCCGATGTAAAAGCCGCTGAACGTATGGCGAAACTCTTTGACGAAATCAAAAAAGATAATCCAAGTGAAGCGCCGGAATTCATTCACGGCTTGAATGTTTTTATGTCCCGGCTCCTATTCTGCTTTTTTGCTGAAGATACCGGCATCTTTGAGAAAAATCAATTTACAGATGCGATAGCTTCGCATACACAAACTGACGGAAGCGACCTGCATGATTATCTGGAAAAGCTTTTTGAAGTCCTTAATACCGACTCGAGAAATAATCTCCCTGATTATCTTGAAGCTTTCCCTTATGTCAACGGCGGACTGTTCAGAGACGAACACCCGATGCCGGTGTTTACCCGGCGGTCGCGTCGCGCTATTATTGAAAGCGGTGAACTTAACTGGGCGGCTATCAATCCCGATATCTTCGGGTCAATGATCCAGGCGGTCGTTACGCCGGAACACCGCAGCGGTCTGGGCATGCATTACACTTCGGTACCGAATATCATGAAAGTTATTGAACCGCTTTTCTTGAATAAACTGTATGAAGAATTTGAAAAAGCAAAAGGCAGCGACAAAAAGCTCAATCAACTGCTGGGAAGACTCAAAAAAATTAAAATATTCGACCCCGCCTGTGGTTCCGGTAATTTTTTGATTATCGCCTACAAAGAACTGCGTAAACTGGAAATGGAAATTTTTAAAGAAAGTGATTCACTTGCTCTTTCCGGCATTTCTCTTTCACAATTGTACGGTATTGAAATAGATGATTTCGCCCACGAAGTCGCGATGTTGTCATTATGGCTGGCTGAACACCAGATGAATGTAGAGTTTTTCAAAAAATTCGGCAGAACCAACCCCACGTTGCCGCTAAAAGACGCCGGGCATATCGTTTGCGGCAACGCCACCCGCCTGGACTGGGAAGAAGTTTGTCCCAAAAGCAAAGACGATGAAATTTACATCTTAGGCAACCCCCCGTATTTGGGTTCAAGTATGCAGGATAAAGAGCAAAAAGCAGATTTAGCTTTTGTGTGTGAAGGATTTAGAAATTATAAAAATTTAGATTTTATTGCCTGTTGGTTCATCAAAGGAGCTGACTACATAAAAGGTTTTAATGCGCAGTTTGCTTTCGTAAGTACCAATTCTATTTGCCAGGGGGAGCAAGTCGCTCTTCTTTGGCCCTATATTTTTGATAGAAATTTGGAAATTGGATTTGCCCATCAATCTTTCAAATGGACAAATAATGCAAAAGGTAATGCTGCGGTTATTTGTGTAATTATTGGATTGAGAAATAAAAATCACTTAGCTACAATTATTTTCAATAAGGGCATTGCTCAAAATGTTAAAACGATTAATGCGTATCTTGCAATTGGAAGTAATGTTATCGTTAAGAAAAGAGCTAGACCAATTTCCAATTTTCCATTGATGAGTTATGGAAATAAAGCAGTTGACGGTGGCAACCTTATACTTAATGACACTGAAAAGCAAGCTTTAATTAAAGAGTATCCAGAAGTAGAAAAATTTATTCGACCACTTTTAGGAGCTTCCGATTACATTAAGGGAAACAATCGATGGTGTTTATGGATCAGAGATTTTGAGGTTGAAGAAGCTAATAAAATTACGGCAATAGCCGAACGTATAGAAAAAGTAAAACTTATGCGTTTAGCGAGTCCAGATAAATCTGCTAATGAAATGTCGAAGATAGCCCATAGGTTCAGAGAACAAAAAGAATCCCAATATTCTACTATAATTTTGCCTGCTACTTCCTCATTACGTCGTAAATATATTCCAATGGGTTTTTTGTCTCCTAATATTGTAATTACCAACGCTTCTCAAGCAATTTATGACCCTGATCCTTGGATATTTGCGGTGATTTCATCAAATATGCATATGCTTTGGGTAAGAGCTGTTGGCGGTAGGCTTAAAACTGATTATCGTTATTCTTCGGCTCTTTGCTACAATACATTTCCTTTCTTTGATATTTCGAACCGGAAGAAAGAGGAATTAACAGGTCATGTTTATCGAATATTGGAGGAACGCGAACGCCATTCGGAAAAGACATTAGCCCAGCTTTATGATCCCGACAAAATGCCTGACGGCCTCCGCGAAGCGCATCACAGTTTAGATTTAGCAGTAGAACGCTGTTACCGTTCAAAACCATTCGACTCCGACGCCGAACGCCTAGAATACCTATTCCAACTATACGAAAAAATGACATCCGAGGAGAAAAAATAATTATGAGCGAATTTTTGAGAGGTTCTGAATGGCGTAGATGGGATTTACATTATCATACGCCAAGTTCATTCGATGTTTCTAACAATGCAATAAGCAATGAAAAAATTATAGAAAGCTTAATCAATCGGGAAATATCTTTAGTTGCTATAACTGATCATCATGTAATTGATGTGTCACGAATTGCGGAGCTAACAGAATTATCGGTGGGACGTATTACAATATTACCGGGAATTGAATTTCGATCTGAGCTTGGAGGAAATGCATCTGTCCATTTTATTGGCATTTTCCCAGAATCTTTACTCCCTCAATTAAATGATGTATGGACTACGCTTGCAGGACAGCTTGAGCTGACCACTTCCCATATTTCTCAAAATGGAGGAGATGAGGCTGTATACGTTGATTTTAAAGAGGCTGCAGATTTGATTCATAAACTTGGAGGAGTTGTAACTGTTCATGCTGGGACAAAATCAAATTCAATAGAAAATATTAAACATGCTACTTCATACCAAAGACAAATAAAAGTAGATTTAATTCAAAGCTATGTAGATATATTTGAAACGAGTGGACAAGCAGATGCAATAGATTATCGAAATATTGTATTTCCCAATATAGACATGATTCTTCCATTAATTACATGTTCTGACTCACATCACCGTCCTACTGATATTGATAGATTTACGTGGATTAAAGCAGACCCTACATTTGAAGGTTTGAAACAAATAATCTGTGAACCTGAGGAAAGAGTCTGCATTCAAGACAATTCTCCTGATGATGATTTTAGTAAGTTATATATTAAAAATATCAATGCTAATGGAGAAATTTTCTCTGGAGAAGCAGTTAATTTTAATTCTGTAAGTTTGGATTTAAATAAAAACCTGGTGGCTCTGATTGGAGGCAGGGGAACGGGAAAAAGTCTAATTTTAGATAGCCTTTTGAAATCTTTTGAAAACTCAAAAGTAATAACTGATGAAAGATATAATAATATTAATTCAGATAATATCACAACTACAATTCGTAAAACAGATGGGACTGATTTAATAAGTTCAATTTGGAATCGGCAAGCGATATCATATTTGCATGTTAGACAGGGGGAAATTAAAGAAATTGCTCAAAACCCTGATATATTAAGTAGTAAAATAAAAGAACTACTTGGATTTTATAGTGATATAGATAGTAGTGAAAAGGATTTTGGCACTAGAAAACTTTTTGATAAAATTAGTGAATACAGGCAATGGTTTCTTCAAAAAAATGATTCTGGCACACTTTGCAATACAGAAGAATATTGTGATAATGGCATTAAATATTATAGTAATTTAATTTCAAATATAACATCAAAACAAACAACAACTGCCGTTGATAAATATAAAAAAAACCAACAGCTTTTGACTAAAGATACAAATCAAATCAATGCGATTAATGAAAAAATCCTTGAGATTCAATCATTTCAAGTGTCTTTGAATAGCTTTATTGTTGGTTTAAATACTTATTATACTTCAATGCCTGGCAATGAATTACAAACTTGGGAGTTTTCAAAAATAACTCAACAATTGGGACAACTTAAGCAAACCTTAGAAACAAGAAAACAAACTTCCGTTAAATCAAATGAACAAATAAAGGCAAATCTTTTGCAAGCAGGTATTAATCAGGATATTTCTACGCTTCTTGAGAAAGTGAATGAACATCAAAAAAGTCTCGGATGGTTTGAGAATCATAAGAGCACCATAATTCAAAACCGAAAAGACTTAGAAGAAAATATCAAGCAAAAAAACAAAATTTTTGACATGGTAAAAGAGAGTTTAGAAAGAAATAAAGCGCAAATAGAAGCGGCGTATTGCACGCTGCAAAAAGGGAAAGAAGGATGGACTCCTGACCAGCGAGACTTAGTAAACCTCATCTTAGAGGATATAGAAATAAAAGCGGATATTGATTTTAACACGACGAAATTTTATGATGGAATTTGGAAAATAATAAACGGTACAAAGTTTCGTGATTCTTCTGAATTTTCAGGTGTCGAAAAAATGAAAAAAATGATTGGCGTTAATTCATTAAAAGATTTTTATTCCCTTTGTAGAGGAGAGGCTATTTGCATTCTTAATGCTATGGAAACGACAATTGATAATATTTGTTCACAAAAAGATTATTTTAATAGCTATACTGAATATAATCTTTATGAATATATTTATTTAGAAAAATATTATAAAGAATATTTACAGGTAATACCACGCTTGACTTACAAGGGGAAGCCTCCTGAAAAGCTATCTGTTGGTCAACGGGGAACATTTTATCTTTGTTTGCGTTTAGCTACGGATCCGTTTGGCTCCCCATTTGTCTTTGATCAGCCAGAAGATGACCTTGATAATGAATTTATAACAGATACTCTTGTCCCCATTTTTAAAGAAATAAAAAAATATAGACAAGTTATTATTGCGACTCATAATGCGAACTTGGTTGTAAATGCTGATGCGGAACAGGTTATTGTTGCACATAATAGTGAAGAAACTATAACTTTCACGTCTGGTTCTTTAGAAAATTCTACCATAAAAAAAGATGTTTGTAGAATTTTAGAGGGTGGACAAGCCGCGTTTATGAATCGTGAGAATAAATATGGTTTTAAAGAATAAGTAAAGTTTTGCCAAAAACAATGGAGAACAAAAATGAACAGCATGTTAAATGAGTATACGGAATCTGTTAGAGCTTCAGCAAAAGAACGTTTGACTAGTCCATTATTAGGTAGCTTTACGATTATTTTTTTAGCCACAAATTATAAGTTATTATTTATAATCTTTGGTTCAGCGACAGCCCAAGAAAAAATTAATCTCGCGGCTAATCAGTTTGATTCAGGCAAAGGGGCTTTTCTTCATCTTGTATTGCCTGTTTTATTAACCGGGTTATTTGTATGGCTATATCCATTTATATCAAATTTAATACACTCCCATTGGCTTAATTGCAAAAAAAAACAAATCAACAAAGAAAGAGTTGCGGGAGCAGAACTTACGAAAAAAATGAGTGATGAAGAATTGCAAATATTCCAACGCACATTATTTGATGACGAATATCATTTTAACCAAATACTTGAAGATAAAAACGTGCAAATAGATAGTTACAAAAAAGATAATAGTCAACTTAATGAGGAAGTAACTGTATTAACTCAGAAAAATGAAAAATTGCAAATGCAATTAACTAAAGAACAATACTCATTATTGCCTTTTGGTTTTGAAATTGATAGCCATGGAAATATAGTTACTAAGTCTGCGTCGGGAGGTAGTACTTATTATTGTCCAATATGTATTTCAAAAAAAATTATTACACCTCTATCAGGTAATAAATGTAGAATATGTGGTAAATAATATTTTTTTGTCGGGAGCGCCGAACACTTGTTCAGAAACTTTGAGAAATGCTAAGATACTTAGAAGAATGCCGGTCAGGCGACTAGCGCTCTCAGGAATGGATTTGAACCGTCGACAATTTGTCGACAACTGAAATCAAATGATATTTAGAGAGCATTATAGGGACAAATTGTCCCCAGGTAGCAATGCAGGCAGAAAGCGGGAAACTTCAGTTGTCCCCAATTTGGGTACGGCTGAAATTGCTAATTGAAAACAATGTACAAAATAATTAATTAAAAATCCAGTAAATTCTGTTAATCATGTCAAAAAAAGGAGTTTTAAGGTAAATTTAATGAAAAATACAGAAGACAATCATGCAGATAAACTTGTTATATTTCAGAGTAAAAATATTCGTCGAGTTTGGCATGAAGATGAATGGTATTATTCGGTGGTGGATATCGTTGAAGCTTTAACTGACAGTAGCAATCCTCGTGATTATTGGTATCGAGTAAAAAAAAGAGTTATTGACGAGGAGCAAATTGAGTTGTCGACAATTTGTCGACAACTGAAATTAAGCTCAAGTGATGGGAAAAAATATACAACTGATTGTGCAAATACTGAAGGGATTTTCCGCATAATCCAGTCTATCCCATCGCCTAAAGCAGAGCCGTTTAAACGCTGGCTGGCAAAAGTTGGTTATGAGCGAATAGAAGAAATAGAAAATCCTGAACTTGCTCAGGAGCGCATGAAGGCAATTTATGAACAAAAGGGTTATCCCAAAGATTGGATTGATAAAAGGTTGCGTGGAATAGCTATTCGGCAAAACTTAACCGATGAATGGCGTGAACGCGGCATTGAAGAACAACGGGATTTTGCTATTTTGACGGCTGAAATCTCCAAAGCGACTTTTGGTATGACGCCGAGCGATTATAAAAAACATAAAAACTTACCAGTAAAATCAAAAGCTAATCTCCGAGATCACATGGATGATTTGGAATTAATCTTTACCATGCTTGGCGAACGGATGACAACCGAAATTTCAAAAGAAGAAGAGCCGGACACTTTTCATGAAAATAAAGCTGTTGCGAAACGCGGCGGTAAAGTTGCCGGTAACGCGCGAAAAGAAGCCGAAAAAGAATTGGGTAGAAGTGTGATTTCTAAAGAAAATCATTTGGAAATAAAGAACGAGAAAAAGCTGGAGAATTAGATAATGCCGGATTTAGTGAATGTGAATTATCATCAGACAGGGCAAAGCACGAGTACTAATGAATTTGGTATGCGTGAAATGCAGGAACGCGCTTATGATGCCAGAGACGCGCAGTATTTATTGTTGAAAGCTCCGCCAGCCTCGGGAAAGTCCCGGGCCTTGATGTTTATAGCATTGGATAAGCTGATTAATCAGGGCATAAAGAAAGTAATTGTGGCAGTGCCTGAACGTTCCATCGGTAATTCCTTCCGCGCGACAAATCTCACTGATTATGGTTTTTACGCTGACTGGGAACTTAATCCCAAATATAATTTATGCACCCCCGGCAGCGAAGGCAGCAGAAGCAAAGTTCTGACTTTTAAGAAATTTCTGGATAATGATGAACGGATATTAATCTGCACTCACGCGACACTGCGCTTTGCTTTTGACGAATTGGGAAATGAAAAGTTTAACGACACGCTGTTGGCTATTGACGAATTCCATCATGTTTCCGCGGATGTCAACAGTATTCTGGGCGAACTGCTGCGTTCCGTCATGACTCATTCAACTGTGCATATAGTGGCAATGACAGGTTCGTATTTCAGAGGGGACAGCGTGCCGATTCTGGAACCCGAAGACGAATCTAAATTTACCAAGGTAACTTACAATTATTACGAGCAGCTCAACGGTTATAATTATCTGAAATCTCTGGGTATAGGTTATCATTTTTATCAGGGGAAATACACGTCGGCTATTTTGGATATCCTCGACACTGACAAAAAGACTATCTTGCATATCCCAAACGTCAACTCCGGCGAATCGACCAAAGACAAACATAATGAAGTCGGCTTTATTCTTGACGCTATTGGGGAAATAGAATTACAGGATCCGGAAACCGGGGTTATCCATGTAAAACGTCATGAAGACGGCAAGATGTTGAAGGTAGCGGATTTAGTGGAAGACACTTCCGCAGATCGCGACCGCATTATAAACTATCTGCGACAGATGGAAGATCTTGACGATATGGATTTGATAATCGCTCTGGGGATGGCTAAAGAAGGCTTTGACTGGCCTTTCTGCGAACACGCCTTGACCGTAGGCTATAGAGGTTCGCTGACGGAGATTATTCAGATCATAGGTCGAACTACCCGCGACAGCAGCAACAAAACTCACGCGCAGTTTACCAACCTCATAGCTCAGCCGGATGTTGCGGACGATGAAATCAAACTGTCAGTGAACAATATGTTGAAAGCAATTACCGCGTCATTGTTGATGGAACAGGTCTTGGCACCGAGCTTTAAATTTAAAACCAAGCTCTCTGATGATGACAAGGCCAAGCCGGGAGAATTAAAAATACGCGGTTTGAAAGAGCCAAGCTCGCAGCGGGTAAAAAATATTCTTGAATCAGACCTTAACGACCTGAAGGCGACTATCCTGCAGGATGATCAGATGATAAAAGCAATGCCGGGAAATGTTGATGCGGAAGTCATCAACAAAGTACTAATCCCTAAAATCATAAAGATCAAGTATCCTGATTTAAACGACGATGAGCTCGAAGAAGTTCGCCAGCATGTAGTGATTGATTCCGTGATAAAAAATGGCGAGATAAAGGAAACAGGCGACAAGCGTTTTATCCGTATGGCTGACCAGTTTGTCAATATTGATGATTTGCATATAGACTTGATTGATAGAATTAATCCTTTTCAGCAGGCATTTGAGATACTTTCCAAATCAGTAACGACCCACGTATTGAAAGCGATCCAGGAAACTATCGAAGCGACAAAGATACAGATGACTGTAGAGGAAGCGTTTATTTTATGGCCTAAGATCAATGAGTTTGCCACAAGCCATAAGCGTAACCCCGATTTGAAATCTATCGATCCGGAGGAAGTAAGAATGGCTCAGGCTATAATTGTTCTGCAGGAAGAAAAAAGGAAACGTGCAGCCAATGGATAAAGATAAACTACTTGATGAAATATTCGCGAGCGATCCGCTGGGGCTGTTGAATGTCAAGCCCGCTTCCGCGCCTGCACGCACTGCCGACGAAAGGCTGCTGGCATCATTTCAGGAAATTAATGATTTCTATGAACAACACAATCGCGAGCCTCAGGCTGCCAGCAACGTTCAGGAGCATAAACTTTATTCCCGTTTGAAAAACCTGCGCAATGATGATGAAAAAATATCAATGCTTGAAGCCGAAGATAAACACAATTTGCTGAAGGTTGCGAAAAAAGAAATAAAATCCCTGAATGATGTTTTGAACGATGATTCTTTAGGTATTCTCAATTCAGATGCGGAAAGTATTTTTACGTTGAAACATGTGCAAGTAGCCGATAAAAGAGAAAATGCAGACTTTGTGGCAAGACGAAAAGCATGTAAAAACTTTGCTGAATACGCAGATGATTTCAAAACTGTTCAAAAAGATTTGCAGGACGGTAAACGAAAAATCATAAAATTTGGCGAAAATCAAATACAGGAAGGTGCTTATTTTATCATGGGTGGTATTTTGCTTTATGTTGCAAAGCTTTACGAAATGACTATCAATAAAAATGGGAAAAGAGATGGGCGTACTCTACTTATTTTTGAAAATGGAACCGAATCAAGAATGAAGTATCGAACGCTTGGGAAAGGTTTATTTGAAAATGGAAGGGCTGTTACATTTACCGATGAAGAAGTTTATAAAGACTTTTATGAAAATATGAACGTGATAACTGAAGAAGATGAAGAAGCCGGTTTTATTTACGTTTTGAAATCCAGAAGCCAGGAGCCGGGAATTCGTTCTATTGAAAATTTATATAAAATTGGTTATTCAAAAATCGAAGTTGAAGAAAGAATAAAAAACGCGGAACAGGAGCCGACATATTTAATGGCACCGGTTTCAATAGTAACAGTGTTTCAATGTTATAATTTAAATCCTCAGAAGTTGGAACAGTTATTACACAATTTCTTTGGCAGTTCTTGCTTAAATATTGACGTGTTCGACAGCAAAGGCATTCGCCACACACCCCGCGAATGGTTTATCGCGCCATTAAAGATAATTGAACAAGTGATTGATATGATTAAAACAGGGCAAATAACAGAATTTCGGTATAATCCAAATACGCAAATGATAGAATTACTGTAGTTTAAACAGTAATTTGCTAACTCAAAACAGGGAGAATTTAGTTATGAAAAGTTATCGTAAAGAATTATGGTTCAGTACTTCACGCCGCCGCCAGTTTCTTAATATCACGTCTGAAATCAACGAGTGTCTGGCTGAATCAGGGATCAGGGAAGGGCTGGTGCTGTGCAATGCCATGCATATTACCGCATCGGTGTTTATCAATGACGATGAAAGCGGCCTGCATGCAGACTTTGAAAAGTGGCTGGAGAAACTTGCCCCGGAAAAACCCCATTCGCAATATGCCCATAACGGTTATGAAGATAACGGGGATGCCCATCTTAAACGTCAGGTGATGGGACGTGAAGTGGTAGTCGCGGTAACTAATGGGCAACTTGATTTCGGTCCATGGGAACAGATTTTTTACGGCGAATTTGACGGCATGCGCAAAAAACGGGTATTGGTAAAAATTATCGGAGAATAAGTTTGCGTAACTCTTTACTTTTGGCTCTCTAGGTATATTTTATTGATTAACCATATTTTAGTCTAATAGGAAATTGTATTTCCAGCCAGTAGCTTGCGACATCCAGGCGCAAAGCCCTAATCCCTCATGGGGATTATTTGCCCATGCGCCTGGAAGTTGCAGGCTACTGTTTTAGTTCCGGCAAAGCCGGTTATATTAAGAACTGTAGACCAATTGGAACAGATAGCATGAATAAATATATTGATGAATTTATGGCCGCATTCAAATTTGACGGTCTCACTTTTGACGATGTCTCATTGGTAACCCAGTATGCAGACTTCCTGCCGGATGAAGCTGATATTTCATCTAAATTCTCGCGCAATGTAAAACTTAAAATGCCGTTTGCCAGTGCCGCGATGGATACCGTTACTGAAAGTAAAATGGCAATTGCCATGGCGTTGCTCGGTGGCATTGGAGTTATTCACAAAAACCTCACACCCAAACGGCAGGCTTACGAGGTCAAAAAAGTTAAATTTTATCTTAACGGGCTGATCAAAACCCCGATTATGTTTAATGTAAATCAGACCGTAGCGGATATTCTCAACGAAAAACACCATCGTAATTTTTCTTTTTCCGGCTTTCCTATTGTTGATGATAACCAAAAGTTGATTGGTTTTATTTCTGCTTACGATATTAAATTTCTGCCGAATCATAATGTTAGAGTTGGTGATGTCATGACAACAAAGCTGATTACTGCCCCAACCGCAACTCCGTTACAGGAAGCATACGAAATAATGATAGCAAACAAGGTCGGCAAACTGCCGGTCGTCACTGACGATGGTAAAATAGCCGGGCTCTACAGCTTCCTTGATGTAAAAACTCTGATCGAAAATGAAGAACCTGATTATAATCGTGATGCTGAACATCAGCTTAGAGTGGCAGCTGCTATTGGTCCGTACGATGAAGAACGCATCGAAGAACTGGCTGAAGCCGGTGTCGATGTCATGGTAGTTGATACTGCTCACGGTGATAGCAAAGGCGTAGTTGATACCGTAAAATCAATCAAAAAACAATACGGGGATGATATTGATGTAGTTGCAGGTAATATAGCTACGGCAGAAGCTGCCAAAAATTTATCAGATGCCGGAGCTGATGGGATTAAAGTAGGGATAGGGCCAGGTTCGATATGTACTACCCGGGTAGTTGCCGGGGTCGGAGTACCGCAAATTACCGCAGTTCACCAGGTAAGCCGGGCGGCGGCAACAGATATTCCGATTATTGCCGACGGTGGAATTAAGCAGTCCGGCGATGTCGCCAAGGCGATTGCCGCCGGCGCATCTTCTGTTATGATGGGTTCCGCACTGGCAGGAACTGGGGAAAGCACCGGAGAAGTTACACTGCATAATGGACGGCGTTTCGTCATCTATCGCGGTATGGGTAGTCTGGAAGCAATGAAACAGGGAAAAGGCAGCCGGGAACGTTACGGTCAGGCCGATGTTGATAACAGCAAAAAGCTAGTTCCGCAGGGGATTGAAGGACTGGTACCGTTCCGCGGTCCTGTTGCTGATGTTCTGCTTCAGTATATCGGTGGATTGAAATATTCTTTGGGATATTGTGGAACAAAAACACTTGCACAATTCCAAAAGAATGCTAAGTTTATAAGAGTGACTGCTGCTGGTCTGCGAGAGGCACATCCGCATGATATTACCATGCTGAAAGATGCTCCGAACTATAGTGGCAAAAACTAAAATTGACCTCCTTTTGCGTGGCTCTGCTCTTTGAGCAGAGCTGCGCTTTTTTTTGCACTTTACCCGGCTGATGAAGTTATTGACTTTTGACAACGGCAGACTATATTATCAGGCTGTAAACTCTTGTCATTTTTGGGACACTTGCGTGCAACGAAAGACAAAGTAACAATTGAGGTTTTACTTCCGCTTCCGTAGCGACGTAGGAGCGGAGTTTGAAGCGGCATCTGCCTTCAGGTGCCACCTGATCAGGCTGTAAATCAAAATAATACCGTTTTGCTATCTAAAAGCTATTAAAGAGCTGCGCGGTTGAGTTTGATGACGCACAGAACACTAGCTAAAAGAATACACTTGTGTATAAAATATTAAGGAAAATTTATTATGGCAAAAGGCACTGTAGTTCAAAAAATTATTGATAAACATTTTATTTCCGGCAGTAAAATAACCGGCGAACCGCTCGCGGTCAGGATTGACCAGACCTTGACGCAGGATGCAACCGGAACTATGGCTTATCTTGAACTCGAAGCAATGAAAATACCGCAGGTGAAAACCGAATTGTCAATTTCATATGTCGATCATAACATGATGCAGAACGGACCGGAAAACCGCAATGACCACCTCTATCTGCGTTCAGTTGCCGCCGCTAAAGGGGTAAAGTTTTCCCGGCCCGGCAACGGTATTTGTCACCAAGTCCATCTGGAACGTTTCGGAGAACCCGGTAAAACCCTGCTCGGTTCTGATTCTCATACTCCGACTGGCGGTGGTATCGGCATGATGGCGATTGGCGCAGGTGGTTTGGATGTTGCCATGGCGATGGCGGGCAAGCCGTTCAGAATGGCATCACCGAAGGTTATCGGTGTAAAGCTTACCGGTGAACTTAGACCGTGGTGTACTGCCAAAGATATTATTCTCAAACTACTCTCAATTATGACGACTAAAGGTAACGTCGGCTGTATGGTTGAATACTGCGGCCCGGGGATTGAGACATTATCCGTACCGCAACGTGCCACGATTACCAATATGGGCGCAGAACTCGGTGTGACAACTTCACTGTTTCCTTCAGATCAACGCACTAAAGCATTTCTAGAAGCCCAGGAACGCGGTGATAAATGGGTTGAACTGATTGCCGATGCCGACGTTGAATATGACCGGATTATTGAAATTGACCTGGCTGAAGTTGAACCGATGGCAGCCTGTCCTTCAAGTCCGGATAATATTAAAACAGTCAGTGAATTAGCAGGTGGGAAAGTTGAACAGGTGTTGATTGGCTCATGCACCAACAGCTCACTGCGCGACCTGATGCTGGTGGCAGCAATGCTTAAGGGCAAAACTGTACACGAAGAGGTTACACTTTCAATTGCCCCGGGTAGTCGTCAGGTATTGGAAATGTTGGCTCGCAACGGAGCACTGGCAGATATGATTGCCGCTGGCGCACGGATTCTTGAGTCTGGTTGCGGTCCCTGTATTGGTCAGGGGCAAAGTCCGGCCAACGGGACTATCTCACTACGGACATTCAACCGAAATTTTGCCGGCAGAACCGGGACCAAAGGCGATCAGGCCTATTTAGTCAGTCCTGAAGTGGCTACAGCCGCTGCGTTGACTGGTAAATTTATTGATCCGCGGACGCTGGAGATGGCATATCCGCAGATAGCTGAAGCTGATAAATTCCTGATTAATGACGATATGATTATCGAACCACCATGTTGTGGCAAAGATATTGAAATTATTCGTAAGCCAACTATTGGTAATCCTCCTGGCAACGAAGCATTAGCAATGGATATTGCCGGACAGGTCGCTATTAAAGTCGGTGATAAAATTACTACCGATCATATCATGCCTGCCGGAGTTCATCTGAAACTGCGCAGTAATATTCCGGCATACTCACAAGTTGTGTTTGAATGCTTTACTGAAGATGGCAAGCCCTCTTTCGCGGAACGTGCGGCTGCAATTCGTGATGCCGGTACTCCAGGCGTTATTATCGGGCGCGACAGTTATGGGCAGGGGTCATCGCGCGAGCATGCTGCAATCTGTCCAATGTTCCTCGGCATCAAAGTGGTGGTTGCATTTACGATTGAACGCATCCACGCCGCCAACCTGATTAACTTTGGGATTCTGCCATTGACTTTCGCCGATCAGGCCGATTATGATAAAATCGAAGAAAATGATGTTCTGCAACTTAACGGTATTCGTGAACAGCTTGCAGTCGGTGCAACGATAAAAGCTACAATCATTAAAACTTCGGGCGATAAATATGATATTATTTTGAATCATAATATGTCTGAAGAGGATATTGAAATTATCCTGTCCGGTGGCCGCCTCAACATGGTATAACAACGGAGGTTACAATGCAATCGATTAAATGTACTGATAATTCCCAGCCCGGCTGGAAACTGACCAACGATAAAGTTGAACTGTTTATTACCGAATTTGGGGGGCATCTTGCACCGGTAAATTTTAATATTGATTCAGCGCTCATCATTCAGCCCTACTATATCAGCCCATGGCAGAATGAAAATATCCAAGAGTTCGGTGATCCGGTATTGGCACCGCTACGCGGTGATTTTTTCTGTATGCCGTTTGGCGGCAATGCAGAGCCGGTTGATGGTGAACAACATTCCGTTCATGGCGAGGTTTCATCCTCACCATGGCAGTTTGTCGAACATTCAAAAGCTGGTGTTATCACTACACTAACGCTTGAAATGCAGACTACCGCACGTCAGGGCAGGGTTACTAAAAAGATTCAGCTTTACGATGGTCAGAATGTAATTTATACAACTCATATTATCGAAGGTTATTCCGGGTCGATGCCGATTGGTCATCATTGTACATTAGCAGTGCCTGAAGCAGAAAATAGCATGAAAGTGAGCGTCAGTGAGTTTGAATTTGGCATGACCAGCCCAACACTGTTCAGCGATCCCGCCAATGGCGAATATCAGTCATTCACACTTGGTGAAAAATTTACCGATTTAAGTCAAGTTCCGGTGATATGGAAAAAACAACCGCCGGCAGATTGCACATCCTTTCCGCAACGCCTAGGTTTTACCGATCTGCTGCAGATTTTTAAACAGCCCTCAACAACACCAGCATGGACAGTCGCACTCTGTCCTGAACAGGGCTATCTCTGGTTTTCATTGAAAGACGCGGCACAAATGCCTGGAACCGTCTTCTGGATATCCAATAAAGGTCGCCATGGTTCGCCATGGAATGGGCGTAATCGCTGCCTTGGACTTGAAGAGACATGTTCCTATTTCGCCGATGGGTTGAAACCATCAACTGAAGTTAATATGGTTAATGAAGCCGGTTTCCCTACGGCACTGGAGTTATCTCCTGAAACCCCGACAACCGTGAATTTTATTCAGGGGGTGGCAGCAATCCCTGAAGACTTCACTCAACTGAAAAATGTAACGTTCGGGGATGACTCCATAACATTTCACTCAATAACCGGTGAAAGCGTAACCATCGCAGTAAATCATCAGTTTTTAAATTTTTCATATTTAGATTGCGTAGCAAGATAAATCCAGCATATCTTTGCCTGCATTTGGCTGTGCAAACTTCTGGGCCGCCAGGCCGCGAGCTTTAAACTCTTCTACCTCTGCCAGCCATTCTATCAAGGTTGCTTCAGCTTTCTGGTCAGTGCATTCTGTGGTATAAATGATTTCTGCAGCATCGGTCGATTCCATATATCTGGCATTATCGTCTTGATGCAGCTCCGCCGCAAAGGGGTAGGGTACCAGGAAGGCAAATTTGCCGAACAGCAATAGTTCGGCTACCGTACTGCCGCCGGAACGACAGATAACGGCATCCGCAGCTCGGTAAAAGAGTGCCATTTCGGGTGAACTTTCAATTATTAGTTTTTCAAATTTAGCATCACGGTAAATTTCGGCTGTCGCAGCAAATTTCGTCGCTCCAGTCAAATGGATTATTTGAAAATCTGTTCTGTTCAAACGCTTCATGGCGCGGGGGAATATTTCATTAAGGGCTGCGGCCCCCTGGCTGCCTCCGAAAATAAGCAGAGTTGCTTTTACAGAGTTGAGTGAGCTGGAAAATTGCTCATTGATTATTTTTATTGCAGATGCTTTGTCAAGTTGTTTTTCCCATTCAGCCAGGAGTTCAAGACGCAGTGGCATACCAACCGTACTGTGAGGACAATGGCATGCTTCAGCGTTGACTGGCTGAAAGGCGATGGCCAGATGTTTAGCGACGTAGCTTAATATTCGGTTACTTTTGCCGATTCTGGCATTACCGTCATGGAGAAAAACCGGAATGCCGAGAATTTTTGCGGCAATAGCAGCGGTGAATGAGGCAAAGCTGCCCATTGCCAGTAGCGCATCCGGTCGAAATATTCTCAATTCCATGATGGCCTGAAATATCCCGATAATCAGTTTGAACGGGAAGGTTATACTTTTTACTTTTGATGATTTAACACAAATTACTTGCAATCCGAATGCTTCAGCGGTTGCCGTTTGGCTGGTGACATGGTTGCCGCTCAATATCAGCAGTGCTTCTCCGCCCTGTTGCTGTAGTTCACGCGCCACACTGAGTCCGGGGTAGAAATGCCCCCCAGTGCCGCCACAGGCAATTGCCAGACGTTTTACTTCATTATGTTGTTTCATTTTTATCCGGTGATTTTCTGTTTGATTGCACTAATCCGCTGCCAGATATTATTTAGAAGTTCTTGCCTGAAATTTGGCAGTGCAGTTTCAATTGCGATACTGACCAGCAGACCGACGCCGACTAGACACATCAGCAGGTTACTGCCACCGTAGCTGATTAGCGGTGCCGGCATGCCTTTGGTTGGCAACGATCCGGTAACAACCCCGATATTGATAAATGCCTGAAGCATGATAACGGTTGTAATGGCAATCCCCAGTAACATCCCCTGGCGGGTTTTGGCATTGAGGCTTATTCGCAGGGCGAAAAACATGAAAGCCAAATAAGCTGTGATGACTAGAATTGTTGAAATCAAGCCAAGTTCTTCGCCGACGATTGAAAGGATAAAGTCGGTATGCGCTTCCGGCAGGTATTTAGCTTTGAGCCGGCTTTCTGTAAACCCAACGCCGAACCACCCACCAGAGCCGAGTGCCAGAATTGAATTCCACAGTTGATAGGCATCGTTTTGCTGCAAAAGTTCCGGATGAAGAAATGAGGTTAAGCGGGACCAGCGTTCCGGATCATAATTTTTTAAATAGTACCATAGTCCCGGGAGTACGGTTACTGTAGGTATAAGCAGATATAATAACCGCATACCCGCAACAAAAAAGACAATAGCGCAAGTTGCAGCCAGTAGCAGAGTCGTGCCAAGATCTTTGCCCAGGATAACTGTTGCTATTACCACTCCACACATGGTTGCTCCCGGCAGAAATCCACGTTTTAACGACCATTTGTTAATACATCTGATATTTTCCGCGCAATATTTTGACAGAAAAAGCGCAATGGCTATTTTAGCGAATTCTGAGGGTTGCAGGCTCATGGAAAACCCCGGCAGTCGGAATTTAATCCAACGATGTGCTCCTTTAATATCAGGCATAAATATTGCGGCAATCAGCAGTAGTATTACCGATGCGATCATTAGTAATACCGACCATTTTGCCAGTCGCTGGTAGCCGATGGAAAAAACCGTTATTCCCCCGCATAGTCCGATGAATGCCCAGACCAGCTGGCTGTAAAAAAGTCGTGCGCCAACAATACTGCCGGGGCGTTCAATGCCGTATGAAGAGGTTGAATAAAGCATGGTCAGTCCGAACAGCATAATTATGGTAACGGTAATTATCAGACCGCCCGCGTAAAAGAGCGACTGCTCTTCATGCGGGTTAATCTCGATCTCATAATGGGATCCCGATATATGGATATTTTTCATTTTATGTCCATTTAAATCTACTAGGAAATAATTTTTATTTGGCGAACAGACCCCATAGTTTTTCATCAACTGCAAAGCTGCCGATAGTTGTAAATCCTGCTGTATAACGACTGTTTATTTCTGCCACGATTGCTGCTGTTGCTAATGACGGGAACTGGGAAAAATGGTATTCATATTCCGTTTCACCCGGTTCCAGAGTAACGAATACAGTATCGTCATTGCTGACGCAACCGACGACTTTGTAAGATTGTTGGCGTTTGCAACAGGCTTTATTGAGCAATGCCGAGCAATCTTCCGGGGATTGCAGAATATCATTAAAGACAATTTCGATTATTTTCATTTCAGATAAATTCCTTCCAGGCTGGTGGTTATTGAGTTTATGTTGTTATTGCTGGCATAGGTGATGGCATCGGCATCATCGACAATTAAGCGCGGAGAAATTTCCACTGCGCTATTCGCCGGGATTGCAATGCAAGCCTGTGCCAGTCGTCTTCGGTCGCGGGCGATTAACATTTTACGGCAGCTTTCGACTGAATCAACGCCGGTTTTGTTTTTTATCGGGGCAAACTCATCTTCGCGTTTAGCTTCCAGGAGCATGGTTTTTTTCGCCAATGCCATGGCATCGAAAATAAATGATTCCAATTTCACTCCATTGGGTTCGACTGGGTTAATGAGTTCGCCGGCACTGTTAATGCAGGGGATTTTTTTATCTGCCCGGTGCCATGGTAGTTCAAGATGACCGTTAGCTGTAAGTTTTTCAACAAAATTGCGGCTGATGACATGAATTGCCGGACTGCCGGCAATATAGCGGAGACGACCATTTGCATCAACAGCTTCTGCCAATTCATCCGGCATATCGCTGTATTCTATAATGGTGGTTCGGCCTCCGCTGATACAGAAATTCCCAAGTTTTTCATGCGGTCCGGTTTTGGCCAGCATGATCGCGCTCATCTCTGATTTTTTCAGATGATGCAAGCCGAGAAATAGTGGGTTGACGATTGAGGCCAACGGATTATCAACTTGAAAATATGAGATATATTCTATGCCACCTGCTGCCATCGTCGCCAGTGAACCTGAACGTTTAAGTGCCAGCAAAGTCCCGCCGTGTCCGTCCGGTGCCAGTGCCAGACTTGAGCTGTCTTTCATTAGTAACTTACCGTCATAACCGATGGTTGGCATAGTGCCTTGAATAAAAAATTTGACTGATGATTGAGGCAGGCAGAAATAACTGTTTTCAGCAAAGAAATCTTTTGTCTGGCTGTCATTGAGTTGGCTGGTCATAATATACCAGGTAAGTGAAATTGAATATTTCTCATTTATTCTGGCAATAGATTCGGCAAAATATTGAAATAGGGTTTTCTCTTTGATCGGGGTTATCGGATAGGTGCCCTTGGGGCCATCAAAACCCAATCTGGAGCCTTGACCGCCGGCAACCGTTAACGCGGCGACTTTGCCGTCGCTGATCAGTTGCGTGCCGACCGCTTCGGCCTGTTCGTAAAGTTTCTGCTGTTCCACATCCTGTGGAACTGCTGGGAAGTAGGGGGCTGGAGCTAAGTCGCGGGGAATCTCGGTTTGAGGTTGCTGTAGCACATATTCCGGAATTAATTTATTCAGCGAATCCCAATTGATATCATTAAGTTGGTTTAATAGTTTATCCTGTTCAGGTTTGTCGAGTTCATCAATAAACTGGAGCAGGTGCTGTTGTTGATGTTTTCCCAAATCTTTTGAGATTGTGTGCAACATGGCTTTGATCCTTATCTTAATTTTATATATTTTAAGTGCAATTTGCGAATGAATATTGTTAAAAGAGACGACTCGAATCTGCAACCATTTTCGAGTGACGTCTAATTAGACCCTGTTCGAAAAGGGTATAACGCCCGTTGGAGTACAGACTTTAGTCTGCTTTTTTGAGCGTATAAATTGCAGACTAAAGTCTGTACTCCAACAAAAAACATTATCTAGCGACCTTTTCGAATGTCGTCTAATTAGACTATAAATTAAGGTAGATTAAATGCAAGGTATAATAAATTTAGATTTCTACTTTTAATCAGTAAAAATAATGTATCACCATCTAAGGACTCACAAAAAAATAACTTGGAGTCTTTGTTTGGCTGCGAACCGCTACTCTTCGTTACGAAAATATTTATATAGTTCTATTATGTAAACACTTTCGTGCCTTGATTAGCAATCCGCGTCCAGCGCAAAACTCACCAAGTTATTTTTGAGTGAGTTCTAAATATGCCTTCATTAATGAGAATATCATCGATTTTATTCTTAATCTGATGAGTTGAGTGTTTTTCATACTTTTCAACGGGCTGTCTTGACCAGTCGATACTGTCAACGAGCATCGACATGGCATCTTCTTCGGAGAGAGTCTGTAAATTTTCGTCATTATCAATCATAATTTCCTGGTTAGTCATATCAGTGCTTTTGTTAATATTTATGTTGCTATCTAACAGCTCAAAAGTAATAAAGTGTAGGTTTGACCCCCGTCTTTGCCCGTGAAAGCTTTCCGTCTGCTTCTCATAAATTTGCAGTGGTTTTACCGTTTTGAATAATAGGAGTTGCAATCCTGCAAATTTCGCGATGCCCGGAATCCAGATGTTTGATTTGAAGATGAATGGTATGTTCCGGCAAGATTCCGGCAATACGTTCAGGCCACTCTACTATTGCCCAGGCTAATGTATCTTCCAGATATTCATTCACGCCGAAAGCCAATGCGGCATTCTCGTCGTTGATACGATAAAGATCTAAATGAAAAAACCAGCCGGACGCGAGTTGATATTCCTGGATTATGGTATAGGTAGGACTGGAGACTGGTTCCTGAACTCCCAGCCCACGGGCGAAGCCACGTGAAAAAACAGTTTTTCCCGCACCCAGATCACCGTGCAGGGCGATAACACCGCCGAGCGGTATAGTTTTTGCCAATTGAGCCGCGATATTTTCAGTTTCCTCTTCTGAACTGGAAACAATAGGGCTGTTTTTAAGTATTATGTTCATAGCCTTTGTTGGTTGAATTACTTAAGTTTTTACCGGATGAGTCATAAATTGTTCCGTTACCGGAATTGGTAAACTCTCCAATACAGGTAATCCGAGTTGTGGGGAAATTCCATCTCTTTTCCATTTTTTCTGCAATTTCTTTCGGAACGGCGAATAACAGTTCGTAATCTTCGCCATTCGTAAGTGCAGAGTCAATATCTGCTCCGTTGCGTAATGGAATTTTTTCAAGTTTCAGAACTACATCCAACTGTGAGGCTACTGCCATTCGTTCAAGATCAAGCAGGAGCCCATCACTGACATCAATTGCCGCTATAGTGTATTCGCCAGCCAACCAGCTGCCTTCAGTGAGGCGTGGGATAAAGTCAAGGTGGTGTTCAGTCGCAAAAGAGTTGCCGAAACAACCGGTGCAATAGAGCAGGTCGCCAGCTCTGGCATTACTGCGCAGACAGATATTTTTTTGCTTAACCCGTCCGGTAATCGAGAGTGACAGTATTTCGCCATCACCGGTAAAGTTATCTGGCAGTGTTGCCAGGTCGCCACCGCAGATCGAAATATTAAACTGTTGTGCAGCTTCATTCAGACCGCGATAAAACTCAAGAAACCATGCTTCATCATCACGTGATGAGGCGATAGTCAGCACTGCATAAGATGGAGTTCCGCCCATGGCCGCAATATCGCTTAAGTTGCGTTTTAATAATTTGGCTGCCACTTTTGCGGGTGGCGTGTCCGGCAGATAGTGGATGTCGCTGATTAACTGGTCGGCGGCAAGCAACAGTAAACTGTCACCGTTTTCCACTGCTGCACAGTCATCGCCGGGACCGACGACAACATCACGACATTGTTTCAGACTGGGTAGAATTTTTTTCAGTAATTTCAATTCATTCACTAAATTATTCATCCTATTTGATCAGGGACGTTCAATGCTAACGTTTAAACACGATAAACTTACATCATAACGTCAGCATTGAACAGCCATGCCTGTTTGATGTACGGTATATTACTCGTGCTCGATTGCATACTTTCCTCGTAGGACAGCTGTTCCTGCACTGTCGCAGAGTACCGGCAACCGGTACTCACAGGCGAGACGCCTATGTTACTTTGCTCGTGCCCGATACCGAGCGTAGCGAATTAAAAAAAAGCCCGTATGTCAGTATTTGATTGACGTACGGGCTCTTTGGGTATAGTGAACTTTTACAGTTCTTCGCCAATGCTCCAGCGAATGAAGCGCTTGACGGTCGCTTTCGGGGCAACTTTGTCCATTGAGCTTTTGTCATCTTTGATCCAAGGTTGTTTGGTCAGGCATACTTCTTTATACCACTTGTTGATTTTTCCCATAACGATTTTATCGATAATTTCAGCAGGTTTACCCTGCATCTGGGCTGTTGCAATCTCTTTTTCTTTGGCAATAACCTCAGCGGGGATTGCATCCGGGCTAACAAATTCCGGATTAAATGCTGCGATATGCATGCAGAGATCATTAAGGAATTCCGCATCGCATTCACCTTCAACATCAACCATGACGCCGATACGTCCACCCTGATGCAGGTAAGAGGCTATTTTGCCGTTGGTATTCCATTTTTCAATCCGGCGAATCTGCATATTTTCACCGATAATGGCAATCATATTGACCAGAGCATCATTTTCAGCTGCCTGAACAGTTTCACTGACATCACCATCGCAGTCGATATCCAACGCGCGGGTTGCGACATCAGTAACAAATTTAACAAATTTTTCATTGGTTGCGGCGAAGTCGGTTTCACACAGAACTTCTGCCATTGCGCCTTTGCCGTCAATGATAGAGGTCAGGATTTTACCTTCTTTGGTTGTCCGTCCTGATTTCTTTTCAGCTTTGGCGATGCCTGACTTGCGCAGTTCGTCCAATGCCTTTTCTAAATCACCGTCAGCTTTGACGAGAGCGTTTTTACAATCCATCATACCAGCGCCGGTCTTATCACGCAATTGTTTTACTACAGATGCAGAAATTGCCATAATTATGTTCTCCCAAATATATTTCCATACCCATTCAGGTAGGTTTCAGTTTACTTATTAACTTTTCCAGCTTTTACTTTAAAAGCTGGAAATAGAAGTTACAGTGTTTGTAACTAGGTTATTCCAGGGTTGCCCCGGATAGTTATTTTGCCTCGTCAGCTTTTTCTGCGGCGGGCTTTTTCGGTGCAACTTTTTTTGTAGCAGGTTTCTTCTCTACCGCCGGTTTAGCTGCCTCTTTCTTAGCTGCCGGTTTAGCTTCAGCTGGCTTTTCCGCGGGCTTAGCTGCCTCTTTCTTGGCTGCCGGTTCAGCTTTCTTTTCCGCAGGCTTAGCGACCTCTTTCTTGGCTGCCGGTTTTTCTTCAGCTGGCTTTTCCGCAGGCTTGGCGACCTCTTTCTGGGCTGCCGGTTTTTCTTCAGCTTTCTTTTCCGCAGGCTTAGTGGCGGCTTTTTTTGCTGCTGCTTGTTCAGTTACTTTTTTATCTCTGGCTACTTTTTCAGCATTTTTTCTTTCAGCTGTTTTTTTAGCTTTAGCCTCTTTTTTAGCCTTTTCCTTTTCCGCTTCTTTTTGGATTCTCATCTCTTTTTCGATTTTTTCTTTTTCGGCTTTTTCTTCAGCCGCTTTTTTGTCAGCCGCAGCTTTGGCAGCTTCCTGAGCCACTTTTTCTTCAACGATACGTTTCTTATTCAGTTCGCTTGCTACTTTTATAGAATCAATCATAACATCCATAATGACTTTAATTGATTTTACGGCATCATCATTGGCGGCAATCGGATAGTCAATGTTTTCCGGATTACTATTGGTATCAACAATCGCGACAGTCGGGATTTTAAGTTTCTGGGCTTCACGGACCGCAATATCATCATGGCAGACATCAACAATAACCATTACATCCGGCAGTTTTTTCATTGACGCAATACCATCAAGGTTGCGATGCAGCTTTGTGTTACGGCGATTCATGGACGCTATTTCTTTCTTCTTAAGTCCCTTAATATCATCTGAACCCAAACTCTTGTCAAGTTCATGCATTTTTTCGATGCTTTTGCGAATCGTCTGATTATTGGTCAGGGTGCCACCGAGCCAACGGGTGGCGATGTAGTACATATCGGTATTTTCAGATGCTTCCTGAATTATTTGCTGAGCCTGACGTTTAGTCCCGACAAAAAGAACATTGCCACCATTCATGACAATCCGCTGCAGGAAATTGCAGGCATCATTAATCTGATGCATGGTTTTGGTCAGGTCAATTATTGATATACCATTTTTTGCTCCATAGACAAAATCTTTCATCTTAGGGTTCCAACGCTTAGTCTGATGTCCGAAATGACATCCGGCTTCCAACAGGTCTTTGATAGTTACTTTTGCCATCAATAGTCTCCAGTTCTTTTTGAAATCTTTTCCACGCCAGCAAATTTGGTTAGTTAATTATAAAGTCAATGTCCAACAGTGACTTTTTGCCGTACGGGAAGACTTCCCGGGTTTAGTTATTTTACTTCAGTAGCCCCACATAATGTGAACTACTACAATTAAAGAACTGGTAAGATAGCTCTTTTTTGCTGTTGTGCAAGAAAAATTATGAAAAAAACCGCAATAAGTGAGTAGATTTTTCCCAATTTGCTGATACAGTTTCAAGTATACCTGTAACGGGTAAGTTCTAGTCGGGTTTTCAGCTGTTATCTGTAAATATACCGGCTTAGGTTGAAACCTTAACTTTAATTTTTTTATTTGAGTATAAAATAGTTCAGAAAACTGACTGAAAACTACCCATAATTGGGTATAAAATAATGTAGGTAGTGTTTGAGATGTTTAATCAGAAAAATATTATAACCGCAGTTGAAATTGGTACTTCAAAAATAGCTGTCCTGGTCGGCGAAGTGAACCAGGAAGGTAAAGTATCTATCATCGGCTTTCATGAAAATCCGTCAAACGGAACTGTCTGCAAAGGTGAAATTGTCGAAATGGATCGGTTGCTCGCTATTCTAAGCGAAACGATTGCCACTGCAGACCAGGCGGGGGGGCACATGATTGGCAGAAGTACAATATATGTCGCGGTGACCAGTTCAGGCATCAATTCCCAACAGGGCGAAGGGGTTGTTTATATCGAATCCCCAGATCGTCAAGTCAGCGAAAATGATGTGAGTAATGCGATTGAAAATGCGACCGGCAAACATATAAAAGCCGGCTTAGTTCACCTTGGAACCTTTGACTCGTTTTTCAGCCTTGACGGAATTCGTAAAGTCGCCGATCCGGTTAACCAGAAAGCCAGTAAGCTTGAAGCCAATATTCATCTGCTTTACGGCGATGAAAAACGGATTGAAAATTTCAAATCTGCAGTATATGCCGCCGGATTTGATCAGGAGGCCATGCCGGTTTTCAGTCCGATAGCCGATCTGTTCGGAGTGCTCAGTGAAGATGAAAAAGAACATGGTGTCTTGATGGTCAATATGGGTGCCGGAACCACTGAATATATCGTTTTCCATAATTTCGGTGTTATGCTCAGCGGAGTATTGCCGGTTGGACTTGAGCATCTGGCTAATGACCTTTCACTTGGACTTAATCTGCATATTAATACCTGTCGCAAGTTGTTGCAGGAACCGACTATTGCCGAACATCAGCGGTCCGGTGCCGGTTACATTCAAATCCAGGAAAAGAATTTATCAGGCGGACGACAGGTTCCGCTGAACTCAATTGAAAAGATTATCGATCTGCGGCTGCGCGAGACATTCGGCATTATTAAACATCGGGTGAATCAGGAAGGGCTCTATCATCATCTTGGTCGCGGCGCGATATTTACCGGAGGTGCCGCGTTGTTTGAACCGGCAGTTAAGATTTTTGGACGGGTTTTTGAGGTTCCAATTCGTATTGGACGTCCATTTGAACCAAGCGGAGCAGTAAGTGCCTTGGAAAATCCACGTTACAGTACCCTGTGGGGATTATTGAAGTGCGGTGAGTTTAATCATAACACCGCAAGTGGTAAAAACGAGACTAGTCTGGGTGGGTTGCTGGTCAATGGTTTGGATAATGCAGCCAATTCTCTTTTTAAAAAACTTGGTAATATTAAAAAGGCAATTAAATTTTAAACAGACGTTCGTCTGGCTCGTACCGCTTCAAACTCCGTAGCTGTCGCTGCTACGGAAGCGGACGTGTTAATAAAGTTTTGACACAAAATGACAAGACTTTATAAGTAAGTGACTACAGACGTTTGTCTGGCTTGTACTGCTTCAAACTCCGCGACTATCGTCGCTACGGAAGCAGAAAAAGCAAATTATGTCAAAAGTGTTGTACATGTCAGGCGCCAAGTGCCTAAAATTATATGTTATATAGGTGAAATAAACAGCGTGAATAATCATAATGTTACAGTAATCGGACTCGGTAATTCCGGGTGTAAAACGATTAATCGTCTTGCCGGTATGAAAAACAGTCAATGGCTGAAGCTGGTTGCCTTTGATACTGATAAACAGTCAATTGATGAATGTAACTGCGAGCATAAATTTGTGGTGGCGGAAAGCTGGCACCATGGTAAAGGCTGTGGCGGTGAGGTTTTGAAAGGGCAGCGTTCGATTGCCCGTGAACGCAAGTGTATCAGTGAGGCAATTGCCGGTTCATCGCTGGTGATTGTGACGGGTGGACTTGGCGGTGGTACTGCGACTGGCGGCATGCCGGTTTTTGCCAGTGAAGCTGCTAATTGCGGTATTCCGACGGTTTTTGTTTTGACGACGCCATTTATTTTTGAAGGGGTTCAGAAAGCAAAATTGGCAGATGTCAGTATAAATGAACTGTTGCCGACTGCTGATGTAGTTATCTGCCTGCCTAATGATCTGCTGTTCTCTACGCTCTCTGCTGATGTGCCGGCGGTTGAGGCATTTGAACATGCCTCAAACGAAGTTGCCGGGACGTTGCTCGGTATTGCTGAAATAATGCGCTGTAAAAATTTATTTGCCGCAGATCTGCCGGATTTTCAGTCAATTATCAGTCGCCGCAAAGGTGTGTGTGCAGTCGGAGTAGGGATTGCCGCGGAAAGTGATAGCCTGGATCGTTGTCACCTAGCACTTGAAAGAATGCTCGCATCACCGTTTATGGGTGGTATTAAACACCTCGAAAATGCCGATGCCGTGCTCTTGATTCTGGTTGGTGGTGATGATTTGCAGTTGGGTGAAATGAAGAAAACCCTGGAAAGTGTTGAGAAATTTATTAACCCGCGTGCCAAGATTATTGTTGGCAGCAAAACAGATCCGGGTTATAACGGTTCTGTTCAGTTGACCGCGATCGCCATGAAGTTTGATGAACAAATTCCGCTACCGGAAACGCCTAGTCTGCCAAGACCGCATCCCGTTATAGTTCAGCCGGTAAGCCATTCAACACCACAGCAAAGTGAACTGATTCAAGTTGATCTGCCGTTACAAAATATTTCCAAGGGTATTTTTCTGAATACAACCCCGGTCACCTATAATGGCGAAGACCTGGATATTCCGACCCACCAGCGTCAGGCGATTAATATTGATACCGGTGAATAATGCGGGAAGAATATTCTGACAGGATTACTGGATAATTATGATAAAAAGCTTTGCGGGAATTTTTGATCTTTGCCGGTATCTTTTGATTTTGTGCTCATTCACATAGCTGTCGCTATGATCAATCGCTAAAAAATCAAAATATACTCGCTAAAAATCATGCTCGCGCTGGACTTTTGAAACTACCTCTACAGTAGACTAATTGGAGATGGATAAATGCATATTTATGAACGCTGTGCTTACTTAGCAAATGAAATCGGCTATCGCTGGATTGGTTCTGACGGTGAAAAAAATGCAGGCGATTGGATTGAAGGCCTGTTCCGTGAAATGGGATTGAACGTTGAGAGACCTGAAATTGATTGCCCGGCCTGGGATTATCAGAATACTGAACTAATTGTTGCTGGTAAACTTTTTGCCTCTGATGCGCAAATGTTCAGCCCCGGTTGCGATGTGGCAGGAGAACTCATACAGGTAATGCCACAGGCAGATACCACTATTCCTGTGGACGTTACCGGCAAGATTGCCATGATTAAAGAATCAGACACCCTGAATACCAGCGTGTACAAAAATGGGGTTCTTTTCCGCAATGCCCTGCTCGACTCACTTAAAGCTGCCGGGGTGCTTGCAGTCATCATTATCAGTACCCTGGAAGAGACCTATGCGACCAAGATGTTTCGCAATCCCGATTCAACTCTGCCCTGCACAGCAGTCAACCGGAAAGATGGTGAGCTGTTACTGGCTAAAACAGGTGAAATAGCCGAGCTGAAAATTGTTGCTAGGCAACGCCAGGGGAAAACTTCATACATTTCAGCGGAAATCGGCCCGGCGGATGCACCGATATGCATCATTGCTACCCACTTTGATGCTGCACCAATATCCAAAGCTGCGGTTGATAATGCTTCGGGAGTTGCAGTTATGTTGGCACTGGCTGAATATTTTGCCGAAAATCCACCTGAATCGGTCAGATTCCGCTTTATGTCATTCGGCGGACATGAATATGGCGGTCTTGATATGTGTGGATTTACCTCAAAATATTATGCAAAACATCATTCTGATGAATTACTGAAAATTAAATACCTATTACATCTTGATGTTGTAGGGATAAAAAATTCTGATCCCGTAATAGAGGTAAAAGGAGACAGTAACTTACTTGATGAAACCATCAAACTTTTTGCGTCAGACCCGCGCATCACACCTGAAGAATATAATGGGTTTGTTGGTGCGGATTTTGGTGCTTTTATGCGTGAGGGGGTTCCATGTATCATGTTGGGGAGTTCCCCAACCGAAAAAAACGAATATGTAACTACCGCATACCATTCTCCTCTGGATGATATGCGATGGATTGGCACCGATGGTGAATTAGACCGAACATTTGACGCAGCATTGACCATGCTAATTCGATAATACCGCAGGAGTCTAATTTTTGTAAGACAGATGCTGCTGTAAGACACGTTCAAAGTCACGTGGCGCTGTCATAAGCAACTAAAGACAGCCTGAAAGTACTGTCATACTGGGCAACTATGCATCCAAGCACAATGCGTCAAAATATACTCGCCCAAAACAGTAAAAATTGTGCTCGCGCTGGACTTTTGCAATTACCTCTGTAGTAGTAGATTTGAAGCTACTTTTTCACTGTTTTTTTTACTACTTTTTTCAGTGCCGGCTTTTTTTCGCCTTTGATTACTTGAGCTGTGATCTTGCATTCGGCAACATCACCTGATGAAGGGACTTCATACATGATGTCAAGCATTAATGCTTCGAGAATTGAACGCAGACCTCGGGCACCGGTGCCTTTGGTTTCTGCTTCTTCTGCCAGCTCTTCAAGGGCATCTTGAGTGAAGGTGAGGGTGATGTTTTCCATTGCCATCAGTTTCTGATACTGTTTTATCAGCGCATTGGTCGGCTCGGTCAGAATTTGGATCAAATCTTCTTTTTTCAGCGGTAACAGGTTAGAAACAACCGGTAGGCGGCCGACAAATTCTGGAATCAATCCGAAATGAATCAGATCTTCAGGTTCAAATCCTACCCCGGCTTTAGCATATTTCTTTTTAGTAGCATTTTTGCCATTTTCCTCAACCCCGGTAAAGCCCAGGATCTGTTTGCCGATGCGGCGCTGAACCATTTTGTCCAGTCCGATAAAAGCACCGCCGCAGATAAAGAGAATATTTGAGGTATCAACCTGCAGGTATTCCTGCTGCGGATGTTTGCGACCGCCTTTCGGTGGAATATTCGCAACTGTGCCTTCCAGTATTTTTAACAGCGCCTGCTGCACCCCTTCACCTGAAACATCGCGGGTGATTGAGACATTTTCAGTCCGGCGGCCTATTTTGTCGATTTCATCGACAAAAATAATCCCGATCTGGGCGCGGTCAATATCATAATCAGCTGCCTGAACTAGGCGCAGGATAATGTTTTCGACATCCTCGCCCACATAACCGGCTTCGGTTATCGTAGTCGCATCACAGATACAGAACGGGACATCAAGCATCCGTGCCATCGTATTGGCCAGCAAGGTTTTACCAGAGCCGGTCGGACCGATCAGCAGTACATTGCTTTTGTCCAGCTCGACATCCTGATATTCAGTGCCGCCGAGTGATTTGTTATGCTGTGATTTGAGACGTTTGTAGTGGTTATGAACCGCGACTGAGAGTACTTTTTTGGCGTGTTCCTGACCAATGACATATTTGTCCAGACCCTCTTTTAGATCTATCGGTAGCGGGACTTTTAATTCCGGAACTATACTTTTTGCCTTCTTTTTCTTGTCTTTCTTGTCTTCATTTTCGAAGATGTCACTGCAAAGCGTGACACACGCCTGGCATATTGATTCGCCGGTTGGGCTTGAAACCATCTGTCCACAAGCCGGATCATTTGATGATCGTCCGCAAAATGAACATTGCATTGGCGGTTCGTTATTTTTACCTTTTGCCATGGATTTATCTTTCCTTATTCCATAATTTTAAAGATTAAAGCTCGAAAACTGGAGTTGAGTTTTCGAGTTTAATCAGCATAAATTTATTTGGTAGCTTTGATTTTTTTCGGGGTGACGACTTTATCAACCAGTCCGTAAGCGGTGGCTTCTTCGGCCGACATAAAGTAATCACGTTCGGTATCAGCCGCAACTTTCTTCAGCTTGGTGCCTGAGTGCTGAGCGATAATTGCGTTAAGAATTTCACGCATTCGGAGAATTTCCTGTGCCTGGATGCTGATGTCCGCTGCGGTGCCTTGAGTTCCGCCCCATGGCTGATGAATCATGATTCTTGAATTCGGCAGGGCGAAGCGTTTACCCGAGGTCCCAGCGCAGAGCAGTACCGCCCCCATGCTGGCAGCTTGGCCAACGCAGTAGGTTTTAATGTCGCATGACATAATCTGCATGGTATCATAAATTGCCAGACCGGCTGTAATTGAACCGCCCGGACTGTTAATATAGATATCAATATCTTTTTTAGGGTCATCGGATTGCAGAAAGAGCAATTGTGCTATAATCAGATTGGCAACATTGTCATCAATCGGTGTTCCAAGCAGAATAATCCGGTCTTTCAGCAAGCGTGAGTATATATCATAACCGCGTTCGCCGTGGCCGGTCTGTTCGACAACCATCGGCACCAGTACTGAATTACTTGAATTTTTATTCATCTGAGCTAATCCTTCTTTTACTTGATTTTAAGCGCTTTTTTCGGTAACTTCAGCTGCGTCAGCGAGGAAATCAACGACTTTTGAACAAAGAACATCCATCTGGAGGTCTTCCATCGTACCGTTCTTTTCCAGGAGCTCGCGGAGCTCTTTTTCTTTCATGCGATAGTAACCGCTCATGCTTTTAATCTGGGCATTAACCTCTGCAGTTTCGACAGTGATCGCTTCGTCTCTAGCTATTTTGCGCAGAATAAACATCCGCCGGAGTGCCGCTTTGGCTTTTTCATCAGCATCTTTCTGATGGCTTTTAATATCTTTTTTAAATTCCTCAGCAGCAGCCTCATCTTTTACTTCAGAAGCCAGTTGGCGGAGCATTTTCTGAACTTCCTGAGCCAATACTGATGGCGGCAGCTCGAAATTATTAGTCTGCTCGCTTACTTTATCATAAATTTTCTCACGCAACTCATTGCGCTGTTCCATTATTGCCTGTGAATTGAGACCAGATGAAATATGTTTGCGCAGGGCATCAAGATCTTCGATCTGCATTTTCTTGCACAGTTCTTCATCTGATTCAAGTGGCATCCGGCGTTGAACTTTGGCTACAGTTACGGTGTATTTAACTGTTTTGCCCTGAAGCTCTGCATCGCGCCAATCTTCAGGGTATACCGCGTCAAAATTGCGTTCTTCGCCCTGTTTTACGCCGGTGAGGGCGTCAACAGTACCGGGGATGGTTTCAGGCGTTGAGAGCCAAAGCCAGTTTTTTTCACTTTCAACCTGACGTTTCAGTGCAGGTGAAGCATCTTCAGGGAGTTCGAAATCTGAACTATAGGCAACTTCAAGCATATCGCCTGCTTCCGCGGCGGTTTCAATATCTTTGAACTCGGCATACATTTCGCGGAATTCAGTAATTCTTTCATCAACAGCCTTTTCGTCGACTTCGGCACCGGAAATATCAACTTTAAGTCCTTTGTATTCCGCCAGTTTGATTTCCGGCGCAATATCAAACGTAATAGTGAAAGTGAACTCTTTTGTGGTGTCAAGCTTATCCATTTCAGCCTGAGTCGGCAGACGGTATGAAATGATATCAAGTTTTTCATCTGCTGAAGCTTTTTCGAAGGCAGCCGAGATAATCATCCGTGACATTTCTTCTTTGATTTTATCTGCATAGCGTCTGCGCACCATACCGGCGGGTGCTTTGCCTTTTCTGAATCCGGGAATGGCAACCATGCCGGCAACCTCTTTCAAGCTTGCGCTTTCCTCTTTTTGCATAGTTTCTGCACTGATGGTAAATTCAAGTTTGCGTAAACACGCTTCAGGGGACTCGACATTCAGAGTTATTTCGTTTTTTAAAGTTTCCTGTGACACAATATTATTCCTTATAAAATTTATATCCGTAATGGATATATTTCAGCCTGTTTTTAGGCGCTTAGTCGCAAAGTCTTGTCGTTTTTGGCAAGAGTTAAAGAAGTTTTACTTCCGCTTCCGTAGCGACGTAGGAGCGGCATTAGCCTTCAGGTGCCACCTGATTAGGCCATCCAAAATCAAACTGCAAAAATAAAAAGTTAGGTTTAAAACCTTGCCCAATATGTTATTTAGTAAATGATAAACTGATAATTTAATAGTTTTTTTGATATTTGCAATTGCGTTCTCCAGCTTTTTACTGTTTTTAAGTAGTTAACACTTAATTTTAACCTAGATTTGCCTATTTTAGCCTTCCAGAAAAGCGCAAAATAATTTACGCACTCCAAGATGCTACGCATCAAAACTCTGAGCCGTAGGCTTTTGGCAACAGTCCTATGGCTCTTTTAATTTTCTATATACGTTAAATAAAAAATGCAGCTTCGGGGAGAAACGGCATTTATTTTTGAGTGAGTCCTGAGGCAATTATTGTATCTGTCGCTACGCTCGTGTAGGCGAAAATTATTCGGCTACTTTCAGGGTTAATGTGGAAATAGAAATTGACACCTCTATTCGCTCCGCACCTTGAATGTAGATAACATGAGCTAGTCCCGTTTTATTTAGCGGGTTGTCACTTTGCAAAAAGTATTCCCAAAGTTATATTTTTTCATTTTAATTTATTAACTTACAAAACAAAGGAAAAGCTCATCTTATTGAACATTAACGCAATTACGTGTGAAAGTCAACTGTCAAACCACCTTACCGTAGGAATTGATCAAGGCAATACTGAGTTATGCCGATTAGCAATTCAATTAGCCTGGCTGTGGTATCACTGGCAGCCGGATTCTGAAATAACCAAAAAATGGTCGAAGCAGCTAAAACAGAAAGGACGGCAACGAAAAATGGCAATCGTTGCTATGGCACGTCAATTAACGGCTGCACTTTACAGAGATATTGTAAAAGGCGAAGAAACAAAAGGAGCAAAGAAGAACGGATAAGATTTTGGCGGGAGGACACCTCGGGTCGCTCCTTGGCTAAAACCGTCATTGTAGATTGAAGCCTCCCGCCTTCTTAAATTAGCAAATCTTCACCTGAATTCACAGGTCAAGACTACCGCCATACTATCAAGCCCGGATTCGGCATAAAACGTTCGTCGTACCTCCTCACTATTTATTCCGATTCAGCTTGATATTCAGTTGCTTGCCTGGCGGAATGCTTTGCCAGAGGGTATGATTTTTCAAAATAAGGAATGGGATTTTATTGCAAAAAAATCGAGAAAAACAGGCTTTGGGACTTGACAAACGGGCTCATAGAAGGAGCGACCTCCCGGTCGCGAACTGTTTTGGTGTCATTTCTAATTCTTGCAAGTCAGGAATTATGACCATTGGGTTATTACAATGAAAAAGAGTTGCCTCTGAACACATGACTTGTTACTAAGAAACAATATTTTAATCTAAATAGAAGGAAATTGTATTTTGACAGGATGAACAGGATAAAGTAAAAAAATCTTGTCAATTTTGTTAATCCTGTCTAAAAAGTTACGGCGCAGCCGGTTATGTTCTTGTGATTTTAACATGAGGCTTTTGGGTCATTGGTCTTCAAAATGCAGTTGAAGACTGAAGACTTTGATATATCATAAATCGGTGTCACTTAAAAATTCCTTAAGTCATGTGCTCAGTGCCTGTTTTCATTTTTTAACAGCCTGAGAATGAAAATGATAGTAATAAAGTATCATTTTGAACTGTCCTATAATGATGAATAATAAAGCGTGTGAAGTCTTGAATTTTGCATTAATTGTAGCATATTATTGGTTTCAGCTGGCTGACGGTACTCGAAAAGCCTTTTGAATTTTCCGTATCACGGAAATGGAAGGCTTTTCTCTGTTCCGTTTGTTTAATTTAACTTAATAGAAAATTATTTCATCTGTCGCTACGCTCGGGTAGGTATTTTGACAGGATGAACAGGATGAACAGGATGAACAGGATAAAATAAAAATCTTGTCTAAGAAATTCCGGCGGAGCCGGTTATGTTCAAAGAAAATTACAATCAAGTAACTATAGTATTATAAGGCATCTATATGAATAACACCTACGATATCCCGGAAAACATGCAGGCGTGGCCGCTGTTTGGTGCGGGACTTGAAAACCTTGGGAAAAACAGTGCTCCATGTACTGTTCCTGTCCCACAGCCTAACGATAATGAACTGTTAGTGAAAATTGATGCTATCGGGCTCTGTTTTTCCGATATTAAACTTATACGGGCGGGTGAAGAACATCCCAGAGTATATTCTGAAGATCTGAAAACTGATCCGGTTATTCCCGGGCATGAAGCTGTTATGACCGTGGTTAAAGTTGGTGATAAATTGCAGGATGAATATAAAATTGGCCAGCGGTTTATTATTCAGGCTGATATTTATGTTAATGGTAAGGGTTATGCTTACGGTTACGCAATTGATGGTGGCATGGCGCAATACAGTGTGCTTGATCAACGGGTTCTGAATGGCGATGAAGGCTGTTATTTGTTGCCGTTGAGCGATGAAACACCGAATGCAGTTGCTGCGTTGCTTGAACCCTGGACCTGTGTTAAAGCCAGTTATATGATTGAAAACCGTACTGCCCCGAAAAATGCTGGTCAGGTATTGATAGCTGCACCTGTTGGGTGTGAACAACTATATACTGCTGGAGCTTTACTCAGCGGAGCCGCTCCGAAAAAAGTTACGGTATTAAACCTCAGCCCGGCGGCAGTCAGTCTACTTGAACAGGAACTGCCTGACAGTGAATTTAAAGTGGTAACAGAGTTGCCTGATGCTGGACAGTTTGAGGATATTTTTATTTGTGATGCCGGCAGTGAACGCGAATTTGCGGAAGAGGTCGGAAAACTTGGCGTCCGCGGTGCGATAGTTAGTTTTATCGGTGATTATCCAGATGAAAACTGGGCATTTGATATTGGCAATATTCATTATGAAGGTTGGTTTTATCAGGGGAATCGAAGTGCTGATCTGTCAGCTGCCTACAATCGCAATGTTCGTTCTAATCTGAAACCAGGCGGAAGCTGTTGGTTACCCGGTGGAGCTGGCGCAATGGGGCAGATGCATACTCAATTGGCAGTAGAGGACAGCAATGGTCCGTCACGGATTCTGCTGACTGATATGGATAGTAACCGGATCGAGAATGTTAAACGCCAGCTGGTGGCTAAAGCGGGCGAACGCAAGATTGAATTTAAGACTATGAATCCGGCTGATTTTGCTTCGCCAGTTGAATTTGACCAGGCAGTACGTGAATTTGCACCGGACGGGTTTGATGATATTGTGATGCTGGTACCGGTTGTTCCGGTCATAAACGCTGCCGTTAAATTTCTTAAAGCTGATGGTTTGATGAATATTTTTGCGGGCATTCCTGCCGGTAAATCCGGGGAATTAAATGTTCGGGCGATCGCTCAGGACGGGGTCAGATTTATCGGGTCAAGTGGGAGTAAAACGGAACACCTGCGTCAGACGTTGCAGGCTGCGGAAGCCGGAGAGCTTGATCCGGTTACAGCACTGGCTGCCATCGGTGGAATGAGTGTACTGAAAGACGGCTTGCAGGGTGTAGCTGATGCGAAGTTTCCCGGTAAAACAGTTATTTTTCCGAACTATCCCGATATGCCGTTAACTGCAATCGGTGACATCGGTGAATTGGTGGAAGATATTGATGCCACTCTCAGCCAGGCTGGTTACTATACCATGGCTACTGAAAAATTATTAGACAAAAAATATACAGGATAACGGAGGTAATTTTGGTCAACAATAGCAGCAGATGGTTTTTGTGCCTAATCATGCTTGTCTCAGCAGGTTACTCTGCCAGAGGAGGTTTTTTTGATGTCGGCGGTTTAAAGGATAAAGCAGGGGTGCAAAGTCTGGCTAATGCCCGGGCTGATTCCTGGAGTGTGGTTGACAAGAATATTATCGTCAAAGGTAATGTCTACATCCCTTACAAAAACTTTGCTGTTTATGCGGACAGCGCGATCATCAATACTGAGACCAAGGACTTGGAAGCTGTCGGTAATATCAGAATATACCGGACTCGTATTACCAAAGGCACGCTGACGATAGACCAGCTTGATAAATTGCGTCAGAATCCCTATGTCATGGTTATTATTGACAAATATATAATCAATCCGGTAGGAGGACAGACGATTAAGGTAACAGTCTATGAACGTGGTGATGCGATGCGAGCCAGCAAGATCAGCGGTAATCTGACTACCGGACTGCTGGAATTTAAAGACCTCGAAATGAGACTCAATAATTTTATGTGTAAAGCTGAGTATGGCATCCGTAAACCGGGCGGTGAACTGATTGTCAAGAATGCCAAGCTTACGTCATGTGAATATCTTAAAAGCGACCATGAACATTACAGTTTGTCCTGTGCAACAGCCAAGATATATCCCCGTAACGGCGTAAATGAATTTGGATTTTCCGGTTACAACCCTGATGTCGGTGAACATCATGTATTTATGACCGGTGTTACAATGAAAGTGATGGGGTTGCCGGTTTTCTGGATGCCGTTTATGTATAAGCCGCCGGATGAAAGTCCGGGGTTGTTTCAGTTTCGTGGCGGTTATGCCAAAAACTGGGGTGGGTTTATTTCTGTGTCAAAACGCTTCCAGTTATCAGAAGATCCATATATTTTGACCAAAGTAATGCTGGACTGGTATTCATTGCGTGGGGTTGGTTATGGATTGGATACCGATATTAATACTGAAAATTCCAAAACCAATATTTTCGGCTACAGTATTTACGACATCCGGCCGACGCAGCGCTATAAAAATGACAGTAGCAGACGAATGGAAATACCACATGGTCGTTATAATTTCAGAATAACCAATTTGACGCACATTACACCGCGACTGGATTTCCGCGGTCGTTTTGAGTTGCTCAGCGATATCTACTTCCGTGATGAGTTCTTCAAGGACAAAGCATCTGCATATCCGCAGCCGATAACCTTCGGGGCACTTGAATATCAGGGCGACAGCTTTTCCACCTCACTCTATATCAGAGCACGGGTTAATGATTTTTATACTACTGTTGAACGTCTGCCGGAATTCAGTATTAATGTTCCGCGCCGGGAATTGTTTAAAAATATTTATTATCAGGGTGATATGACTCTGGGGTATTATAAAATGAAGTGGCGTGATTTTGATAAACCACGCACTACCGGCAATTTTGTTGACCCTGAAGATTACGAAGCCGGTAGACTTGATTCATTGCACTTCCTCTACTATCCGATGAAACTTGGCTGGCTCAGTATCGTGCCGCGGGCCGGGGTGCGCTTTACCGCCTATAGTAATTCATCCAAAGGAGCCCTGGGGCCTAATGAGGTGGCGACATTGTTTATTGTCGACAGTCCGGAAGGGAATTCAGGTCTAAGTGTTAAAAATTATGACGATAACGGCGGTTCCAAAGGGCGGTTTATCGCTGAACTCGGCATTCAGGCTTCCACAAAAATTTCACGTTCATGGCAGAATGTCAAAAGTGCCTATTGGCGGCTTGACGGTATTCGCCATATCATGGAACCTTATGTTAATTATACTTTTGTCACTGATCCGTCTGAAAGTCGCGATCATCTTTACTACTTCGATGAGGTAGACCGGATTACGGAGCAGAACTTTGTCCGTTTAGGGGTTAAAAACCGTCTGCAGACTCGTCGCGGTGATTTCGGAGCGGAAAGAATCTATACTTGGCTGTCAATGGAAAACTACATTGACTACCGTTTCAAAACCCAGGATGACTTTGAGAAAATGGGGGATCTCGGTACTCGTTTGACATTTACGCCTCATCAGGACATCACCTTTGATACCACGCTATTGCTTGATACCGGACAGAGCAATGATCATAACGCTAAGACCAGTCGTCACGGTCGCCTTGAAGGGCGCAAGGGAATATCAAATAAATGGATAAATCGTTGGGAATCATCAATCCAATATCGCATTATTGAGGATGTTGTGACTCGTTTTTCATATATTTATAAAGACCAGTACGCCTCGCAGTCGAACTATTCGATGGGTAGTACGTTGTCTAATTTTGATACCGGTACGATGTTCAATAATTTTAATGTCGGGCGGACTCAGCTGTTCAGATTCGGGATTGATTTTCCGATAACTATGGATCGCAAAACCCGCGGGGCTTATGAAATAAATTATGATATCGAGGAAGGCGCAATCAGAGACCAGCGACTTAGAATTATGCGTTCATTGCATTGTTGGCAGCTGGCGGTTGAATTGATTGCCGAACGTACCTGGGATTCTAAAGATGGTTCAGATATTGACTATTCGGTGATGGCGACGCTTACTTTGACAGAAGCCGCCGGTCCGCTGAAGCAGATTCAACGCAAAGGTTATAATACCTATAATCGCCAATTCGGAGGAGATGGATGATGTATATTGTCACTGGAGCGGCCGGACTTATCGGCAGTGGAATTGTCTGGGGTTTGAACCAGCGTGGTATCGAAAATATTATGTTGGTCGATCATCTTGGAACAGCTGATAAGTGGAAAAATCTGCGTGCCCTTAAATATGCTGATTATCTGGAAAAAGATTGTTTTCGCGAACAGCTCAATAACGGTTTTTTTGATGATACCGAGATTGAAGCGATTATTCACATGGGGGCATGTTCTGCCACTACTGAACGTGACGCTTCGTACTTGATTGACAATAACTACCATTATACCCGTGAACTGGCACTTTACGCGGTTAAACACGGTATAAAATTTCTCTACGCTTCAAGCTGTGCCACCTATGGTGACGGCAGTTGCGGTTATGATGATGACGAAGCGCGGCTTGAAGAGCTTCGCCCGATGAATATGTATGGTTACTCAAAGCACATGTTCGATCTCTGGGCAAAACGCAATAATCTATTCGACAAAATTACCGGGGTGAAATTTTCCAACGTCTTCGGTTCAAATGAACAGCATAAAGCTGAAATGCGCAGCGTGGTATGCCGGGCATACGAACAGATTACTGAAACCGGCAAACTTCAGCTGTTCAAATCATACATACCAGAATATGCCGACGGTGAACAGATGCGCGATTTTCTCTACATCAAAGATGCCGTTGATATGATACTGTTTTTGGTTAATCATGACAATGGATGCGGCATTTTCAATATCGGCAGCGGTCGGGCGGAAACCTGGAAGCTGTTAGCTGACGGGGCTTTTGAAGCCCTGGAGCGTGAGGTTGAGATTGAATATGTTGAGATGCCGGATCATATCCGTGACCGTTATCAGTACTATACCAAAGCCGAAATGGGCAAACTGCAATCACTGGGTTATAAACGTGAAGCAATGCCGCTCAAAGCCGCGATAAAAGATTATATCTGCAATTACCGGGTACCGGATAAATTTCTCGGCGATGATTGAAATTTATAGTAGGCAAATACAATTCCTATTTGGCGAGCCGGTATTACTCCAGGGCTATTCAATGCTAAATGAATTTGAGGCGAATTTCAACCTGTTCCTTGGTAACCCTTGAATATCCATTATAAATCACTTAATACATTTTCACGAATAAACTTTTGCTATTATTTTATACTGTAATATTGAATGCTAATCTTGTAAGGTATATACTATGCGGTTATTGAACTTTTTAAAAGTGAAAATCACTGGATAGTTATTATGTTAATACGCAGCTATATTGTTATTGGACTGATTGTTGCGGGTGATTTGTCTGCATTTTGCGCTGAGCGTTTGCGGGTCATTTCGCTCAGTCCGAGCTTGACTGAAACCATTTATAAGTTAGGTGGACAGGATAAACTGGTGGGGCGGTCGTCGGCATGTGATTATCCTGATGCGGCTAAAAATATCCCGATTTGCGGTGATTACAAAGGCCCTGCACTGGAAAAACTGGTGCGGCTCAAGCCGGATGTTGTAGTGTCGGCAATGCTTAAAGATAAAGGTGTCATCAGTAACATTGAGCGTCTCGGCATAAAATTTTATCTGCTGCCGGCCAAAACCTTGAGTGATTATCCATTAACGGTAAAAAAACTTGGCGAAATACTTAATCTTCAGCAGGCTGCTGCTGACGAGATTGCAAGATTTACCTCAAAACTAAGAGCCTTTAGGATTGCGGCAAAAAAAATACCATTAGCTGAGCGACCAACGGTATTGCTGCTGATCTATGATCGTCCATTAATGAGTGTCGGCAGAAAATCATTCATCAACGAATTGATCACTATTGCCGGTGGACGTAATATTGCCGGGAAAATAGAGCGCTCCTACTTTAACTGTTCAATGGAGTGGGTGATGAAACAGCAACCGCAGGTTATTGTCATGCCGGCAAGCAGCCCGGAGAAGATTGCTGAAATATGTCAGCGTCCCGGTTGGCGCATCCTTAATGCAATACGCAATAAACGGATTTATTATCAGAGTCATAATGATATTCTCTATCGACTTGGACCGCGAGTGCTGGACGGTATAGCAGCCCTGCAAAAATATTTTTACCCGGGAAATGAAGAAACAGTGAAACGGTGAAACGCCCAACATTGAACATTGGAATGTTCAATAAAAAATGGAAAACGTAGGGGCATCCTTTATGGGTTCCCGAATAATGACTGTGATTGCCCAATAAAAAAATTATGAAAGAAAAAAATAACAATCGAATCAGTACTACAAAATTGCATAAAGGATTTAGCAGGTGATTAAAACATCAGATAAAATTATTTTTCCTATTGCATTAATTGTGTTTGCGGCAGCTTTTGTCTTGGAATTGTGTTGCGGTAGTTATTTTATCTCACCATTGGAAATATTTTTACCCGCGAATGAAGCTCTGTTGCAGTTGCGCCTGCAGAGAGCAATTACGGCATTTATTGTTGGCGGGGCACTGGCGGTTTCCGGTCTGGCTTATCAGGCGGTACTGCGTAACCCATTGGCTGAACCCTACATTCTGGGCATTAGCGGTGGTGCCGGGATCGGAGCCGCTATTGCTATTGTTACAGGATTGAACAGTCTGACAGTATTTGCTATTCCGGGCAGTGCATTTATCTGCGCGTTGATTGCTCTATCAATGGTCTTACTGTTTGCCCGTGGTGCCGGGCTGGAATATACCAACAATATTATGCTTAGCGGGATTATTATCGGAACGGTATGTTCAAGTATTCTGATGTTTATTATCAGTACTATCGGCATGGATTCGCTTAACAGTATTACCTGGTGGTTGCTGGGAAATCTTCAAGGAGCTGATTCCCGGCTGCTTTGGATGACCGGTATTTCGGTTATTGCCGGCACTGGAGTATTGTTTATTTTCGGCCGTGAGGCAAATGCTATTTCGTTGGGTGAAGAGATGGCATATAATCTAGGGGTATCGCCGCAGAAAGTTATTATTTTACTGTTGGCGATTGCTTCGCTGATGGCGGCGGCGGCGGTTTCTCTTGCCGGTATTATCGGTTTTGTCGGACTAATTGTTCCACATGTACTGCGACGGCTGTTTGGTGCTGAACATCGCCGGCTGTTCCCGTTAGGGCTCTTGGGGGGCGGTATCTTCCTGATGCTGTGTGATGTTTTTTCCAAGGTAATCTATCCTGAACAGGAAATTCAGGTCGGGGTGGTTACTGCGCTGATTGGCGGGCCATTTTTTCTTTGGGCGCTGAACCGTAAACGGCGGAGTGCTGTATGAAGACGATTCTCGCCACGGATAAACTTGATTTTGGTTATAATTCGACCAGTCTGCTGTTAAATAATTTTAATTTCGGGATTGCGGAAGAGAGTTTTACTGCCCTGATCGGTCCTAATGGGTCAGGGAAAACCACCGTATTTAACCTGTTGACTGGCTATCTGAATCCACTCTCAGGTTCGGTTGAATTTCATGGTAAGTCACTTAAACAGCTTTCTCTACGCAAACGGGCCAGTATGATGGCGGTCGTGCCGCAAAGTATCAATTCAGCATTACCCTATACCGTTTATCAACTGGTGGCGATGGGACGGATTTCGCGCCTGTCACGTTTTGCGATATTGAGTAAAGATGATAAAACTCAGATTGAATATGCCATGGATGTCATGGATGTTACCGCTTTGCGTGAACAGCAATTCAACTGTTTAAGTGGCGGTGAACAGCAGCGGACGGTCATTGCGGCCGCCTTGGCCCAGGAGCCGAAAGTGCTCTTGCTGGATGAACCGACCTCTTCGCTTGATCTCGGACATGGTAATAGTCTGATGCGGCTATTGCGGCAACTCAACCGAGACAAAAAATTGACTATTATGATTATTTCGCATGATATTCAATTGGCAGCCCACTACTGTCAACGTCTCACTTTGATGAAAGATGGTAAAATTATTGCCGACGGCACACCTGATACAGTGATTAAACCGGAACATATCATGGAGGCATACAATGAGCCGGTAAATATTATTCGTGACGATAATGGTAATCTGTTACTTTCTCCGAATTTCACAGATTCAAAATAGAGCAAATCAAAATATATTTACAATTTATCCATTACGGTGGTATTTTCTGAGCCGTACCTACGGCACGGTAATTATTTGTAACGATAAACCACGGGTTGTACCCGTGGCTACGATTAAGCCGTCCCCACGGGACTAAAAAAATAAAAATAATCCTGCAGTTATTGCCACTCGCTGTGCTCATTGCTGACACTACGGTCAGCCTCGTTCGCCTGTTGAAAAACACGCAAAGCATGAACCTTAAGTCTACAAGATTAGTGTTCACTAATGAAGATTAGATTTTATCATCTCGCTTTACTGGGCGCGGAGCAGGATGGCGGCACCACAGATGGCGGCGGTTTCTACTCGTAAAATCCAGGCTCCGAAAGAGAAGGGTTCTGCGCCATTATTGTGTAGCAGTTGGCGTTCGCTATCGGTAAAACCGCCTTCCGGCCCGACAAACCAGGCAATATTTCTACGGTTATGTAGCTTTAGTTGGGTGCCGTTGGCATAGCGTGGGGTTTCTCCGAAGAATATGGCAGTGGTTTCTCTGTTAATGCTATTTAGGGCATCAATCAATGATATTGCTTCGTCTATTTGTGGCAGGAATGGATTTTCTGATTGTTTACAGCCTTCTATGAGCAATGTTTGCCAACGGTCACCGCTATCATTTTTTTTATTCGGCAGAGCTACAGCGCGTTCGGTTATTATCGGAGTTATTTCCCAGATGCCAATTTCGGCGCACTGTTTCAGTAAACTATCCATCTTATGGCGGCGCGGTGGGGCGATAAACAGGTGTAGTTTTATTGCCGGGTCAGGTTTAGTTGAAACTTTGGTCAATTTGAGTTTTTTATTCGGCATAATGATTGCAAGTGCTAATTTACCGCGACCGTCCATTAATTTAACTGTATCGCCAGCGTGCCCGCGTAATGTCCTGAACAGGTGCTTGGCATCCCGTTCAGATAATTCCACCTGTTCGCCTGATGCCGATATATTTTCACAAAAAAAACTATGCATAGTAAACTTTTCCATTTTTCAAATTAGCATGAATTCTAATATAACACAACTAAGCCTAACCGTCTCATATAAAAGCCAGTTATTTTACGTTTAATGTGGATCTGTTTTTCTTGATCACAGGTGGTGAAATTTTTCTTACAGTTTGCCTATTGACGACGATATTGATTGCTGTGGTGGGATACGATAAATTAAATTTATTTAAAAGGTTGACATTATGTTGTTTTGATGCTTTATTCTTTTATAAGTATATATTTTCTATTCAACAGATTTCAGAGAATAGGTTATTCATTTTGTCCGGTTTGTGGATCTTTATTAGAGGAGATCATGGCTGGGCCGGCGCATAAATTATTATTGACCGGAGGAGCATCATGAGTATTTTGGATTTTATAAGACCAAAATGGAAGAATAGTAGTGAAAAGGTGCGATTGGAAGCTATCGACACATTGCAGGATTTAAAGATTATTAATAAAATTGCATTGACTGATCCGAGTTATACTGTACGAAGTAAGGCAGTGGAAAAAGTTACCGATCAGGCGACCTTGGCAGAAATAGCTCAGCATGATAGAAGTCTTTCGGTTCGTGAAAAGGCTATCAGTTTACTGCGTTACGAGAAAGTCTTGACTAAAATTGCTCTGACTGCGAAAAATCCTACTTTACGATCTGCTGCGACGAGGAAACTTTCTGATGCCGTTGTTTTGATGAAGATTCTCCGCAAAGAGCAGGATGGTAATATCCGTGGCTTGATTATCGCAAAAATTTCTGACCAGAAACATCTTGCTTATATTGCGATGAATGATCCGTATGAAGAGTCGCGCCGGATGGCGGTTTATAAACTGACTGATCAGGATGCGTTGGCTGAACTCGCCATCAATGGTCCGAGTGAAATCACTCAGCGTGAAGCTGTTAACCAGATAACTGATGCTGGTGTTTTGGATTATATTGCGCAGAACAGTTCGATTGGCAGCACCAAACAGGCTGTTGATGTTCAACTCAAGCGTCTTGAATATTCGAACTCATGTGCATTGTGTGGTAAAACTTTGCTGTCTCGTCAGGAAATGTTGGAGATGTGTCATCAGAATGGTATTATGATCGCCTGGGCGGCAAAGCCGCAAATGGAAATCGGTATGAAAAATGTTACTGGTTGGCGTGATATATATCGTGAATTGGGAATCGAAAGTCCTGAGAAAGCCGCGTTGTTGAACAGCTTTTATAAGGACTGGGGCAGGCAGGAATGCACAAGTTGTGCCAGTATCTGGTGTAACCGTTGTATTGACGGTGGTTTGGAGAGAGCTTTTGGTGACAATGCAACGCCATGTTCATGTCATGAATCAGTATCCAAACAGCTTGAAGAGTTTGCAAAAACTGATGATGACTTTGCGCTGGATGATGACGAAGAAGAGTATGAAGAGTAGAATTGCTCTTTAAAAATAATCACTCCAATCTGTTTTTTGTGAGTTCTTAGCTGCCGATTTTATCAATATCAAGGAAGAGGTTCTCCAGTGCCTGCTTCATATCATCAAAACATAGTGAATAGAGCTCACGTGGCCCGCCGAATGGATCTGATATATCATTGCCTGATGTTGAATAGTTGAAATCAAGCAGCAGGTAGGTTTTCTTAAGTGCTTCTGGATTGATCTGTCCAATATATGCCCGGTGTGAGTTAGTCATGCAAATTAATATGTCGGCTGTATCAATACGTTCAGGGGTTAAACGGCTACTGGCAAAATCATTCAAATCTACTCCGTTTGACTTCATGACGGCAACGGAATTACGTGATGCTCCTCCGCCGTCCCAAGCAGCTGTTCCAGCTGATTCAACCGTTATATCATGACGCGTTGCTTCATGGCAAAGTTTTTTGAAGTAGCCATCGCACATTGGACTGCGACAGGTGTTACCGGTGCAGACAAAAATGATTTTCATTCATTAATCTCCTGGTTTCGTCTTTGTATATTGCTTCTATCGTTGAAATATTACTTCTTATGGCTGTAATTTACTGTCTTGATACAGATTTTCAAGCATGAACTATTGTTGAATGCATTCATCTATAATTTCCTCTTGAATTGAAAAATTAGTTTGCTATTGAATCGTTGCTTGGATCATGGTAAACTGTACAAAAATGAAATAATTGACTCGAAAATAGTAAAAAACGATTTTTTTTTAATCCTGAAGTCTGGAAAATCGCCTGGAATGTCAACTCGCAGTATATCGCTGCCGGCGGAGCCGGGCCGGTAAAATATCTTGCCCCTTATGTTTTCCGTGCCGGAATAAGCAACAGCCGGATAATCAGTATTAAGAACCGGCAGGTTACTTTCAGATACCGGAAAAAGAAAAGCGCCAGGTGGCGAATTATGACGCTTGATGTTATGGAATTTATCAGGCGTTTTCTGCAACATGTACTGCCATCCGGTTTTATGAAAATACGTTACTACGGCTTCATGGGCGCAGGTTGTAAAACAGCAGTCGAAACCATTGTTGCAGCAGTTCAGAAAGCACACGACGGTCTGATTAAAATACCGGAATATATCCCCGTAGCCAGACCGGCAATGAAATGCAAGCACTGCGGCGGTCAACTGGAACTTTACTCAACCTTTATTCCCGGATTAATAATGTTCTTTGCACCTGACTAAACGCGATTCAGCCACTTTTCAATAATGCTTCTGAATGGTTCACAAAGACTTTTACCGTCTGAATCGTCGGTGGTCACCGTGGTACACTTTGGGTGACCGCTAACATTGAATATGCTTTCCTTTTATCAATATTTGGGGCATAATATAATTACCAGTTGCCGCCATATGTTTGGCGATTGTCGCATATCTCTCCTCCGAGGAATCAGGAAGCGGCATAATTGAAAAAGCGATTACATGCAGCACCAGTAGCGCTCCGATTATCATTATTATTTTATGCTTATCGTTTTGTTTACCAAATGCCCCAATATAACTGTAATATTAAATTTTTTTAATATTCATTTAAGAATTATTTAATAAAAACCTACTATCTTAGTTGCTTGAATGTCAATTTGGTTCTGTTTTATAGACTTATATTATAGAATATGACGCTAAATTTGCGCATTTTTTTTGAATAGAGTCTAACAGAAAGACCAATAAATTGATATAATTAGGCAGGATTACGATTCTGCTATTAAATTTTGGAGATTTTTTATGAAATGTATTGTTTTTGCCTATAATAATATTGGTTGCGCCGGCATCAAAGCCCTCTTGAAACATGGTTTTGAAATTCAAGCGGTATTCACCCATAAAGATGACCCGGACGAAAATATCTGGTTTGATTCAGTAGCTGAACTTGCCTGTGAGAACGAGTTACCGATTTTTGCCCCGGAAGATGTTAATCATCCGGTTTGGGTTGAAAGAATCAAGGCCATGCAGCCTGAAGTAATTTTCTCATTTTACTACCGTGACATGCTCAAATCGGCAATTCTGGACATCCCAGCAACCGGTTGTCTAAATCTGCATGGTTCACTGCTACCGGTCTACCGGGGACGTGCACCAATTAACTGGGTATTAGTTAACGGTGAAACCGAAACCGGCGTTACGCTGCACTATATGACACCACGCCCGGATGACGGTGATATTGTGGATCAAGAGCGTATTGCCATCGCTGATGATGAAACCGCCAAAAGTTTACACCTTAAAGCAACTGCGGCGTCCGACAAGATGCTTGATCGTATATTGCCGCAGATTAAAGCTGGCACGGCAGAACGGGTAGCACAGGATGAGACTAAATCATCATATTATGGTGGACGCAAACCAGCCGACGGTGCGATTGACTGGAACAGACCGGCACAGGAAATTTATAATTTAGTACGAGCTGTAACCCGTCCCTATCCGGGGGCATTCAGCCACATGGGGGATCGTAAATCTATCTTCTGGTCTGTATCGCCGATTGATGACGTCAATGGCAAGCCTGGAACTATTTTGTCAACCAAGCCATTGACGATAGCCTGTGGTACCGGTGCTATCAAGGTCAATTCAGCCCAGCTGGAAGCTGGGGTGATGCTTAGTGGCACGCAGTTTGCAGATGAGGCTAAAATCACCGCCAATATGCTCTTCAGTGGTAACTTAAAGGTTATCCAAGAATCAAACCGTAAGAAAAGTGTGCTTATCTTGGGGGTCAACGGTTTTATCGGCAGTGCTCTCAGTGAACGCCTCTTAGCGAGTGGCAACTATGAAGTTTATGGTCTTGATCTACGCTCTAATTATATCTCAAATATTCTTGGCCACCCAGATTTCCATTTCCGTGAAGGCGACATTGCCATTCATCGCGAGTGGATTGAATACCATATTCGCAAATGTGATATTGTGTTACCGCTGGTGGCAATTGCAACCCCAATTGAATATACCCGTAACCCATTACGGGTATTTGAACTTGATTTTGAGGAAAACCTGCGCATTGTCCGTTACTGTTTCAAATATAATAAACGGGTTATTTTCCCATCGACGTCAGAAGTTTATGGCATGTGTGAAGATGATAATTTTGATGAAGAAAATTCTAAACTTATCACTGGCCCTATCAAGATGCAGCGCTGGATATATTCGTCTAGTAAACAGCTGCTTGACCGTGTAATCTGGGCTTATGGCACTAAAGGGCTCAAATTTACCCTGTTCCGTCCCTTTAATTGGATCGGCCCCAAACTTGACAGTCTGACTTCAGCCAGAATCGGCAGTTCCAGAGCTATTACGCAGTTGATTCTCAACTTGGTTCAGGGCTCCCCCATTCAGCTCGTTGACGGTGGTGAACAGAAACGCTGTTTTGTTGATGTCACTGAAGGGATTGAAGCTCTATTCAGAATCATTGAAAACAAAGACGGCAAATGTGATAGTCGGATTATCAATATCGGCAATCCGGACAATGAGGCCAGTATCAAAAGCATGGCAGAAACTTTGGTGGGAAAATTTGACAACCATCCTCTGCGGGATAAATTCCCACCATTTGCCGGCTATATGATAGTTGAAAGCGGTGCCTTCTATGGTAAAGGGTATCAGGATGTTCAACATCGTACACCCAGCATCAAAAATGCCAAACGTCTACTTGACTGGACCCCTGAGATTGAGCTTGAACAGTCGATTGAAACAACCTTGAATTTCTTTATACAGGAAGCATGTGCGTCAGGAGAGTTTGAACTGAATGACTGAGCCAATTGAACAGTTTCGTGAATATGTCAACTCTATGAGTAGTCGAACCTTTTTCTGGCTGCTTGTCCTCTTTGCGGCAATACTATTTTTTGTTGGTCTGAACAGTCGGCAGCTGTATGGTTCGGATGAACCGCGAGTCGCCGGAATTGCTGCTGAAACGGCAATCTACGGGAATTGGACTGAACCGGCATTGAATAGTAAGCCATTTCTGGAGAAACCGCCACTCTATCTTTGGGCTGACAGCTTAAGTCTGAAGCTGTTTGGGCACAGTGCTTTTGCCGCTAAACTGCCATCGGCAATCTCTGCGTTGCTGGGGGTACTGGCACTTTTCATGCTGGCACGCAACATGGGGGCATCTGGTCTGACCGCATTTATTTCCGGCTTGGTGCTGGCGACTTCAGCCCAATACTGGAATGGCGGGCGCAAATGTATGATTGATATAATGTTAGCGGCTTTTATAATTTTTGCGTTTTGGACTTTTTACCAATTGTCACAGTCTGAAAAGTTTAAATACAAATTATGGTGGCTCCTGGCGCTTACCCTGAGTCTGGGCGGGGCACTGTTTTCCAAAGGATTAGTCGGGTTGGCGATTCCAGCAGTCGCAGTTGGGGCATGGCTCTTTTTTCGCGACCTCAGCAATCGGAAACTTGCGCCAGCAGACTGGATCTGGTTTGCCGCAGCCGCTTTACTCTGTTTTATTCCAGTCGGAATTTGGCTCTGGATGCTCTATGAGCAGTCGGGTTACGATGCCTTTTATACCGTAGTCTGGACAAATAACTTTGGTCGCTTTTCCGGTGGTCATGCCGAACATATTGAACCATTTTATTATTATCTGCTTAAATTACCCGGGCAGCTTCAACCATGGACCGTCCTGCTCCCCTTTGCTTTCGTTTATAGTTGCTTGAAATTTTGGAAACATGAACGTGTTTCAGCCAACAAGACGGCCTACCCATTCCTTTATATGCTTTGTTGGCTCGCTATCCCATATCTATTGCTGACGATATCGGCAGGCAAACGTCAAGTTTATGTCTTGCCGCTTTATGCCGCCGAGGCTCTGATGATCGGGTTTATGCTCGGTGATTTTTTCGAAAATAAATTCAGTCTCCCGTGGAAACTGGAGCAAGCAAAAATTATTAAGTACGCAACTGTTCTGCTATCAATTACGGCACTGGTTTTCCCTGTTGTCATCCTGGGAATTAATATCTACTACAATGACATCAGGCTTGTAACTCTAATTCTCGCTGCGGTTGGTATTGCAATCGGCCTTTTTACCATTAATTCACTTTACCGGAAAAATTTGTCCCGGATTCTGCTCGGATTTGTGCTGGCTCTGACGATTGTCTTTATTACTTTCGACATGACCATACGTGCTGAAATCGCAAGTAAACGTTCATATGAAAATTTATTCAAATATTGCACTGATTTTGAAAAAGAACCGGGTAAGCAGGTTGTTCTGTATAGCCCCAAAGAGCGGCTTAGTGGAGCAGCAGTTTTTTATTTAAAACGTCGAGTGGAGGCTAACCGTTCAGTTGATTGGCTTCAAGAAAAATTGGCTGATCAGACAAATAAAACTATTGTTATTACCCACCAGAAAAGACTGAATAAGCTAGAAAATGTTACCGATTACAACGTACTTAAGAGTTTTAAAATTAAAAAATCGGTGATATTGGTCATCGTTGGCGATAAAAGAACAAAACTGACTTCGTCGGAACGTCGAACATCAAATAAGTAGTGACTGAACGAAAACGATACTTTTGTTAGAGTTCACAGCTTTAGCGTACAAAATAATACGCTCAAAAACACGCTAAAGCCGTGAACTCCGACAAAGTGACGCATTTACACAGCGTTTTCGTTCAGACGTTAAGTAGGAAATACAATTTCTATTAGGTTTAAATAGCGTGGAATCGCATCTAGGTAAAAATGAATAAGGTTATGATGAAAATTGGTTTACGAGTTGATGTCGACACCTATCGCGGCACCAAACAAGGTGTACCTGAACTCTGCCGGATTTTTAAAAAATATGACATCGAAGCATCGTTTTTCTTCTCCGTCGGTCCAGATAATATGGGACGTCATCTGTGGCGTCTCTTAAACCCGACCTTTCTCTGGAAGATGTTGCGCAGTAATGCTGTCGGTCTTTATGGATCGGAAATTATTCTGATGGGCACCATGTGGCCGGGACCGCAGATAGGCAAACGCCTGGGGCATATTATCAAGGCTACAGCTGAAAATGGTCATGAAATCGGTCTGCACGCCTGGGATCATCATCGTGAACAGTCGAAAATAGAGCAACTGTCAATTGCTGAAATTAAGGACATAATAGAGCGCGGGATCGAAACTTTAATCAATATTACCGGGAATCCGCCGACTGCGTCAGCGGTTCCCGGCTGGCGTTGTAACGATAAGGTCTTGCAGGTTAAGGAGAGCTTCGGCTTTAAATATAACAGTGACTGTCGAGGATATTCTATATTTTACCCACAAGTAGCTGACCAGGTATTAAAAACAGTTCAAGTACCGGTTACCCTGCCAACCTATGATGAAGTTATCGGCAGTAACGGAATTAACAATGAAAACTATAATGACTATATGTTGTCGTTGCTACAGCCTGAACAACTCAAAGTGCTGACTATTCATGCTGAAGCTGAAGGTGGCAAGTGCAGTGCGATGTTTGAAAATTTTGTCCAGAACGCCACTGCTAAAGGTTATGAATTTGTCCCGTTGGGTAACATCGTTGATACGGCAAAACAGTTTAAATCTGAAACTATAGTTCCAAAAAACTTTCCGGGTCGCGAAGGTTGGCTGGCGTGCCAGGAAAAATTTAATCCGCAGAATAGCCAGCCGTGACCGGAAAGATGACAGAATTATTTAATAAATATTTTAATGAGAATATACCATGAAAACAAGAGATAAATTTTTACCGTTTTCGAAACCGTCAATCAATGAAGCGACGATTAGCGCTGTCGGTGATGTCTTGCGTTCCGGCTGGATCACCACCGGACCAAACTGCAGCAAATTCGAAACTGCAATCTGCCAATATACCGACAGTAAACATGCGATAGCACTGGCATCGGCAACCGCCGGTATGCATATCTTGCTGAAAGCCCTTGACATTGGCCCGGGCGATGAGGTTATCACCCCATCTTTAACCTGGGTTTCAACTATTAACTTGATTACGTTGTCAGGCGCAACCCCAGTCTTTGCCGATGTTGACCGTGATACCTTGATGATCACCCCGGAATCGGTAAAAGCAGTCATGTCGGCGCGGACAAAATTAATCATTCCGGTACATTATGCCGGTGCTGCCGCCGATCTTGATGGCATCAAGGCGGTCACCGATGAATATGGTATTCCGGTCGTTGAAGATGCAGCACATGCCATCGGCACCGCTTACAAAGGGCGACATATCGGACAAAGTCTAGCCGCAATCTATTCATTTCATCCGATAAAAAATATTACCACCGGTGAAGGTGGGATGTTTACCACGGATGACGATGAGCTGGCAGCTAAGATCAAACAGCTTAAATTTCATGGTCTTGGTGTCGACGCCTTTGACCGCAATACCCAGGGGCGTTCACCACAGGCAGAAGTTTTAACGCCCGGCTATAAATATAATATGAGTGATATTGCGGCTGTAATCGGAGTCAAGCAGCTCGCCGAGCTTGACCGCTTTAATGCCCGGCGCACTGAACTCGCCAAGCTCTACCTGGAAAAACTTGCTGGAATTGACGAACTGTTACCATTAGCCCTGCCTAAGTATGAATTTAAACATGCCTGGCACCTTTTTATTGTCAGAATTGTATCCGATAAGCTTGACCGTGACGCATTTATTGAGGCAATGAAAAAACGCAATATTGGTATCGGACTCCATTTCCGTGCAGTACATTTGCAGAAATATTATCGTGAAAATATGCCTTTAACTGAAGGCGCACTGCCCAATACCGTCTGGAATTCAGACCGGATATGTTCTTTACCGCTCTTTCCGGCAATGACTGAACAGGATATTGACGATGTTATTACGGCAATTAAAGATGTGATGAAATAGATAAAGGTGATAAAATATGTTTGAATATGATGAAATAAAAAAAGTTTCGGTAGTGGTTCCGGTATTTAATGAAGAGGCATGTCTAAAAGAGTTTATTCAGCGCACGCTGGATGCCTGCCGTTCACTGAATAAACAGTTTGAAATTATTCTGACGGATGACGGCAGCCAAGATAATTCAGCTAACATTATTCAGCAGTTCGCAACCGACAATCCCGGCGAAGTTATCGGTTGTATCCTTAACCGTAACTATGGACAACATGCCGCGATTATGGCTGGATTTTCAATCGTCGAAGGTGATTTAACTGTCACAATTGACGCGGATCTGCAGAATCCACCGGAAGAGATACCTAAACTGGTAATTGAAGCAGAAAAGGGTTTTGATGTAATTGGAACAGTGCGTGAAAATCGCCAGGATTCTCTATTTCGCCGTGTCGCCTCTTTTATTGTCAATCGGGCAACCCAGCACGCCACTGGCATCAAAATGAAAGATTACGGTTGTATGCTCAGAGCCTACCGACGCCATATTGTCGCTGCCATGCTTGAGTGTCATGAACGCAGCACCTTTATTCCGGTATTGGGAAACAGTTTTGCTCGTAATACTGCTGAAATTGATGTGAAACACAGTGAACGGGCCGCGGGTGATTCCAAGTATTCACTATTATCATTGATTAATCTTCAGTTTAATCTATTAACCTGCATGACTACCGCACCGCTACGAATGTTAAGTTTTGCTGGTGGCTGTATGTCAGCGGCCGGAATCGTATTGGCAATTTATATTTTTATTATGCGGCTGATCGCACATGGTGACTGGAGTGAAGGTGGAATTTTTACCCTGTTCGCTATCCTGTTTGTTTTCATGGGAGTTCAGATGATTGGTATGGGCTTGCTAGGTGAATATATCGGACGCATTTATCATGATGTCCGCGCTAGACCGAGATATTTTATTCAAAAAATAGTCGGCAAAAAACTATAATCCCCTCGGGGTACCGTTTTTCAGACGGGCTAAACAAGATGGGCAAGATTTTTATTAAAGCCTGACCCCCCCCCGTCCTCTGGGCGTGTTTTTTTACTTTATAGTGGCATTGCGCTTAATAACGGTCAAAAGGCCATCGAGTATGGTCAATGGATGCGGTGGACAGCCCGGAACATAAAAATCCACCGGAATAAGGTCAGCGACACCTTTATAGGTTTCAGCGTGGTTCTCAAATAATCCACCGGAAACGGCACAGGCACCAACCGCGATCACAATTTTAGGGGCAGGAATCGCTTCGTAGGTTTTTAGTAACGCTACTTCCATATTTTTGGTTACTGGTCCAGTGACGAGCAGGCCGTCGGCATGGCGCGGTGACGCGACAAAACTGATCCCAAAACGGCTCAAATCAAATCCTATGGTGTCCAATACATTAATATCAGCCTCACAGGCATTACAGCCTCCTGCACTGACCTGACGCAGCCGAAAGGAGCGTTTAAAGATTCGGAGCAGTTCATTTTTAACTGACTCCGCATGTTTAAATTCACTGTCACTACTGATTATGAGCTCAGAGCGTTCAGTGACAGTCATCCGATGTTCATGACCGAACGTTATAACCTCATGGCGACAGAGATATGCACATTCTCCGCAAAAGATACATTTACCCAGGTCAATGCTCAGCCCTTTGTCGGCGGTTTTAGTAATAGCGTCAACCGGACAGATGTCAAGACAATCGCGACAACTGTCAAGGCAGTGTGAACCGTTAATTTGCGGCATGCCTTTGTATAGATCCGGCATTTCCGGTATATCTTCCGGATATTTGCTGGTCCGATATTTTTGAAATATTCTGGTTTTTAAAACATTAAGCATAAATTTACCTATTTATAGATCGAAGCCACAGTATGAAAGATTAAAACTTTTATTGCAGAGTGGGAAATCAGAGATCTGTTCGCCGCGGAGTGCGACTGCCAAGCCGTACCAATTATGAAATGATGGATCAATTATTTTATATTTTTGGAATTTACCCTGTTCATCAGTGACCCCAATATGACAGACCTCGCCGCGCCAGCCCTCTTCCAGAGCCAGACAAATTGTTTCAGGCTGCATATTATCAGGCACCACTACTTTATCCGCGCCCAGCTCCAATTCCATCAGGAGTTTATCAATAAAATAAATTGATTCAATAACTTCATACCATCTAACCCGTGCCCGCGCAAAGACATCGCCGGAATCAGCAGTAATAAGTTTAAGCTTTAATTTTCTATAGATGCCGGTTGAATGATTTATTCTGGCATCAGAAATAACGCCACTCGCCCGGGCGGCAACCCCTACCATCCCCAGTTTCTGAGCCGTTTCTCGGGGCACGACTCCGGTGCCTTCAAATCTGGCGAGAACAGAGTATGATTCCCAGAGCAATGCGGTCGCGCTGATAAAATCTTTTTTCCCAATTGCGATACGTTTTCTCAGCTCTTGGATAAGATCGATATCCATGGAACAGGTAACACCACCAGGTCGAATCAAGCCTCGGCCAAAACGGTTACCACATAGTAGGGCAGTTATATTCAGGAAGTCACCGCGTATTCTACCACAATATGACATCGTGGGCAAGTAGCCAATATCACCCGCCAGCGCGCCGAGGTCACCAATATGATTCGCACAGCGTTCCAATTCTAGAGCTATGCCACGAATTTTTTGAGAATTGGCGAGAATAGTTGTTTCAGTCAGGCGTTCAAGCACCCGGCAGTAAGCAATAGAATGAGCAATAGATGAATCTCCGGCGACAGCCTCTATTTGATGCGGGGTTGTTTTATAGGGGCCGCCGACAAGCTGTTTCTCGATGCCGCGATGCTGATAACCGAGAGAAATCTCCAGATGGTGAACGATTTCACCATGACATTGGAATCTAAAGTGTCCCGGTTCGATAATGCCGGCATGCACTGGACCGACCGCGACCTGATGGATCTCATTACTATCAATGCGGAAGTAATCCATTTCGCCGATATCATTATATTTGGTTTTCTTGGTGACGCGTTCAAAACGAACCGGTTTGATGCAGGGATGACCGAGTGGCATAATACCGTTTTGTTCATATATTTCACGTTCAAAAAGGTAAAACTGCGGCAATTCAGGGGTAAATGATTTAAAGGCGTTATTAACCGGTCTGAATGAAAAAATCTGTAATTCGCTTTTCGCGTCGTCTGCGATAATAATATAGATTTTAACAATTTTCCTGCGATCCGGCATCGCAAAAAGGGCAATCAGCCGCCGCCTGATTTTAAGCAACAATAAGACCTTTTTTCTGAAGGCAACATCATCGAGCTCTACTATATTTTCGAGATAAGCAGTTCGATTGCGATTAAATTTTGATGATATTTTTTCTTGTTTCATAGTTTTATGCCATGTTCAATGATGGAAGCAGCACTCTTAAGAAAATGCATTAATGGCTCCGGTAGCCACAGACCAAATATAATAAATTCTAGAAAACAGCTCATAATAATAATTTTATTCCACAGTGAAACCTTTTGCGTGTAAGGCTTAATCGCTTCATCCGTTTTGCCATAGGCAATATCAAGGGTAAACTTAAGCATTGGAATGAAAATCACCAGCGCACCGATAAGGAAAAAGGCCAGAGTAATATAGTTGCCATTGGTAAATGCGGTTCGCACCAGCATAAATTCACTGAGGAAGATTGATGAAGGGGCGATCCCGATTAAAACAAACATTGAGATCAAAAAAGCAATACCCCAGAGCGGCATCCGTTTTAGCACACCGGCAATGTTTTTCATCTCTCTAGTACCGTAATGATTGATAATTGACCCGGCTGAGAAAAAGGCGAGCATTTTAGCCAGCGAATGATTTAAGGTCTGAAATAGCGCGACAACAGAGCCGAAACCACCCAAGCCAACACAAAGGGCAATAATTCCAATATGCTCGACACTGCAATAGGCGAGGAGTCGTTTTAGGTCACGTTGAATCGGAATAAAAACCATTGCAATGGTAATTGAAGTAAAACCGAAGAAAAGCAAGATTGAATGAGCGTAGCCACTACCGCCTGCGGTATCAACAATTGGCAGGTAACGCATTATCGCAAACAGGGCGCAGTTGAGCATGACACCGGAAAACAGTGCGGATACCGGACTTGGAGCTTGACTATGAGCATCGGGCAACCAAGTATGCATCGGTGCCAGTCCCGCTTTAGTGCCGAATCCCACAACGATAAAGATAAAGGCAAAAAGCATCAGCGACGGATCAAGCTTTGAAGCATTAAGTTGCAGTTCGCTGAAGGTATAAACCGCATCATTTGATGGTAGCGCATGAGCAGTGGCAATCACCAATACGGTACCGATAAAGGCCAATGCGATGCCGATGGAACAGACCAGCAGATATTTCCACATTGCTTCAACGGAAAGCGAATTTTTTTCGGATAAAATCAAAAATGACGAAACAAGCGTTGTCGATTCAAGTGCAATCCAGATCAAGCCGATATTGTTTGAAACCAGCACGAGCAGTAACATCGCGTGAAAAGCCAGCCATAGAGCGACATAACGTTTTCGGTAAAACATCGGTTTTTTATCGTAGGTATTTATTTTCTTAAAGTAGTCTATCATGTATGCAGAGCTTGCCGTAAAGAGAATATTTACCAGAATAATATGAAAAATAGCCAGTGAATCGATAATCATCTGACCGTAAAAAAAGAGGAAAGGTCCCTCTTGATAAAGTTTCAAACCCCAAAAGCCCGCGAGCACCGAAACCACCAGCGAGGTAACAACCGGCACCAGCATAATTGCTTTATGGCTCTTGAAGCGAAAAACAGCCGCGCAGCCACCAGCGAACACCAGCGTAATTAAAATTAATATAAGTATCGGTGATATCATTTACTTAACCTCTCCAAAGTATTAACACTTATCGAATTAAAGTGCGCATGGATAAAGCGCATCGTTGCCCCCATAATAACGACGCCGGCAACTAGATCAAACAGAATGCCTATTTCAATAAACAGCGGCTGGCTGGCAGCGATGGAGATGCCGAGGATAAAACCGGCATTCTCAAAGACCAGAAACCCGATAATCTGTGCCAGCACATTTCTTCTTGATGCAATAAGAAAGGTGCCGATAAGGATTGATGCCATCGCTGTCGCCGCATGAATTGGGGAAACCACCAATGCATAAAAGGGCATGTGCCTTAGTAGCGCGAATGAAGCATAAGAGACAACGAGCCCAAATAAAACTGATGAAACATAGCCGACGTAAGGATTCAATTCACGCTTAACTTTGACTTTATGAATGATTTTTTCAAGATAGTTAGGAATAATATAGCCCTTAATGATGAGGCTGAGGGTCGCAAGCAGAATAACATGACCGATTTCCATCGTCGTCTGTTGAGTTAACAGCAACAGCGGCAACACGCTCAGTAGCATACCTTGAGCCCCGATTGCTCGGATCATTGCCCCGAGCCGACTGGTTCCCAGCAGGTATATATTGCTCAATATAATTAAGAGCGAAATTAAAAATAAAAAATCTGTATTCATAACTTACTTACCATACTCAGTAGAGTTTGCTGATTGAAAGATAAAATCCGAGGCAGGCTATCACACCGGCACTGAACAGTAACTGCGGAATTTTTACTAAACGGCTCCGGGCCATGACGGATTCAATAACCCCGACCGCAATTGACGATAATATCATTAAGCCGAGTGTCGTTACCATTTCAACACCAAAACCAGCACCGTTGAATGGAAAAATTATTTTAACAAACAGCAGTGTAAACAGCCAGAATTTCAATGCGGCGGCATATTCTAAAATAGCCAGATCAATCCCGCTGTGGTCAAGAATCATTACTTCATGAACCATGGTCAGTTCCAAATGGGTATTAGGATCATCAAACGGGATGCGTGAATTTTCCGTCAGCATAACAATAAACATCGGGAAAGCAAGCAGTGCCATAATGATCCAATTTTTATCCACAGTTGAGGTAAATGCGGTAATCAGCGAAGTCGACTGATTAAGCCGCAGAATTGTCAGAATTGTGATAAAGATGACCGGTTCGGCCAGGGCGGCAAAGAAGGCTTCACGACTTGCCCCCATCCCTTCAAAGGCAGATCCCGTATCCAATGCCGCAATAATCATAAAAAACCGCGCGAGCGCCAAAAGATAAAAAAGTAGCACAAAATCACCGGTAAAGGCAAAACTTTTACAGGCTGCGGTAAACGGCAGCAGAAAAATTGCCGCTAAAATCGCCCCGAAGACAATTATCGGCGCAATTTTAAATATTTGCGAGGTTGTACCACTGATTACTGAATCTTTGTTAAAAAGTCGAAACAGGTCATAATAGAGCTGCAGCAAAGGTGCCCCCTTGCGACCGGCAAAAAATGCCTTGGTTTTATTAACGACCCCTAACAGTAATGGCGACAGTAGAAGCGCCAGTAATGGTGAAATTAAATATTTTACGATTTCCATATTGCAAACATCCATATTATAAGGCCCACAAGTACTGCAATAATATAAAGCACATAAATACCTGCTTTACCGCATTGAACCCATCTTAACAGCATCAGCAGCTTGTCGATAATCTTAGCTATTGGCAAGAACAGATTATTCAGTATCCAGTCATTTACCCGTGAACTGAATTTCCACTTTTCATGCGGGAAAAGTTCTTGACTGAATGGCTCACTTTTTTGAACATTAAGTATGGTACTGAAGGTATCAGTAACCGGCTCACTGAACGATGATGCAGTATATTGCATAGAATGATCAGGTTTACTATAACCGCACCCCCAGGTTTCAGCGTTTAAAATCTCATGCCGCTTGAGCAGTAAAAAACGCACTGCAATGAGAATTAACATAAACGCGGCAGTAACAGCCAAATAGACCGTCAAGTTTTCAGTTAGCTCCATCAAAGGCATCAACACGGGTATAGCTCCATTGCCGACTAACTGTTCGATGGGTTTAGCGATAAATGGGACAACCGCAAGACTGCACAGGCCGATAAACAGAATAAAAAGAGCAAGAAAGAGCATGCCTGTTAGCATAAAACTCGGAGTTGGCTGGATAGTTCTTAGCGTTTTATCCCGTGCTAAACCAAGAAATACCATACCGAAAGCTTTGGAAAAACATGCCACCGCCAGGGCTCCGATAATCGTCAACGAGAAGACCACGAGTGCCGTCATCATCGGTAACAGCGCCCCATCACCATTCACCGTCCCGGTAATTGCGGCTGCATAAATAAACATTTCACTGATAAATCCATTAAAAAACGGCAGCCCACTTATTGCCATTGACCCTAGAAGAAAAAGTCCTGCCGTCCATGGCATCTTTTTTATCAATCCACCTAATTCGTTGAGGTTTCCCGTGCCAGTTTGACTTATTACAGCACCTGCTCCCAAAAATAGCAGAGCCTTGAATATTGAATGGTTCACGACATGCAATAGAGCGCCGGCAAATCCCAGTACCGCGACAACTGGTTGATTGCACGCCATCCCCAGCACCCCGAGCCCCATGCCCAACAAAATAATCCCGATATTTTCAACACTGTGATATGCCAGGAGCCGTTTTATATCATGCTGCCCATTGGCAAACATCACCCCGGCAATCCCGGATATTGCGCCAATAATAATTAACAATACCCCCCACCAAATATGATATGGTGCCACAAAAAACATAAGTTGAAAGATGCCGTAAATCCCTATTTTTATCATAATCCCAGACATTAGTCCAGAAACATGACTTGGAGCCGCTGGATGAGCCAGTGGCAGCCAAATATGAAAAGGAACAAATCCAGCTTTCATTCCAAACGCGAGCAGACCGAAAATAAAGATCAGATTTTGTTGAGTCGTTGAATAATCGGCGGTAGCAAAAGCGGAAAACTCAAAAGAATTAACCGGTGCAGCAAGCAGAAAAAAAGTAATTAATAAAAATGCGGTGCCAATATGAGCTGTAATGAAATATATCCAGCCGGCTCGACGCGCTGAGGCCTTGTCCGCATCTGTGATAACCAGCAAGAATGAGGCAAATGACATAATTTCCCAGGCAATAATAAATAGGATAGCATTACGGGCAAACAACACCATCATCATTCCTGCAATAAGCAGGGCATAATTTAACCAATGCAAAATCCCCGAAGGGTGATCTTTAAAATATTGTGCCCCATAAATGGAACAGGCAACGGCAAGAATCAGTAGTGGGATAGCAAAAAAAATGGAGAGCGGATCCATGCCGACTGAGAACGTCGCCCAGGGCAATGTCCACGGCAGAGTAAGCAGATGCACCTCATGCTTAAAGCCCAGAAAATTCCACAGCAGATAAATAAGTGTTCCCAAACTGAGCAACGAGATCATCGTAGCCGCAAAGTAATGAAACAGTGCCTTATCCCTAGCCAGTCCGATGGAAACAACTCCAACCGTTGAAATCAAAATTATATATGTCAAGAAAAATAATAACATTTATTCGTTCACTTTATATTAAAGAAATACCATTGTAAAGTAAACTCAAAATGCAATAAAACAAGCCTCTTAAGACTATAAAATATGCCATAAAAGCATAAAAGATAACCTAGATAGTGCAAGTATACCCATTATGGGTAGTTTTTAGTTAGTTTATCTGGCAAATTAAGCTCAAATGTACAGAATAAAAGTTTAAAATTCAACCTAAACGAGTATATAAGTGTGTGAGTTGCGTAAGGGCTTTGTTTGCAGGAAGTTTAACTTTTTAGTAAAGCTCCTGAAAAGTGAACTGTCTAATAAAGTGAAATGCATGAGAGCAAATGACTTATGCAAATTATGTGTTTAAGATTGCACTATTTAGGTATAATATAAAGTACGGGGTTGCATCAGTTTTCTGACTCATTTATAGCATGATTAATAGAATTGCGTGATTTTTATTTTCTAAACCTATACTATTATTGAGGTCTATGAATCAATTATTGTATCAGTGTCGCTACGGCAGATTTTAATTATCTTCTTGGTTTATTTTTTTCCTGCCAACCGCTTCAGAGTACTGTTTGCCGCCATGCGTAGCCTGACATCCGTACTTTTTGCCAATTTATTAATTAACTGGGGGACGTTCCTCGTAAATATGTTTATAATAAATGACTTAATTTATAAATAAGAATTAACTGGGGAAATTAACTGGGGGACGTTCCTCGTAAATATGTTTATAATAAATGACTTAATTTATAAATAAGGTTTATTTTTATCTTAAATTGAATAAAATCGCCTTTTTATTTGATTTAATCAAATATGGAGTAAATTTAAAGAGATAAAACGTATGGAAGTATCTTAAAAACTAAAAACAGGCTTATTTTTTGAATATAAAAATATTTTAAGCATGAATTTGATTTTGTAAATTGTTTATTATAAATAAGCTTATGAGGAACGTCCCCAAGGTTCTCCCAAGGTTCCTATGATGACACCGGTAACCGGATAACCAAAAGTAGCTTAGGCGTCCCGCCTGAGAATATCTCCTACACCGTCGACAAACTCAACCGTGTAACATCAATGTCTGACGGCTCCAATACCACAAATTACAGCTATGATGCCAACGGCAACCGAACCGCGAAAAATGACAACACCGTCTCCCACTCCTACAGTTACGATCGTGAAAACCGGCTCGCTTCCGTCAGTGACGGTTCCGGGACTATTTTCTCCGCCGTCTACGATTATCGGACAAGAAGAATTTCCAAGGTTGAAAACGGCTCCACCACCCGTTATATTTATGACGGCGGCGTGAATGTCGAAGAGTATTCGGTTGACGCGCAAAACCAGAGTTCATTGACAAAAGTATTAGTCCGCGGCACCGGCATGGGCGGCGGGATCGGTTCTGTTCTCTACACCGAAGACAGTACCGGCAGCAACCGGAGCTTCTTCTGTTACAACGCCATCGGCTCAACCGTGGCGTTGACCGACAGCACCGGAACAGTTACCGCCACCACCGATTACGAGGCATTCGGCAAGGTGGTCAGTTCAAGTGGAACAAGCTCTGAAAATAGACTTTTCTGTACAAAAGAAAAGGACAGTTCTATCGGGCTGGTGGATTTTGGTTTCAGGTATTACGATGAAGATTTGGGACGCTTTGTCACCCGTGACCCGAGTGGCTACCCAAACGGTCCAAACAACTATCTGTATTGCCATAATAATCCAATTAATCATATTGATCCCCTCGGGTTAATTGAACTTAGCTGGTCAGGCTATTTCAAAGAAGTTGGACAAACATTTGCAGGTTATGGAGATGCCGTTGTTGATACTGCTGTAGGAGTCGGGACAATGGTTGCTCATCCAATCAATACCGCAAAAGGTATTGGTAATGCAGTTATGCATCCTATTGATGCCAGCAAGGCAATTCTCAATGATTATGGAAATAAACTTGAAACATCGCGTGGTCAAGCTTCAATTCTTGGCGAAGTGCTAATAGGTGTCGCTACTGGTGGAGCTCTTAAAGCTGCATCTAAAACTGGAACTGTTGCCAAAATTCTTGAAAAAAGTGGAAAAGCAGGGAAAATAGTTCAAAAAGGTTTAATTAAACTTGATGATATTATTGTAAAAGGTAAAAATACTTTAGTTAATAAACTTAAAGGGAAAATAGCTAAAGGAGCTGGTACAGTAGATAATATTATACCTGATATACAAACTCAGGTTAAAAAAAATGCAGTTGTTATTGGTCAAGATATGCCGAATCGAGTAATCCCTAAAGCTAAAGAGTTGGGAGCAGAGTTTTATAGACCACGTCCAAATCAAAAACCTAGAAAATGGTTATCACAAAATAAAAAATGGATAAAGAAACAAATGAAAGAAGGAAAAGAGATTATTGACATAGGACCAGGGAAAGGGAAGGAAATTAGAAGGTATTATGGAATGGAGAAAAAAGCTGTTAAGAAATATAAAAAAGTAACAAAGTTGGATATGGATTAATGAGTAAGTTTTCAAAAAAATGTAAATATTATTTCTCTTTTTTAATTTCTGAATTTGGTTGTTCTTACGAACTTGAAATTTCTATATATGGGACAACTATTTACTACGTAAATCATACTTCGTGTGTAAAAATAGTAGAAGAGAAAGGAGATTTATTTATTTCCTTAGCTAAACTAAAAGATAAAAAAGTTCCTGAATATACCACAAAAACAGGAAGTAAAAATAAGGTTAATTATATTGATTTATTAGTAATTATTAAACAGAAGAATGAAAACGACTATGAGTACTATAATACAGTATTTAATGTAAAAAGAAAAAAAATCGATTTTAAACTAGAAGAATTATCGAAGGCATTAAAATTATATGCAGAGGATTTTTTAAAAGGAGATTTTACAGTTTTCAATTCTTTAATTTAATAAAGATAACGACGGGTGACGACGGGACGCTCGTTATCCAGACGGCCCAAATAATTATCTGTATTGCCACAACAACCCGATCAACTTCATTGATCCGCTGGGGTTGGCTAGTGAAGAGAAAAAGTTTGAATTTGAACCTTTTATAAAAGATACAGAAAAGATAGTTGATAAAATAGAGAAAAAACTTGATAAACTAAAAGCAGTGAAAAAGAAAATTGATAAAGTAAAGGAACACTATGAGAGCGCCAAGCTGTCAGCGGTCACCCAAAGTGTACCACTTGCGGTCACTTCAAAATGTACCACCCCTATCATTTTTTAATCTACGTTTGATTTAACTCGTTGTCAACCTCCTTTTCTCTATTTTTGAGACGGTAGCTTTTTCCTTTAAACGGAATAATATCAATATGCTGTAACAGCCTGTCAAGTATTGCTCCGGCAGTCGGCACATCCCCGATCAGTTTACCCCAGTCTTCAATAGGGCGATTGCTGGTCATCATTGTCGATCGTACCTCGTATCTTCTCATTATGACCTCAAACAGATACTCCCCGCTTTGCT
>JAKIUY010000031.1 GCA_021647315.1 Victivallaceae bacterium
ATGTTGACTTAATTAAAAATAATGGTAATGTAGAAAATTGTAGTCTTAATGAGAATCCTTCAATTGCTAAAAAATGAGATTATAAAATACGGGGGCATATTACCGTCAGGGAATATACCCGTATTTATAATAATCTTAAAGAACCGGTATTTGGTCGCGGGGAATGAGATTGTATTGTTGCGCAGGTTGACCATACGCGAATAATCAAAAAATGGCTGTTTAGTGGCAATTGATTGCCATTGCTTCTGGTCATTACTGCCTTCAATAGTGATGTTTTTTTCAAAATTGCGGTTGGGAGTAATAATTTTAAGCCGTGAAATTACTGCTGGCGGTTGGTTGTGTTTTATCGTCTGTTTAACTTCCAGAATAATGCTGTTGTTCTTTTTTTTCAACGCAATAATCTTGCTGGGACAGCGGCGCCAGTTGTTGATGTTCTTAGCGACCGTGAACTGTTTTACCACAAACGGTATGTCGAGGCCGTCAGGGGAGCTGATTTTCAGATCACGATAGACGTTAATTGTTCGGTCAAAAAACTGGGCATCGAACTGGATAACCGCGATATCCGCATTGTTGCTCGTTTTGACAGCGTTTGTGGCGGTTTTACGATATTTAAATATATTATTGTCAGACGCACTACTGGCAACTGCTACGAAGAACAGCAAGCCACTTAATAACATTATTTTTTTCATATTATATTTTATCCTGAGTTATATTTGATGAATACAAGCTTCACCCCTACATGGGGGGTATTCCGTTTTATTCATTTTCTTCTTCTTCGTTATTGTTATCATTAAAACTTTCTTTGAACTTGATATAGACAAAAGCCCCAGCCAACATGACCACGCCCAGTGCAATGAAGGCAATTATTTTTGCCGGCGTTGAGAGGTGTTGAAGATCAAACAGGAATATTTTAAATGCGGTAATGGTGAACAGTGCCAGTCCACACAGCCGCAATGCTTTTATTTTTCCAATAACACCGCCGATAATCATTCCGAGAGCAAAAACTCCCCACAGTACCGATATGCCACCGAGTCTGAAGGTTGGTTGGAAGTGATAGAGGCAGAAACTAAGTTCAACCGTGGTATAGATAAATAATAATCCCAGTGCGCCGGTACCGAACATGGCAGGCAGGGTGCTGTCATCATTTGATTTTTTCAGTTTAATGCTGATAAAAGCCAGTAACGCGATAATCGGCAGAGCATCAATAGCGCGAATGAAGACTGGAATTATTTCCCAACTACCGCCATAGATAAACAGTTCGGCTTTGAAATTCCAGAAATTAGCTTCGGCGATAAAGAATTTTGCTATCAGTCCGAATAGAATGAATACGAGGAAATTACGGTAGCCGTCAATTGGTTGTTTCAGATACTTCCAGACGGCAAAAATCAGCGCGCCAAGCCAGACATACGAGAGCAACGGTAGTCGCAGTGGCGGGAATATTGCCCGGCTGAGTTGGATGAATTCAATATGGAATAGGGCAAATACCATAATAAAAAATATCCAGAAAAAGATATTGACACTATCGCCGGGCACCAGCGCAGTGCCGGACGCGTTTTCAGCACTAACGGTTGCTGAATCTTTAATTTCCATATCGCGTTCTTTTTTCAGCAGCAGAAAACCAGCGGCAGTCGATAATGTCAGCAACCCCATCGTCATCATTCGGGGCAGTAGCATCGCTAAATAGTTGCCACTGTTTGAGAAAGAGTCTGATTTCATATCAAGTAATATCAGGCGTCCGAAGGTTATGGCATAGATAATGTAAGCCACCTGCCGGAGAAAACGGCTACCCATTTTATGACTGAGCCAGAGGAAGATAAAGGCCTGAATTGCCCAAGCGGCAGTGATCCATTTACCGGTGAGCAGCAATGGGAAGGTCAAGGTGATGGTAAAAGATGCCAGTCCGAAAAGAATCAACAGCAGGTTGCGGTCTTTTATTTTCATTTTCACAAAAACGGCAATCTGCAACATATAGAACAGTGCCAGCGCCAAGGTGACAATTGCCCCGTAGCGCATGTCTCCCAATTTGTCGGTCAGCCACAGGGCGACCGAGAGGAATATTGCCAGATTTGCCGTCATGCCGATAAGTTCAAGGACGGTGATCTTTTCGCGTCTGATAATATTACGGATTAATGTCAGGCAGGCGAACAGCAGATAGAATAGTGCACCAAAGGTTATTGCTACAATAAAATCATCCGGATGTTTATAAAATTTTGCGAGGGTTACGATATAGATCAGATAGGTCAGGACAAAACTCATGACATTAAGCAGTTTCCAGTATTTATATCGGGCGATAAACAGTGTGCCGAGTCCCAGCAGCAGGAGGTAACTGTATAAGCCGGGCAGGTTTTTAGTGCCGGTACTTAGCAGGATTGGGGTGATGTAACCGCCGACGACTCCGAAAATCGCTACTAGCATAGCATTCAACCTGACAGCTAGCACACCGGCGGTCAGGGTAATGATAATCATCATGCCGAATGCCAATTTGGCATCTATCAGATGATAACGCTGGAAAGCGGCAAATACTGAGAAGTAGAGGGTTGCGATCCCACCACCGGTCAAGCCCAGCCCAATCAGATGATATTTTTTGTTGGTCAACAGCAGACCAACCACCAGCATGGAGATGCCGGTGCCCATTGCCATGGATACTCGGCCTATTGGCGGCAGTATACCCCGGTCAATAGAATATTTAAGGAAGAAGGCGATACCGCATAAAATAATCAGTATTCCGGCTCTTACCAGCCAGGTGGTGGCAATTGCATATTCAACTGAGGCGCCCGGACGCCGAAATTCTTCACCGACAATCAACCAGTTCCAGGCTTTGCGTAATGTTTCAGCTGCTTTTCTTTCGAATTCTGACTGGGTACGTTGGGGTTGAGGTTTAGCCCATGATTCATACGTTTGTCTTTGAGCAGTTGTTTTAGTTCTGGTCGGCGGTGTTTTAGGCAGAGCAGGCGGGTTTACTGTTTGACGCGGAATAGCTTCTGTAGCGGTTTCAACTGGCTGTATTTCAGGCAGTGGCGGAACAGTTTTAGCGATAGGCGGGGTGGATACATTGGTTTTGATTTTTATTACTTCATCCGCGATGGTTTGCTTTTTACTGCTCATAGCCGCAATGGAGGATTCAGACTCCTGCTGCAATAATATGTCTGATAGTTTTGGCCTGGGAATCTTTTCTGTTGCGCTCTTTTTCGTTATTTCTTGTTCAGGCACTGCTTTTGCTTTGGAGATATCCGTTATTTTTTCGGAGATAAAGTTGAGCTTATTATTGATGATGGATATTTTTCCTGCCGTTGCTTCGGCATGGAAATCTCTGTCCTCCTGAATATTTTTCAACTTATTATTGATTTTTACCAATATAACGATAATACTACAGATAATTATAAGCAGTAAAAGCTCCATCCATGACATACGAATATCCTCCCTGTTTGATAAAGTATTGAATAGTAGCGTCCATGATATTTTGTATTATAACATAATAGCTCTGAAAGCTCTAAAGTCAAATGTGACCACCGAAGAAATATAATTTCACATTTCTTCTGAAAACAGTTGCTTTCATTGTCAAAATAGGCTATATTTAAAATAGATGAATTAATATCCATCAATGATGAATAAAACAGAGATAATACAGTTATGGCAAATTCAGATTTAATACAATCAGTAATCAAGGCGCTTGATATATTGCATGCCGTGTCTAATACGGAATCCGGTATCAGACTTAATGATTTAGCGGAAAGTTTCGGTATGAATAAAACAACCGTGCATAATCTGGTGCGTACTTTGCGGGCTCGGGATTATCTGACTAAAGATAGTGCTAATCGTTACCGGATCGGTGCGGCAGTCAGTGAACTGTTGAGTAATCAGCATCGTAACAAAAATCTGCGCCGTGCCGGTGAGGTAATGCGCAAATTATATAAGGAACTGCCGGAAAGCGTGGTGACCTACTCTGAACTGTGCGGCAGTGAACTGTTCTGCCGTTTAAGAATGTCACCTGATCAACCGAACCTGCTTCAACGCCCAGTATCAATGATGTTCCAGCCTTACAATCAGGCGACAGGATTATGCTTTCAGGCTTTTTATGATGAATATCATTCAGCTGTGCAGGAAAAATACCCGTTTGATGAATTTGCCTCGCATAAATGGAAAAATATTCCACAATTTGAACAACAACTCGATGCAATTCGTAAAGCAGGCTACTATTTGAGAGACGAACCAGATCTGCCAACCTTATTAACTGTGCCGGCCGGTGAATCTTTCGTTCTCGGTGTAAAAATGACAGAACAATCCCAGGATAAGCTGGCGGATATTACCGCAAAAGTTATTGCAGCGGCACAACAAATTAAGGGGCTGTAGAGGAAACGGGGAAACGGGGAAACGGGGAAAATACTGTAGGGGGTGAATCTTGTATTCACCCTAATAAAAAATAGCGTATAATAATTACTTACACGTTAATATTGGTTTTTTAATCGGTAGTCGCAACCGCTTAAAAGCTAAACCAGGAGGTAATTACCTCTAAAAAAAACATTAATTCAGGAGATGATAAAATGGCTATTATGACAAGAGATTTCGGTTTGGATGATCTTAATGATCCCAAAATCGCCGCAGAATTAGTAAAAAAACAGGCACTCGCCATGGGAGCCGATTCAGTTGGGATCGGTAATATTGAACGTTGGGCAGGAGCTCCGACGCAAATGGATCCCCGCCAGATCATGCCGGAAGCGAAATCAATCATCGGCTTTACTTTCCGCGTAAATCGCGGTAGCCTGCGTGGTATCGAAGAGGGTACATTTTTCAGTAACTATTCCGCAATGGGTTACGGAGGCATAACCTACCTCTATATGCCGATGACAGTTATCAATCTAAGTAAATATATCGAAGATCGTGGCTATGAAGCAATTCCTTACGGTCATCAGAGTGACTGGAAAGGCATTGATGGGGAAGGTTATTCAAATCACATGTCTGTTCCTGTCGCCTCTGGACGTGCAGCACCGGATGTTGCAGTTCACCTCCGTATTGCCGCCTACCTGTGCGGTCTTGGCGAAATTGGTCTGAGTAAGATGTTCCTGAGCCCGCAATTCGGTCCACGTAACCGCGTTGGTATTGTGATTACCGACCTGGAACTGGAACCGGATCCAATTTATGATGGTCCTGAACTATGTAATAAATGCGGAGCGTGTGTGACTCAATGTCCTGGTAATGCTTTTGACCCCAATAATATGATTAAGGTTAATTTGGCCGGTCACGATGTTGAATGGGCTAATATCGACTGCGCTGCATGTAATATTGCATTCCGTGGTGCAGAGTTGACTGACGATGAGATAAAACCGGAAGACCGTTATATGGAACATGGTGACTTCAGTAACAAGCCTGGAGACTGGAGCCCGTTCAAAAACAAACCAAGAAACCTTTATAATACCGGTCAGGCTGTCTGTGGTGCCCGTGGCTGTACTCGTGCCTGCATGATCAGCATGGATGCCCGTGGTGTGCTTGAAAATAAATTCAAAGAAAAATTCCGTCGTCGTCCACAGTGGAAAGTTGACTGGGAAAATCCGCCAGCCAACCCTTCAGATGCAATTTATCGTGAATCCGCAATTTTAACTGACGCAGATTGATTATTATTTTGGACTACCAATGTGGGAGCGATGCGAAGAGTTTGTCACCAGGAGGAGACTCCTACATTGGATCATTTAAAATGTGGGAGCGACGTCCCCGTCGCGAAGAATTCGTCACCAGGAGGATACTCCTACATTGAATACAATAGATACAATGATTATATTAGATAATAAATGATTGCCATTCGCTGCGCTCATTGCTGACGCTACGGTCAGCCTCGTTCGCAGGCTCAGGTCTGTCAAAAATGATTCTGTCAAAAAAACAGAGGCTTTAATATGAAATTTGCAATTGGTTATCAACAACCGGAAAACGGTGAACGGTTCCCGGACATCGTTAATGATTACCGGGAACATATTTCAGAAGTATATTTTCCATGGGTCGGCACTGCTTCCGGACGGGCATCGTTGGGTAAAACCCGCGGTGGTATTGACTGGAATGCCCAATACACGCTCGAAGAGGATTTAGTTCGAATCCGGGAACTCGGGATCAAACTTGATCTGTTGTATAATGCCAACTGTTACGGTGAGCGCGCCGTCAGTCAGTCGCTGGCGAATGAGGTCATTTCAACTTTGGGACATCTGAATGATTTTTGTGGTGGTGCCGATACGGTTACCACCACCTCACTGGCGATTGCCAGAACTGTAAAAAAACATTTTCCCCGCACCGAAGTCAGAGCGTCAGTTAATATGCGTATCGGCACCACCCAAGCAATGGGTTATGTCAGCGGGCTCTTCGATAGTTTCTACATCCAACGTGATATTCAACGCAACCTTGCAGCAGTAAAAAGCATAAAAAAATGGTGTGATGATAACGGCAAAGGGCTCTATATGCTGGCTAACAGCGGTTGCCTGCGCAACTGTCCCGGCCAAATATTTCATGATAATACAGTCGCCCATGATGCTGAAATTGATGAAATGAAAAATATCGCAAACTGGACGCCGCATGTCTGTTGGAATCTTTATCGCAACCCAGGAAAATTTGTTGAAATCCTCAAATCTACCTGGATTCGGCCCGAAGATTTACACTATTACGATGATATTTTTCCGGTCGTCAAATTGGCGACGCGTCAACATTCCCACCCACGCATGGTTATTGATGCCTATACCAGTCGACAGTTCAACGGTAATCTTCTGGATCTGTTAGAAGCATCTTTTTCATCCATCTTCGCACCGCAATATATTGCAAACAGTTCCTTTCCTGATGATTGGTTTACTCAAAGTTCCCAATGCACTACCTGCATTAATTGCGGCTATTGTGAAACGGTGCTGAAACAGGTACTGAAAAAGCTAAAGTGAGCTACTACCAGTTCGAGTTAAATAAAAAATTAGTTTTTTTCATTTATCAGTTGCATTTTGCTTATGAATGTGTTAGAATATGTATGTAATAAGTTTGAATAACTATGAATGAGATGAAAGTTTAATTAAAACACGGTTTTTATAATGATACAATTAGCTAAAACAGATCTACGCGGTTCAATCAAGACCCGGATTATTGAGATGATTAAAGAGCAGGGATTAAACCCCGGCGATAAAATCATGTCACAAAACGAATTGGCTAAGTTATTCAAAATCGGCGCACCGACCGTCTGTCGTGCTCTTGGAGAGCTCGCAGATGACGGTATTCTCTACCGTGTCCATGGCAAAGGCACCTTTGTTGCTGAACCTTTGCAGATACCAGAAACCGAACAACCAACCGGTGAATTTACGGTCGGAATCTATCCATTTGAAAATTATCATGGCAACGACTACTTGCTAGAACTTGCCGAAGGCATTTCACAAGGCATCATGCGCCACCGTTTTAGTTGCAAATACATCACCCGTTCCAAATTTGAGCATAGCGGGCTGTCAATCGCTGAATATATGTTTGTCAACCAAATTGACGGTATCATTATGCCAGGCGGTTCTCCTCACGACTTAGATTTAGCTGAAGAGCTGCGTGATAACGGCTTTTCGTGTGTATTGCTCAACCGTTATATCGATGGTTGCGACTCTGTAACCTGTGATCATTATACAGGAACAACCCAATTGATGGAGATTCTGGCAAATCATGGTCATCAGCGTATTTTTTTTGCTGGAGTACAAGGCGAAATAAGTACAGTTAAGGAACGATTAAATGGTTATCTTGATTTTTGCCACTTACATGGCATTTATGAAGAGAAATTAGTTTTTCTCAGTGATACTGAGGATAGAAAATCAGGCATAAAGGCAGTTGATAAGATTTTATCAATGAAGAACCGACCTACTGCCATGATTGTCGCTGCTGGTTTTATGATGAAAAGAATCATAAAACCGCTACTTGAGAGTGGTTTGTCAATCCCGGACGACATTTCACTGGTCGCTTATGACGAACAACACTTGCCATCTAAATATGGACGGTTTACCTGCGTAAAACAGCCATTGGAAAAGATGGGGGCGACTGCGGTGGATATTATGAATAAAAATCTACGCTTTAATAAAAAGAGCGCGATTAATATAAAATTTGACCCGGAACTTATTCACGGCAATTCAGTTGCCATGAACAGAGTTGAAAAAACAGTATCAACTGTTGCAATTGCATCGGTGTAACCCCGTAACCCAAACACAGGAGGCGAATAGAGGCGAGTTTTGAACCAGACTGAAATTAATAAAACAACTACCCCCAAATAAAAGGAGATGTAAAGATGTTTAACCTGAATAATTTATTAACTAACAAAATAACCGGAGAAACAACAATGAAAACCCAATCCAAAATCACCAATCCAAAATCAGCAATCTGCTCAGGATTTACCCTCATAGAGCTATTGGTAGTGATCGCTATAATTGCGATTTTAGCCTCAATGTTACTCCCGGCCTTAAATTCAGCTCGCGACAAAGCAAAGCAGATTTCCTGTGCCAATAACCAAAAGAGTCTTGGGACGATGATGGCATTTTATCAGTCCGATAACAATGACTATTTTACGCCATTAGAAATCAAAAACTCAATTCCGACAGCCTACGCCTATTGGCAATCAAGACTGACAGATTATCTAAGCAAGAAAGGGATCAGTAAAGATACCATTTTCTTTTGTCCGGCTGCAACAGTTCAAACCAACACTAGCTTTAAGTACTCTAGCTATGGTGCATGTTACTATGGCCCGATGGCCTGGTATTATTCCACTAATGATACAACTAATTTTTTTAAAAAGCCTCCAGCGAAGATAAGTTTACTGAAAAAACCAACCGGTTCAATTTTATTAGCTGACCAAGGATTAAAGGATCGCCCAGACAAACTGGGGTACTATATGATAAAAAACGTCTCTTCATATACCACGTCATTTCAAGGGCAACGCCATGGAGGGAAAACCAATATTACCTTTGCTGACGGTCATGTTAAACAGCGTATTGCTGCGAATGCTGATGCCTGGATTTATCGGGGGTATAGTATAAATGTAAAAATTAACGGTAGTGGATATACTGCTTACAGGCAAGGAGTTATTGATAAAGACTAGCCCCTGCATCAAAGAGTTACAAGGTGCTGGCTTTTCTAACAGTCGGCACTTTTTATGGACGCAGTGTAATGTCTCACTTTAACTTTTAATAAGACAGTTGCTCCTGTGAAAATACATTCAAAATCACGTGGACTGTCACAAAAAAAAGATGACGCAGGAGCATTCGTCATATTTGGGAAGCTTGCTTCATATACAATGAGTAAAAGCTAAAAGTGAGGCATTGTAGACGCAGTAGAGAGAGTGTGGACGCAATACAAAATGTAGGAGTGACATCCTTGCCACGAATAAAATTATAACGAGGTAAGTAGTAACAAAAATCATCTATAACCAAATCAGGATGTGAACAACATGAAATTGAAAACATTTTTTTTACTAGTGCTTGCAGGGCTTTGCGGAACGCTAGCGGCAACGCCCAAAAATAGTGACTTTGAAATTGGCAAGCGGTGGAAGGAATTTAACATTCCGCAAAACTGGAGTGCTGGATTTGCTAAAAAAGCATCGGGTTTTATTGGACTGGATAGAAAAAATGTCAATCATGGGAAAACATCACTAAAAATAACCAACAGTCAAGGCATTGGTTATATTAATGTTTATTCATCAAAAACCGTAATTCCGCAAGGCGGTAAGAAACCATTGATTGCTATTGATATTTCGACCAAAAATGCTGGAGAAGGCAAAGTTGTGATACTGTGTTACGATAAATCCGGCAAACAGGTGCAATGGAAATCGCTCTTTTTTGTTCGAGGTACCAAGCCCTGGAAACGTTATTCACGCCGCATCGAAGTTCCAGCGGCAGCGGTCAGCTATATTATTTCACTGCGTTTGATTAAAGCCGGCACGGTCTGGTTTGATAACCTTGAGGTTGATTTTTCAGATAAACCCAAACCAGTAGCGAAGGCTAGTTCAATCAACGGCACCATGGAAACTCTAGACAGTAATGGCCTGCCGAAGGGCTGGAGTGAATTTCATTTTCACGGCGTTGAAACCGTCGGCAATGTGACGGTGTCTGACAATGCCCGTAACGGAAAAAAATCGGTTAAAATTAGTTGGAAAAGTGGTGCATCCGGTTTTGGCATTGCCCATAAATTGGCAACATCTGCCGGTAAAAGTTATCGATTCAGCGCCTGGGGAAAAACTGCCGGTGCCGGTAAGCTGCAGGTGATGGCAATGGCTTATGACACTCATGGTGACATCGTCATGTCAACGCAGAGCAACGAGCTTAAATCAACCGGGAAATGGCGTCAGCTAACCACCCTGTTTACTGTGCCGAAAAAAGCGGTTTCACTGCAACTGATCTGCCTCAATAAAGGTACCGGCAACGTCTGGTTTGATGACGCTGAACTTAATTCAGTGGCAAAATCTAAGATCCAAACCGCATTCCCAGTAAATTTCGGTTGCGAACCGGCGACCGGCAATGCAATATGGAATAACTGGCGTCCGGTATTCTCAACCTTTACCAACAGCCCCTGTACCCTAACCTTCGATTTCTGGGGAAATAAATCAAAACTGAAAAATCCACTGTTTGTCATTGAACTGCCATCAGAAATAACGATTGCCGAATGTTTTAATTCCCATGGGAACGTTCAGCAACCCACCATGCAGCCGAAACTGACTGACTTCATCCGCAATGGCAAAGCATGGATTCGCTACAGTTATCTGAACCCCCAGGCACTTTCAATGATCAAAGCCCGACCAGCTTTCTGGCGCAGTATTTCAGTGCTATTTAAACCCAACGCCGATTACACTGAAAACAGAGAATTCCCCGCCAGAGCCTATGTGATAAATAACAATAAACCTGGCAAAGTAACAAATTTTTATATTAAAATGCTACCGCCAATGAAAAAGAGTCCCAATCCAAAAAAATTCTATGTCCACCTCTGGGCAAACTATGATATCACAGTTTCTAACAATAAACTGTTCAAAAAAATTCTAACCCGTTTTGAAGAGGCTGGCATGACTGGGCGAGCATTACATAATTGGGGCAGAGAACAGCTTTATGAACAGGATGAAATCTGTCGTTCACGTGGCTGGAAAGTATATTTTACCTTTGGTGGCAACTTTATCAAGAAATCATTAAAGACTACATTAAACCGTAATCCGGCAGCCACCAATTATAAAGGCAAGAAAACAGGACAGGTCTGTCCATCTATTTTAAATTCGGCTGCGGGACAGGACGCTATCACTGCCGCTTTTATCGAACAGGCAAAAACAAAAAAACTTAAGGCAGGCGATACCGTTATCTTCGATTACGAACCGTGGCAATCTCATAGCTGGTGTTTCTGTCCTGAATGTCGTTCAAGGTTCAGCACTTTCTCCGGCATGAACAAAGTACTGAGTGCGGCAGAGATAAGGAAAGCTTTTTCAGCTAAATGGACTCAATTCCGGCTGCGCGATACTAATGAAATCAGTGCTAAGCTAGCGCAAATAGTCAAAACCTATGATTTTGCGATAAAAACCGCCGACTATGACTATCCAATAAACTTTACCAAACCGGGCTTTGAGTCGCGGTTTAAGTCTATTCCCAAAGATACCCGTGAATCAGACAAATATCTTGATGCCCACTTTTCAAGTTTTTATTATACTCTGGCGACCGAAGCGTTCGATATGGTTGACATCAACCGTAACGTCCTGAAAAAAGCATTTTTTATGCTACCATTACTAACTCGATATACCGACCCCAGGCAGTCACTCTATACCCGTGGTGCAAAATGTACCCTGTCCCCCAAACGCATCCGCATGACAATTCTGAATTGCGCCACGGCAGGCGGCACTGGACAGTCATTCTGGACCGGCACGAAAATTGACGGTCAATATTTTCTGGCAATCGACCGGGCAATGAGTGAAATTGCCCAACTTGAAGATATTATGGCACAGGGTAAACGCATTGACCAGCAGTTGCAAACTGAATTAAGCTGGAAGAGCAAAACCGCACCAGCAGACAGTTTCAGAATGAGGGCATTTGAATCAAAAGGCAATTATCTGCTTTGTCTATTCAACTACCATCCGCAACAGAAAATCGGTGCAAAACTGAAGTTTGCTCCGTCAGGTGGCGATAAATGGCAGGTAACTAACCCGATAACCGGGAAAAATTATTCATCGCCATTTGACAATGATTATTGGACAACCGCAGAGTTAAAAGCTGGCATTAACACTACCATTCCACCGGAAGATGTAAAATTTATTGAAGTCACCCCTTTGTAAATGGCAACATTGCGGCAAATGTATTTTTTAACAAAATAGGAGCTCATAACATGAATAATTGCCACAGTTGACAACTGTAGCAAGTTTAATAAAGAGGCAATTTCAAAAGTCTCCACGGCAGATTTTTAATTTTGAGCTCATTTACATACCTACCGGTATGCTCAATCGCTAAAAAATCAAAATATACTCGCCCAAAATGATAAAAAATCATGCTCGCGTTGGACTTTTGAAATCACCTCTAAAGATAAAATATTAATATACCCCAAATAACACGGAGAATTAAAAATGAAAAAAGCAATATGTTGGCTGTTAGTTTTTAACCTCGTAAGTTCACTGTTGGCGGTATCAATCAGTCCTTCGGGAGGCGATGATACTAGTGCAATTCAAACTGCGCTGACCAACCTTAACAGTGGAGAAACATTAAATTTCAATGCCGGAACCTATCTTGTCAGCAGTACTCTTGAGTTAAGGCAGGATAATGTGACCATCACTTTTCTCAACGGTGCAAAATTGGAAGCAACCGGAACCGGAATGGCTCAACTGTTTCTCTCATTTGCCGATGATATGACATTTAATGATCTTAATATTGACGGCAAAGACAAATGTAATCTCGGACTTCAACTCTATAAATGCCAAAATGTCACCCTTAACCGCCCGGTAATAAAAAATATTTACGGAGACTGGGGCGGAACCAGCACTCACGCACAAGGCATCCGGGTCCGCACCTGTACCAATGTCGATATCCTGAATGGTACGTTTGAAAACATGATTGCAACAACTGGCGATGCATCGGGAATCTATTGTTCAACAGTTTCCGCAACAGAAAAATGCAGTCAAATTACCATAAAAGGTTGCAGTATATCAAATGTGAAAGCCAATAATGATTCTGACGGTATTAAATTTTTAAGCAATGGTATTGCCGATCTTGATATTAACAGCTCTATCGAAGATTGTGAATTCTATAACTGTTATAAACGTGCCATAAAATTGCAGTCTGATAATATTGATATTACCAATATTACTATTGTCAATGATTTTATGGATGAAAGTGTAAGATGTAGCTATCTAATTGACTTTCAGTCGGCGGATGACTGTGTGCTGGATGGTGCTGACATCACTTTCACCGGCTGCAGCACCGCTGCTATCGGTTTGGGCGGGAATGATAATGTCATCAAAAACATTAATATTCGTTTGACGCGTAAATCAATCGATTCGACTGGCACGCACTTCGAAGGGGTATGGGCGATTAGAAATCAAGGCTGGGATATTGACGGCCTTGAGTTAAAAAATATTAATATTTACGGAGATTTCGAACAGGCTGTAAGAATTGCAGATATTGTTGGCAGTACCTATGATAACATCACCATGGATAATCTTTATTCAAAAAAACAACTGCTGTTTACTGTTACCAGCGGAACCGGATACACAGTCAAAAATTCAACTTTCGGCAGCTATTATTATGGCAGTGCCGACGTAACTCAAACCAATCTGATTACCGCACAGCTAAACCCAGTCGCACACTATAAGCTAGATGAATCTTCAGGTCAAATTATTGATGTGTCTGACAATAATAATGATTCGTCTGCGACTGACAGCTTGACCTATTCTGAAGGCGGTATAATCAATGATGCGATTGGCTTCAACGGCTCCAGCAGTTATGTGAAAATCCCAAACAGTACTAGCCTTAATGAACTCAATCACCACATAACAATTGCTGCCTGGATTTATCCTGATGCCGATGAACAAAGCTGCATTGTCAATAAAAAATGGGATGGCGATAACAATGGATTAGATTTTAGAACTTATAGTAGCCGACGACTGTTGTTCAGAATTGGTGATGGGACACTGAATATTACTAAATATTCTGATGCTGACAGCTTAACCCTTGATACTTGGCAGCATGTTGCTGTTGTTTATAATGGTGCATCAGTCAAATTCTATGTCAACGGTCAATTGAAAGGTTCTAGTCTGATGGCTGGACGGATAAGTGCTAATACCAGATCTATTTATATCGGTAAACATCAGGGTAGCAGTTCATATTTTGCTGGAAAACTTGATGATGTCAGAATCTATAACCGTTCACTTACATCATACGAGCTGAAAGAAGCCGCCTATATGTCAGCTTACTACAAACTTGATGGCAACGGTACTGATGAAACTGGGTATAATAATGTGACAGTGAACGGTCCGCCAGCTACGGTGCCAACGCAGGTCGATACAGGATTTGATTTTTATGCGCCAGGACAGTATTTGAATGCTGGAGATAATGATGCCTTTGATTTAGGCTCCTTGGGAGGCAACACTAATAGCATGTTAACTATCAGTGCATGGATCAACCCTGATGCTGCAGACTTTAACAAAACAATTATAGGCAAAGGCACTACTACTTCAACGGATGGCTATGAGTTACGAGCTTATGGCACAACGATGCGCTTCTGGATAAATAACAGTTATGTGCAGAGTGCCGGAATATTAACTTATGGAATACTCCAGCATGTGGCAATAACTTATGATGGAGCCGAAGTGAAATTCTATGTCAATGGCGAGCTGAAAGATACAGAATCTCTAACTGCCGGAGTGCCTGCAAGTAACAGTTATGATATGACTATAGGAATATATACAGATAAAAGTTCGTATCGATTTAACGGTACCATAGATGACGTTAAACTATTCAAATCTGCTTTTAATGCAGAATCGATTACCGAGTTATTCAGTGAAGGCTGGATGCAGAATTAAACTTATTGAAACTTAACCTTTTCCGCACCCTGATAACGCAGTTGCTGACCTTTGTAAATTATCGGTTACTTCCAGTAGTTAATAATTTGCAAAAAACAGTCCGGGATTTATCATCATCACGCAAAAAATTAAGTTTCTTCCCACTCAAAGTATAAGCTCAAGATTAGTCGTTATATCACTAATCTTGAACTTTTTTTATGAAATAGCTTATCTCTTTATCCCACTTTTACCGGCTGGCCGGTTGCCGCACTTTCATAAATGGCATCAAGCAGTCGCATAACAGTTAACCCTTGTTCAGCAGTAGCAATATGTGGTTCATCATTGATAATTGAATCAATAAAGCTACACAAACTATTGGTTACGCCGCTCACTGGCGGATGCAGTTTCATATCAAATTGGCAACCCTCTTTTTCTAGATAGAATTCCGCTTCGAATTGATAACCTTCACCGATGTTGTGTTGCAGTAGTCCGCCTTTTTTACCGAGCAATCTGGTCGCCATATGTTCCTGCTCTTTGATATTGGCAGCCCAGGATGCTTCAAGTTCAAGCGTTGCGCCGTTTTTGAACTTAATCAATGCCACTGCGAGATCTTCGACATCGTAGGTCTTCTGTTCACGTTCAGCAATTTTGCTGGCAATATGGTCATAGGCGCTGGCCATAACCCATTCCGGTTCAGGATAACCCATCAACCACAGGGCCAGATCGAGTCGATGAACTCCGAGATCAATCAGCGGCCCGCCGCCTGAAAGTGCTTTTTGACCGAACCAACCACCGAACTTGGGCATGCCGCGCCGGCGATGCCAAACCGAACGGGCAAAATAGATATCGCCGAGTTCACCTGAATCAACCAGTTTTTTCATGGCGTAAGACTGTTCATTAAAACGGAAACTGAAGTTTACCATCAGCCGTTTGCCGGTCTCTTCAGCCACTGCCAGCATCTCCGCTGCTTCTGTTGCGTTTATAGCCATCGGTTTTTCACAAATGACATGAATTCCGGCTCGCAGAGCTTCAATTGTCAGCTCTTTATGAAATTTATTGGGTACGGCAATGCAGACGATGTCAAGCTGTTCTTTGTCGAGCATTGCTGTTAATGACGTATAAAGTCCTTTTATCGCATATTCTTTGCCGCGTTCCTGCAGCAAATCGTCGTTCAGGTCAGCAATAGCAACAATATCCGCTGCCGGATGTTCCCTGAAACTGTTGATATGCGATGTCCCCATGCCGAGTCCGACAATACCGATTTTAAATTTTTCTGTAGTTTCACTACCAGCCGTTACTGGTGTACTGTAATCGTAAGCCATGATTTTATATTCCCTGCTTTTATAATGTTTAATAATAAATGTAGGAGTCACTTCCTGGTGACGAATCATTCGCGACGGGGACGTCGCTCCTACATTGCCTGAAAATCCCGTTTATTATTGGATATTGATACACAAGTGCATTCTTTTAGCTAGTTTTCTGTGCGTTATTAAACTCAACTGCGCAGCTCTTTAATAGCTTTTAGATCGCAAAACGGTATGAGTATTGGGAATTGAATTTTCAACCTTTTTCTCAGTGAACCTCTGTGCCTGCTTTGTGATTCTCTGTGTAATAGTTTTACCCAAGCTCCAAGCCCCGAGTACCAAGCTCTATAATTCGCTTGCCTGAACGACGCCTGCTTTACCAAAGTCAACATTTTTTTCTGAAAGTGTTTCCAATGGCTGAGTATTTGGACAGATGTCCTCTTTGATGATGGTCGGTGCCGCCCAGTTTGCGGCATTGGTGATGACTTTAATAATTTCCGGGTTGTGAAAGATCGGATAGGTCTCATGACCGGGACGGAAATAGAATATTTTTCCATGTCCACGGGTGAAGGTACAACCGCTTCTGAATACTTCCCCGCCTTCAAACCAGGAGATGAAAATTACTTTATCCGGGGTTGGAATATCAAACCGTTCACCGTACATTTCAGTATTCGGCAATTCTATATAGTCACCGATACCCTGAGTTATCGGATGGGATGGTTCAAGGTTCCAGAGCCGCTCTTTTTCAGCTACTTCACGCCATTTAAGTGAACAGTTGGTGCCGAGCAGAGCTTTGAATATTTTGGCAAAATGGCCGGAGTGTAGCACAATCAGTCCCATTCCTTCAAGTACCCGTTTCTGGACCCGTTTAACAATTTCATCATCAACTTCTGCATGGGCGCAGTGCCCCCACCAGATCATCACATCGGTTGAATCAATAACCTCCTGAGTTAAACCATGTTCAGGATCATCCAGCGCCGCCAACCGGCAGTTGATATTACCTGATTTCTCAAGACCGGCAGCAATTACTGCATGCATGCCGTCCGGGTAAAGTGCTTTTACCGCGTCGTTACTTTTTTCGTGCCTAAACTCATTCCATACTGTTACATTAATAGTTTTTGACATTTTAGTCTCCTGGTTTTTGTTGCTTTATTAAATATTAGTTACAAAATTAGACCTTGCTCGAAAAGGGTATAACACCAGTTGGAGTACATACTTCAGGCTGCTTTTTTTGAACATATAAATTGCAGACTGAAGTCTGTACTCCAACAAAAAAACTAGCGACCTTTACGAATGCAGGCTAATTAATCATAAAAACATTTATCGATGTGATTAGCCTTCAGTGCGACGGAATCACCCCTTTTCCGGCTTGTCTGTAATCAATTTACGCTGATTAAATAGATTATCAATCGGCACAGTGTTTGCAAAATGTGATATTAAATGATACTTTGTGATATTGTACTGAATTTATATTTATTAATATACTATTAACTTAGGACTCACAACAACAAAAATTTTGAGTGAGCCCTTATTGTGATTAAATTATGAGAATATGGGAAGTTCCATTTGAGATTCATATGCCGTTGGCTTCATTGCCGCGCCCGTCAGTCATTGTCGAAGAGGTGCAAAATTTACCTGCTTACGGTTTTGAAGGGTACAATAGACATGATACTGGTGGACAGCTTGCGATTACACTTGCCGGACGTGGCCGGTTGCGGATTGGTGAACAACATTATGATCTGACACCGAGCATGGCATTTTTGCATAATCACCGAGATCACAATATCGGCTATTACTATCCAGCAGACGGCAATGAGACCTGGCGTTTTCTCTGGATTGCTTTTGCTGGGAGTGTTGAAGCTATTATCAGTGATCTAAATCGGCGTTATGGTTATATCTATCACTTGCCGCTTGCTGGGATGATTGTCAAAAAACTGGCGGCCTATCATAATTTCCGTGATCTGCTTCAGGTGCGTGCTCCGCTGGCTGGGGCTAAATTGGTGATGGATATTCTGACTGGATTGGGGGATACATTTGAACGTGAGTTGATAAAAACTCCCCAAAGCATGCTGGTCAGTAAAGTTCAACAGTATGTGATAGAAAATATCTCGTCAGAATTGACCGTTGGTCTGATTGCCGACAATTTTAAAGTATCTCGGGAGCATTTAACCCGGGTATTCAGAATGCAAACCGGAATGACGCCGCATTCTTATATAACGCAACGCAGAATGTTACTGGCTAGTGAACTGTTATTGCAGACTCGGCTGAGTTGCAAGGAGATCTCCGACCGGGTTGGGTACAGTGATCTATCTGTATTTTCACGCGCCTTCAAAGCGGCTTTGAAGATGTCCCCAAGTGCAATCCGCGAAAGCGGTATCCGCCCCAATATCCCATAACCGGTAACGCAGCATGATTGACAGCAGAATGTTTTTTTAAAAGCGGAAAAACAGACAGGCAGAATGATTAGTGGCAGACCTGAGCTTGTGAACGAGGCTGATCTTGCATCAGCAATGAGCGTAGCGAATGGCAATCATTTTAAAAAGCAAAAAGCTAGGCAGGGTAATTTTTTACAATTAACGGAAATTGGTATCTTTGATTAATCGTTTTAGGTTCTTGTCAGATATTGTATCAAATTCTGACTTATCATAGATGGACAGTAGATATACTATATTGTTGGTTATCTTATAAGTGGTAATTATTCTGGCTCCGCCACTTTTACCCTTTCCTTTGCTCCTTACTGCAATCCTTATTTTGTAGCAAGAACTTCCCAAATGTATGCCGAAAGTAGGTTGCTCAGTTAACTGTTCGGCTAAATGAGTGAGTTCATCTTTCAGGGAATTATATTTTTTTAGTAGACGTTTCGCCTCTTTTTGAAAATTATCTGTGGCTATTATTTTAGCTTTCATTTAGAAACTCTTGTAGAGTTACTGCATTTTTATGGCTTTTTTCTATTTCTGCCATCTCATTGAATGCAGCACTTAAGGATGTTTTCATTTTGCTGTATTGCTGGAGCTGGGTATAGTCGTTGGTGAGCTTTGTCCACTCTTTGAATGGGATTTGAACTGCGGTCGTAGCACCAGTCGAATTAGTTAAATATTGAATGTGTAGTTGCATTTTTTTATACCTTATTTTTGTCTTATTATGCATTGTTTATTTAGTTTTACTCATAACATATAATAAGATAGCTCAAAAATAATGTAAATCAATATTATCGTTCTGTTTTAGTAATATTCGTATTGTTTATCATTTTTTTAGTTAAAGCTAGACAGGCAGAATGATTGACAGCAGAATGATTTTTTTAACCACTAACTGACACTAACTAGACCCTGCTCGAAAAGGTCGCGCGGATACATTTTTTGTTGGAGTACAGACTTTAGTCTGCAATTTATACGCTCAAAAAAGCAGACTAAAGTCTGTACTCCAACGGGCGTTATACCCTTTTCGAGCAAGGTCTAACTATACACTAAAATAAATTGTTACCTTTTAAAAATTATTCTGTCAAAGCTTTGGTTACTGTTTTTTCTGCCAGTTGTCTAAGGTTTGATAGTTGTTGAAACCTAATAGTTTGGCGGCTTGGCTTTTATTGCCGTTGGTTTCATTCAATGCCTTGTCAATAAATTGTCCGGCTATTTCACTTAAAACCTTTTTCAGTTTAAAGTCTTGGGTTATAGCAGTCAAATTTGTTAGTTGATCTATTATTGGAGCACTCGCTGAAGATGGTTTGCTGAAAATAGCATTTGCGACATCTGTGATGGTAATGGTTTCATGCTGTGCCCAGAGAATCAGCCGAGTGATGGTATTGCGCAATTCACGAATATTACCCGGCCAGGCATGTTGAGTTAAACTGTTCTTTGCCCCCGCCGAAAGCTTGCGATCAGTCCAGGTCGCTTGATGAATGGTTTTAAATTCACGATTGGTTTCATTAATAAAAAAGTCAATCAACAGTCCTAAATCGCCTTGTCGTTCACGCAGTGGAGGTAGTTTTAACACCCCAATCGCCAGACGGTGAAAAAGGTCTTCGCGAAACTTGCCAGCCACCACCGCTGCCATGAGATCGCGATTAGTTGCACTGATGATTCTTATATTGACCTTGATTGGCGCAACGGTGCCGACTCGGACAACTGACTGTTCTTGAATAACCCGCAACAGTTTAACCTGAGCATAAAGCGGTAGTTCGCCGATCTCATCGAGAAATAGCGTACCGCCGTCGGCGGATTCGATATAACCTTTTTTCAGTGTTGCCGCCCCGGTGAAAGCCCCTTTTTCGTGGCCGAAAAATTCTGATTCAAACAGATTTTCAGGAATTGCTCCGCAGTTTACTTCGATAAATGGTCCATCTTTTCTGGGCGATGAAGCATGAATGGCACGGGCGAACAGCTCTTTGCCAGTGCCGGATTCACCGTTAATTAAAACGGGAATATCGTGCATTGCTACGATACGTGAACGGTTAATCAACTCCTGCATTGCCTGGCATTGATGGATGATTGCGTCAAATTCCGCTACCTGTGGTGGCAGTCCTTGAGTGATACGCAAAATATCAGCATCGTTAATCAACGCCAATGGGGGACAATAGTCGGCAGCAAGCTCGAATGGAATTGAGATCACCTTTGCGCCGGATTCAACAGATGACTGGATCAACTCCGCAGGATAGGAGGTTTTTGCCAGAATAATCCAAATTGCTGCCATCGCCGAGGTGCCGGGGCTGATATGATAGGTGAATTTTGCCGCCGGAACCTGTTGACGCACTTTACCAAGTGCTGTCGTCACTGCCTCATAGATTGTCGCAAAATCCATCGGGTTTGCCAGTTGACATGAATGCAGCTGGATTTTCGCAGTAGTCCGCTCTTGTAGCCAATCAGAATAGATTTGCACCGTTGCCGCATCCATATCAGTCAGTAGCTGAACTTCAGCAAACTCAAACGCCCTCACCGCCTGGGCAATTGGCCCGACACCGTCAATCTCGCCTTTAGCGGCTCTAATATCGGTCATCCCGATCCAGCAGAATAGTATCTTATGTGTCATTTTATCAACTCTCTAGTTTTTAGTCATCAAAGTACCATGCGTTGTCCCAACGCATACAAGGGCTCATATCATGAGCTACTACTACCAAGTACCATGCGTTGTCCCAACGCATGGATAGCTTTTTTTATCCCTGTAAGGGATTTACAGCGTAGCCCACGGTAGCACCGTGGGTTTTATAATATCATAAATTAGTTCCCTATAGGGGAACCTCAATATTGTTGTTCCCCGCTAGGGAACTGTTCTTTTTGTTTAAACACCCACCGCGATGCGATGGGCTACGTTGTTATACCCTTTCAGGGGGTTAATTTTTAAGTTTGATCTATTAATACTGAGAGCCTTATCCATGAGCAATAGAAATGAGACCAAATCTTTTCAATTATGTGAAACATTTAAAAATACAAGGTTATTAATTTATGTTTTAATAAATTATTTTATACTCAATATAATTTATTTTATGATTTTTGCAAGTATGTTGTTGCTGCGAATATGGACAAGGTAATTATGATTATTTTTATTTCATTGATTAACAAGGGATTACAGTTTCTTTGTTGTCTATAATTAAAAAGTTGGCACGGCTACTGCTATAATGATTGCAACAAGTGAAAACAGATGAAAAACGGCTATGCCAGAACGTCGAACAGCGAAAATAAACAGGGAAAATATAAATCCCTATTAGATTAAAATATGGAGAATGACTGAATGAATATGTTTATTGATTATTATAAATTGCTTCAGGGAGCAGATAAAACTATCGTGGTTGTGCCAACTAAAGTATTGCAACAGCAATGGCGCGATAATTTTATTGAAAAATGTGGGGTAGCACCGAGCATGATTCAGCTTCACGGCGGGAATAACCGTAAATCGCTTAATACGGCAGCAAATATTCATATTTTTATCATCAATACCGCAGTTAGAATATTTGCTGATTATATTCCTCAATTGGCAAAGGAACATTCGCTATTGCTGTTAGCAGATGAATGTCATCGTTACGGTTCAGAGAAAAATGGGGCAAAAATTATTATTATTCATGAATTGATTGAAGAGTTGGAATTCATCGCTTCAGCATTGCAAAACGCTGAAATTGAGCATATAGTGTATCATTCAAAAATGGGCAATCAGGTGAAAATCGAGCATTGGAAACTTTTAAACCCCAGCCCCAAACGGTAATGTTAGCCTGTAAAGCCCTGGATGAAAGACTTGATGTTCCAGATTGTCATGTGACGATTATTGTTGCCGGTTCAACTGAAGAGGAACGCTACTCACGCGACGCTGAACACCAACTGTTTGGTAGCGTCACAAATTGGAGACTTAAGCACTAAAACAGCTTGAAAAAAAATCATAAGAGTTCATTTTAAAAATTATTCATGCAATTTTGCAATATAGATGGAGAAATTTGTAAATTTTAAAAATAGAGGAAGTTAAACCATGAAATATTTATTTATCATTTTTGTTATAACTATTTTGAACACTGTCATTGTATTTGCAGCGGTTGAAAAGATAAATTATACCCCAGCAGAGTTGCCATGCTACGAATATTGCAATCCGCAGTTCAACTCTATCCTCAAAGGCATGGATACAGATATGGTTGAAGTGCCTTATATCAGTTGTCCTAAAGTTGTTGTCTATCAAAAGGCAATAATGGTTCTCGCTGTAATAGATGATAAATTAAGTTTCAAGCAAAAGAATGTTGCTAATTTTACCCGAGGGGCTATTTATTTAAATATTACAAGTGGAGTCAATCTAGAAAAGGTATCTGAGCAAAAGCTCAAGCAGGTAAAAAATGAAATCGATACACTATTAGGAAGAAATAAATATCATATGTTTGCATATTATTATTCTAAAGTAAGAAATTACAATGAATATGATTATGAAAAAATGGGGTATGTCTACTTCTATATAACAACAGATATTAATGGCATACAAAAAGATTTGAGAGAATTTGCTTTAAAAAAACTGGGAGTAACCTTAATTAACAAGTATGAATTATTGAAAAATCACCCTACCAAAGAAACATTACTCAAGTTATTAAACGATCAAGACCCGCAAATAAGAGCCGCAGCAGCTATAATTGTTATTAAGCAGTATCTAAATTATAGAAATGATAAGGAAAAAGGATTTATAGGCATTAAACCTTCCCAAAAATTATTAGTGGCAATTAGTAAATTTCGCAATGATAATAGTGTTACTGTTCGTGTGATATTAGCGAGTCATGGATATTTTGCTAAATTTTATTTTAAAGATAAAGATTGGCGAGTACGTAAAGCTGTAGCAGAAAGTGGAAAGTATCTACAAATTCTTAAAAATGATAAATCTATAGAAGTTGCAAATGAGGCAAGAAGGCAGTTGAATTTACCTCTTATTAATTCCACTGAAGGAAACGATAAACGGCCTGTTGCTGAGAAAAAACGTAACCATGGCATGAATGATGATACTCCGCAATCAAATAACACATCACACACCCGCGACACTAGTATTATTATTGTTTCAAATGACCTGCAACAATCTGTAATAAGAGCCAGAGGAGACATTCAGTATAAAAATGGTAAACTTAGAGAAGTTTGGGGTGGAAGATATGGAGATTGGATAGATCTGACCGTAATGAATAACGTTTTGCAAGAATCTGTAATAAGAGGCAGAGGGCATATACAGTATAAAAATGGAAAACTTAGAGAAGTTTGGGGTGGAAGATATGGAGATTGGATAGATCTGACCGTAATGAATAACGTTTTGCAAGAATCTGTAATAAGAGGCAGAGGGCATATACAGTATAAAAATGGAAAACTCAGAGAAGCCTGGGGACATTCATATGGGGATTGGATTACAATTAGAAATAATACTAATATGTGTGCAGATAATGGTACAGAAAAAAATAAAATAAATAATAAACGGCCCATTGCTGCGAAAGAAGATTCATTTAGACGTCAAAAGGAGAAACAGGAAACAAATTCTATGGGGCATGAGATAACTATCATTGAAGCATCATACGGTGCAGGTGAAAACTGGATCGATGTAAAGGAGCAATTGAAAAAACATGCTAAAAATGGAGTCATAAAAATAATGATCAATAACCCTAATATGGGCGGAGATCCTGCTTATCGGGTAGATAAAATATTAAAGCTAAAATATAAATATATGGGGAAAACTTTCAAGTATTGGTATCCTGAAGGATTTACATTTAGGATACCATACGAAAAACATCCTAGAAAAATAAAGATAACAATTAGAACTGGACGGGGCAGTTATTCCGGCACCAAAAGCATGAATATCGATTCAGCCATTAATGGCTCCAGAAAACACGTCAGGCTATGCACAAAAAAGCGGTTTCCGCGTGGTAGCGTTAATTCCTTTACAATTTCTACCCAAGGGCGAAGAAGAAAAATTACATTTTGGGAACTTTCCGTCGCAGGTCATGATGCATGGGATATTGATTGGATAATATTTGAGTTGTCTTGCGGAAGGATGTGGTATTTTTCTGGTAGCCCGATGCCATTATCCAGTCACAAAAAAGATGTAAGACTATTTAGAGCACAAACCAGCATTGATTTTATTTTTTCAGGTCTGAAGCAAGGCACCATAAGAGCAGATAATCCTTATGGCTATAAGAAAGACTATCCCTGGGTAAAAAAAGTAAAAGGTATAAAATTTAATTAACCGGCTATTGCGAGTGATTAATATTATTACAAAACAAAATTTGCAGTTGATGTAATAAACATGTAACGCATAAAAATGAATGCATTATAAGGTGTATAATGAATAAAAACCAAATTACAATTTCAGAAAGTGTCTATGAGAGATTAAAACAGTTGGCAGACCCTTTTGAAGATACACCGGAAACTGTTATTCTAAATCTTTTAGATTTCTATGACAATATTTCTAATATTCCCGAAATATCAACTATACTCAAGGGGATAAGTGATGATATTCATGAAATTACTGCGGGTGTCGCTAAGGCAAATGCCACAGTTATATCTATAAATGAGAGAATGGCAGCGATACTTGATAATACCAATAATGGTTGTCAGAAAAATACTGAAACCGCAGCTGAAAAGTCAAATACATTCTCCGCTATCAATGGAACAAGTGAAGATTATCAGAAATCTACAGTGGAAATATCACAAAAAATCACTATCCCAGAGCATGGAGAAAATGAACCTACTATTAAAAAATTTAACCCTGCTAAACCGCCTAAACTTGCCTTTACAAAAATTATATCGGCTCAAATTGATGGCAAGATTGCAACAGGCTGGAATGAACTTGTCGCTATTGTTCATGAAATTGCATTGTCATCTGGATTGACAAAAAAGGATTTATCAATGCAATCATTATCAAAAATATTTGATGGAGAATATACCGAAGATGGCTATCGTTATATTAAAGCAATTGATATGTCTATCCAGAATGTCAGTTCCGATTTTGCATGGCGAAATGCCTATTACCTTGCAAATGAAATAGGCAAAATAATTGAAATAACTTTCAAATGGCGAGATGACAATAGAGCGTCATTCCCTGGTTCAATAGCAATGTTCACCAAAGATGTATAAAAACGAAATATAAACATAATTTATTTTTATTAGGATTAGTAATATGCAAAATACTGCAGACAAAAAAGGTTATATAACAATAAAGTCAGCTATAATAAGTGCTAAGCAAGATAATTATGAGCACACTCTACAAACCTATAAAGACAATGAAAATATACTACTTGAACAATCAGAATCTTTTTGGGAGTTAGCATTTTCCTTAGATGCGGGGGGAAGAATAATAGAAAATGACCTTCTCATACCTACTGTTGCATTCACCAATGTTTGCACAGCTAACTTACTTAGCAATACAGAAAGATACGATATGTTTGGAATATTTTTGAACCTTATGTTAAAGCATAAGATGTACAAAATTGTAATTGTTCTATTAGATAAATTAATTGATTTGATAAAGGAAAAGAAAAAAAATACATCTGCTTATGAGTTTAGAGATTTTACTGATGACATGTTCTATAACATGCCCAAACAATTTACCTCCGAAGAAGAGCTATTCGAGCATATAGTCAATAATCATGATTTGACACCTTATAAAATGGGGGTTATCGCTTGGTTTTATACTTTAGTAAACAAAAGAAAAGGTGTTGATCTTGCATTAAAGGCAATCAAAAAAGAACCGGATAACCCAATATTATATCATTGGTTGATGGATCATATGAGAATTTTATTGGCTGCATGGGAAGCAGAAGCGAATGATCCATTGCCGGGTATTTGGGATGAAGATATTTTTAAAAATATTAATGAAACAATCTACTATAAGCGCATAGGTGAAATTTGTGATATTTTTGATTATGCAGTAAAAAATTATCCAGATAATAAAGACGCTTTTATTAAGCCCCCCGACAATAGTAATCTTGCATATGTTGATCATCCCAATAATAGCAATCATATTTACTATTTTGATTTTATAATATTTTTTAGACCCTATGAGGATTATAGAAAAATTATACACTGTTGCAAAATGGGCGAATACTTAGAAACTCCATCAATAAATATTTATAAAACAATGGGCAATTGCTACTCCCATTTAGGAGAATATAAAAATACGGTGACTGCCTATAAACAATCAATCGAATGTGGCGAACAGTCACATTGTTATACATTAGATAAAATGTCAGATGCAAAAATTGCACTTGTTCATATATTTTTGAAGATGAATAAATGTAATGATGCTGTAAATGTTATAAATGAGATATTTGATTACAATGAATACCTTAATAAAGATATAAAAAATTATGGACAAAGGGATCTTTGTTTTAGTGAATATATTTTTATTATCGCATTAAATAAATTTATAGAAGGCGATAAAAAAACAGCAAAAGATATTTTAGTGAAATATAGGGAACATTATGAAAAAACATTATTGAAAAGAGCACATTTTCTTGTTCGTACTGTGTTTCAAACAGATAATTCTTTTATGTTTTTACTATCAGTAGATATTGAATTTATGTTATTTGCATTAGAAATTGTTTTTGATGTTATTTGCGATGAACAATTACAATCATTAGTTAAGTCAATTAATACAAAAAAATTTAACTCATCAAATATATTATCGCAAAAACGGGTTTTTAATCTCATTATTCCAGATATTGAGGTTGAAAGTATTGATTATATTTGCAAAAGAGATGGGGAGTCATTGTTTTTAAATAGATTTAGACGTGGACTGATAAAATATATTTTATCACACGCTAAACTAAATAGCTTATTGGATCGGAAATCTCTACTAAAACAGAAAATATTTTATGACATGTATTCTGCTATGTCCATAAATCTAGAGAGACAGGAAAGTGAGCTTGCTAAAAAAAAGGAATTACATTCAATAACAATAGAATACAGACATAAACAAGAGATCACCGAAGCCAAACTAGCCGAGCGGGATAAGATTTTGGCGAACTTGGCACATTCGATTAAGAATTTGATTAGCAGTGTGCAGACGCCATTACAGCTCGTTGCCGGCGATAGCGGGCTTGGTGAATATAATAAGTTCAGTGTTGATAATGCCCTGAAAGGGTTGGAGTTGATTAAACGGCTGGCATTTTCGGTGGATCATTCATATACCGGTGCATTCGAAGATTTTATTTTTGATGCCAAATGCGGTGTTGATGAAGGACAGTCGATAGAGGAGCTTATCCTGCAGGCACTTATCTATACTACCGGCAATATGTTCGACCGGAAATATTTTGAGAAACCATCATTCAGATATTTTCCTAAAGGACAAAAAACACAACGTTTAGCGGCTAAAAAAGCCTATAATGAAAATATCAATAATTTGGCAATTGAATCTATCGCTACGATGCTGAACAGCCATTTTTTCAACTTCAGTTTTGATTTTGACGCAACGGTACAAAACCGGTTGAATGATACTAAAAGTTCAGCGACTAAATTTTTCATTATGCTGCAGGAGATCATTATGAATGCAGTTAAATATGCCTCATTTACGCCTCGTGAAGAGCGTTTTATTGCGATTGAGGTTAAGACCGTGGATGATAGGGTAAATATTATTGTTCGCAACTCAATGAAAGCAGCAAGTCGGGAAAAGACTACCGGCATGGGACAGGTGGTTATTGCCAATATTGCCAAAATGCTCAAAGGGGAGTGTAAGATGGGTAAGACAGCTGATGAGAATATCTTCGAGACCAAGGTCAGCTTTAGCAACTTATGGAGTTCGGAGGCGTTATGCTATCAACACTCGGCAGCTAATGAACTCTTAAACGTCGCTGAAACTCAACAAGAATATATTAAATAAGGACAGCCAAAAATGAAAATACTGTATATTGAAGATGAATTGATGAAACATGTGAATAAGATTGATGAACTGTTCGGTTCAGTGTTAACGAAAAAAATTACCAGGCAGCTGAAAAAACTGTTGCTTGATGAGGATACTGATTCTACTGACATTAAAAATTTGATGAATGGCAGCAATGTGGTTGATGTTGCAATTACGTTTCCTGCGGCACTGGACAAAGTTATCAATCATCGCGATGACTATGCCCTGTTTATTGTCGATAGAAATCTTTCCGGTGATGATATTTGCGAATACGAGGATATTGTTGCCGTCCATCCTGAGTTTACTAAAAGTCACTATGATAGATTTTGCGAACGCGAAGGCGACTACCTGTTGGAATATTTAATCAACAAACAGGTTGATTGCGGGAGACGTTTTTATATGCTGACCGGTAATAGCGATCGGCTGCGTAATGAAGATTTTTTAAAAGATAAGATTCATTTCTCCAATTTCAAAGCGGATAATATCATTGCCAAGGGAAGTGAAAATATCTTAATTAAAATTATTCAAGATGTAGGTGAAATTATGCTGCGCCTTGAACACCCTGAAATATATCTGCTAAGCGACCACCAGGAAATAAGGCAATGCCACCAGGAACAGTTGACCAATATTCTTGCCGAATTAAAGCGACAACCGACAATGAACCGTGAAAAGATTCGCGGTAATCTGGCAAAACTGCGAACTGTTGTTGTCGAGTTACTGGATGATATAAACAAGATAGATGAGTTATGTTACTACTCTCTAGCAGGGCAAAAAGCGTCGGAGCGGAATAAGATAAACTGGTTGGAGGGTAATCAGAAAACGGCATTTATCAAGCCATATTGTGACTATATCTATACCATTGCGTCTGAAACTTCAACCCACTCGTTTGATGATGATAATTTCCCCACAATTCATACCCTGAATTCGGCAATTTCAGCAACGAAAGATATTTTCAAATGGTTGTCAATTGAATTAGAAAAAATTAAGCATTGCGATAATAAATGAAAACTGAAGAACAATTGAAATTAGAATTGGCGGAGGCAAGGAATGAGGTGCGTGATTTGGAGAATCGTTTTGCGAATTTGAGTCATTCGCTTAAAGGTTCAGTCGCCGGTATTCAAGCAGCTCTACACAATGCAATCAAATATGCAAGTTTTGTTGAACGAGCTCAACGGCAAAAGCAGATTAATATTATTGCGTCAGGAGATTGTATCGAGATCAAAATCACTAATTCATTTTTGCCGCGAACCCGTGAAAAAGTACTGGTATGGGACAGGTTATTATAAAAAATATCGCCAAACTATTGGTTGGCAAGTATGAAGTATTGAGGGCAGAGGACAACTATAGCGTTAAATTTAATTTTGCAAGGAGAGTGTTTTATGAAAATAAAAAGATCGTATAATGATACCATGGTTGAGTTTGTTTATGGTGGTGGCGTCGGTTTTATGGTGACCGGACTGCTAGTCGGTGGAGGCGGAATTGGCTTGCTGTTATTTCAGGCAAATAATTCATTATCCAATGAAGCGGCAATCATTACGCATAGTTTTGCGACTATCTTGCTGGTTGTATCATTTTGGTTGCTATTTGGTAGGCACGGGATAAAAATTGATTCATCATTATCTGAAATAATCAAGTGGCGGGGCTTAACCTTTTTGCCGTTATTCAGCACACGGAAGAAGTTTTATGATTTTAATAGTGTGCAGATAGAGCGACAACTGCATCGTTCAAAAAACAGTAGCTATTATTCCTATCCGGTTTTAATGACATCTGAGTCAGAAAAAGATTTTGTCATTAACAATCAAAAAGATATTATTGTCGCCAGGCAGGTTGCGGAAACCGGTGCTAAATATATGAAGTTGCGTTTGCTCGATAAAACCGGTTCAGTGGAGACAGTCAGAAATTATGATGAACTAGACCTGTCTATTCGTGAGCTCGCTGCTAAAAAGGGGGTGAGTCCGAAATTCGATGATGTCGGAGAAATGCCTGCTTCACTCCGTGCGTTTGGGAGCCTGTCCGGCAATCAACTGTCGCTGGAGATGCCTGCTAATAATCTAGCCGGAATTATAAAAAAACTGCTTTTGATTCCTTTTTTGATCGGTCCAGTTTTTTTTATTATCTTTCTAAGTAAAATTCTTGCCAGCGCAGGGGAGAATATGCCACCATTTATCCTGCCGGTTTTAATCGCCATTATTATTCTGTCGCTGCCAATAACATTTATTCTAATCAATAAAAAAATCGGCTTTATGGGCGACGTGACCCGAATTTGTGCCAATAAAAACAGCCTTGAAATATGCTATGGCAAGAAGCAGTTGCAATGGGATGCGGCTGAAATTGAAGAGTTGATCCTGTTGCCAGGACCTGAAGCATCATCGAAAAATATTCCTGAGTTCTTAAAATCATTGACTATGAAACTCAATGGCGGTGTTTTAGTGCGTTCAGACAGGCTCTATGCAACATTCGCCTATCGTTTCACTGCTGAAGAACAGCAGTGGATTTACAAAACACTTTACGCAATTCTGGCAGGCTGACTTAGGTTCATGCTTCGCAAGGTTTACAACAGGCAATGAGTGTAATGGCTAACCGAAGTTTAGTTTATAACTCTATGTAGTAGAGTTGATGGAAGCCGAAATCTTTGATTAGGGTCATCTTTCTTACTTTGAAGCGTTTGATGAATTTCTGTGGGTTGTCGCGTGAGGATAGAATGGCGAATGAATTCGGCATTAGCTGACGGATTTTGTAATCGGGATTATCAAAGCCCCAGATGTTTTTGTCCAGCCCGAGGGTTACGCCATGGAAGATAAACGAATAGGGACTTGAACTGAAACTTAGATAAATTGGTGGCGGTTGGTTATTGGTCTCTTTTTTGATGGCTTTAATAATTTTACTCGGGGCAAAACTAGGTCGCATATAGTAGGGACTGAAATAGTCATCCAACCCTTTGCCATTGACAATAGCTGTGGAAAGCCGGTCACGGTTGGCATTTGATGCAATGCCATAGCCTAGAATAACTGCGGTTAAAGTAATAGTTAGTGCCATTGGTGACAGGCGAACTGTTTTTGTCTTGCTGATAATGGTACAAGCGTGTTTGGTACCGGCGGCGATGATGATTATCCAGATTGGCCATAGGGGGAAAAATAGGCGCGGGAACGGGGCAGGGGTGCGGAAGATAAAAATCAATGGCAGGAGAAAAATTACGGTATTGAATATAGTTTGCTGGATATGCTTTTTTATGAACAGCTGTTTGAACGCGGCAAGATTGAACAGGATGAGCGGTAGCATAGCAACGATAAATCCGGCATAGATGGTGATTAGTGAACGCCAGGAGCTCGCCCAGCCCTCTTTGAGTGACATACTGTTGATAAACATGCCGATAATCGGCAGGTAGAATATTATCAATGCCAGTGGGGGGATGATGGCGATGGTGACATGGCGTGGAGTGAAATATTTTTTTGGTGCAGTTTTGCCCATCAGATAAAGCACGATACCGACAAAGGCGATTAGGCTGCTGGGAATGGTACCGACCGCCAGCAGTGTCATGGCGCAGTAGTATATGGCATATTTAAGTTTGCCGGTCTGATAGAGACGTAGTGCGGCATCAAATGCCAATAGAACAAGTAGGAAGCAAAGCATATATCCCCGTACTGCGGATGCGTAGATGGCAAAGGGCAGTGAACAGGAAAAACATAATGCGGTTATAAATGCCGGCCAGTTGCCCAGGCGTTTTCTCCAGCAGGTCAAGATTGTTACCAAAGTGGCAAAACCGAAAACAAATGATGGCAACCGGTAGGCGATAGTGTTGTAGCCCATAACCGGTTTCCATAGTTCCACCCAGTATTTAAGGAAGATAGTATAGATAATATGATTATTCGGGATTAGGTAGTTGAAGTAAATTCTGATGATATTGGGTCGGGTAGTATAGGTGGTGATGGTCAGAGCCTCATCAAACCACATATCGCGGAATAGCGCAGACGCACTGAGAAAAAACATCATAACGCAGAGTAGACATGATGCGAGCAATAGTAGTAGTTTTAACTGTTTGGTATTATGTTTGTCCATGGCACTAGTGTCATTAGTCATAAGTTCGTATACCCCTGGCTGTTCAATGCTAACTTTATCACGCTCCTACAGAGCTATAATTTTTTTCTGAATATTACCTGGGGTTCTACCCCAGGCTGATGAATTTTGTGCTTTACTGGGATTATTAACTATCATTTTTACTTCTCTGTCGAGTGATGCTTTTTCTTTTTTTGATAGTTTTTTTACTTTTTTTCTGAATATATTTGATTACTAGAAACAATTGTCTTTTTTAATAGTCTACCCTTTATTCAGGTTTTCCAATTGTCTTTCGCAGTCAATGGCGATAATATTTTCCAGGAGGATATCCAGCTCGCCTTCGAGCAATTTTGGGAGGTCGTGGATTGTTACACCAAAACGGTGATCGGTAATCCGGTTCTGGGGAAAATTATAGGTTCTGATTCGTTCACTGCGGTCGCCGGTACCGATTTGAGATTTTTTGTCAGCGGACATTTTCGCTATCTCTTCCTGCTGCTGTCTTTCCAACAGTCGGGCACAGAGAATACGCATGGCAATCTCTTTATTACGATGTTGAGATTTTTCCTGTTGACTAATAACGACGACACCAGTTGGAGTGTGGGTTAGGCGAACGGCAGAGTCAGTGGTATTAACACTCTGACCGCCTGGACCGGAGGCGCGAAAAACATCAAGTTTGATGTCTTCAGGATTGATTTTAAGTTCAACCTCTTCGGCTTCCGGCATGATTGCCACGGTAACGGTTGAGGTATGAATGCGACCGCCGGATTCGGTGGATGGGATACGCTGAACGCGGTGAACTCCTTTTTCGTATTTCATTTTTGAGTAGACATCATCGCCGGATAATGAGAAAGCGATACTTTTAATGCCGCCAAGCGCACTGCATGTCTGGTCAAGGATTTCCAGTTTCCAGCCTTTTTTCTCGGCGTAACGACTGTAGAGACGGAACAGGTCACCGGCAAACAGAGCCGATTCGTCACCACCGGCTGCCGGTCTAATTTCGACAATGGTATTTTTATCTTCGTTAGGATCGGGGGGCAGTAATGAAATTCTAATTGAGCCTTCAAGTGTTTTGACTTCATCTTCCAGCATTTCAATATCCGGGAGAATCATTTCGTGCAACTCTTCATCTTCCTCTTCCTGAAGCATGGTGCGATTGTCATCGAGTTCTTCGAGGGCTTTGATCCAACGTTGGTGGGATTTGAATAATTTGGCCAGTTTCTGATGTTCGCGTGAAACTTTGGCTGATTCCTGATGATTGGCATAAATTGCCGGATCTGACAGCTTCGTTTCAAGTTCTTTGAAGCGCGTTTCCAGTTTATTAAGATAGGGAGCTATATCTTCAGGTGTCATAAAATAGGTTCGGATTATACCCGTAACGGGTAGGGTTTAATTCATTTTTTAGCTGTCAAGTCTCAAAGCTTAAAAATAAAAGTTAAGATTTAAATTATTTATAGTATATCTTTCAGCATTGAAAGAGACAGGGCACAGAATATATGTTCTCTACGCCTGGGGTAAAATATCAGACGGTGCGGAACGAGTTATGCCACACACCGTGCTGTTATTTTCAGTATAATCTTGGTCAGCAGGTCAGCTTAGCTGTCAGATTTCATACCGTAACGCTGGCGGAATCTTTCAACGCGACCTGCGGTATCAATAAATTTCTGCTGTCCGGTAAAGAATGGATGACATTTAGCACAGATACCAACTTTAGTGTCTGCCTGAGTTGATTTAGTCTTCCAGAGTTCGCCACAAGCGCAGTGAATTTCAGCTTCACCATATTTGGGATGAATATCTTTTCTCATTTTTGATAAACCTCGTTTAAATTTTATACCCACTCGGGTAACGTTTAGTTTGTTTTCAGCTATTCTACATTCAAAACAGAAAACAAAAGTTGAGTTTTCAACCGTGTGCAGTATATTAATCAAACTGAGCACACCGCGATAACAGTTTATCGTCCGTTGTGAACTTTTTATCATTTTTGATATTAACAAACTATTAATTTACTATTTAAAAAGAATAATTCAAGTATGAATATACGCCTTAAGGCATAATTTAAGTTATTTTAACCTAAAGGAAATTGTATTTAGACAGGATGAACAGGATTGAACAGGATAAAATAAAAAAAATATTGTTAATCTTGTCTAAAAAGTTCCGGCAAAGCCGGTTATGTTCAGAAAATAATTCAAGAGGTTTTTATGGCGCATGACAGACCACTTTGGGCTCCGTGGCGAATTGAGTTTATTCGTTCGGAAAAAGATTCAACCTGTTTTCTGTGTGATAACCCAGTCGTCAATCCTGGAAGCCAGGAAGAGGAACTGATTGTTTTTCGCGGTGAAACCTGTTTTATTATTCTTAACCGCTATCCTTACAACTCCGGTCATTTGCTGATTGCTCCCTACCGCCATATCGGTGATATTGCTGAACTGCCTACAACTGAATTGCATGAAATCATGGATCTGACGGTACTGGCAAAACAGGTTTTATCACAGACGATGAATCCTGATGCATTTAATGCGGGACTTAATCTCGGTGTGGCTTCCGGTGCGGGCATTGCTGATCACGTTCACATGCATATTGTGCCGCGCTGGACCGGTGATACCAATTTTATCTCGGTTATTGATGATGTCAGAGTGGTGCCGGAAGCTTTGACTGTTACTGCTGAACTGTTGCGCCTTGCATTCGCCTCGGAATGATTTATACACAAGTGCATTCTTTTAGCTAATTTAAGTGTTTATTTAAACGCAGTTGCGTAGCTCTTTAATAGCTTTTAGATCTAAAATCAGCCTGCATTCAACTCGGGGCTGTCCTGCTCCATCAGTATCAGAACTTGGACTATATATATGCGATGCGTTTTAAAAGAATAATATTTGGCAGAATTATTAAGAAATAGGGGGATTATTGATGAAGTTTAGTTTTAAATCAAGCTGGCAGAGTTTTAATCAATGGCGGCGGCGTGGTATGCCGTTTCGTCTAGTTGTGCTGTTGCTAATCGGCACCGGACCGTTTATCGAATGGAATATGACGGATCAACATATTCCATTAATCAATGAATTGGTCTGGACGGCATGCAGAGCAATACGTTATGGTTCAGAACCACAAGTTGCATCAACTTTTGTGCGGGGTTATAAAGCAGGTGAAAAGCGTCGACTGCAAGAAATGTTACGCATTGAAATCGCTGAGAAAAAAATAAAACTGAGTGAATCGGAACAGTTTGAATTAGAACAGTTGCCGTCTAAGGCCAATTTGCCCATCTTGTTTACCGCTGCTAAACGCTATAATTTATTATCTCACGATGCCTCATTACGCCGTTTGAATCGTGACTTTTATGCCATGGCTATTGGTTCTACAATATTGCGATTTGACCGAGAGTGGCTTGAAGTTAAGCGCATGGTTTATCAAAAACCGGATTTAACAAAATGGGCAACTTGGCGTGGTAAAATAGATAATTTTATATTTTTATTTATGATGATTTTGCCACTGCCATTGCATATAGCATTGCTCTGGGGAATAATCTTTTTTACAATAGCATTTGTTGTTTCCGGCGGTTGTAAACTGCAGCGATTACGCAATAGTGCAGCAATTATCATTCCACTGGTTATGTTTCTTTTACTGTTAAGAAATCCCTCTTTTAAATGGTTATACCATAATGCTTTTGGGTATTATTGGAGTAGAACAATAATGGTTTTTTGTAGTTTTATCTATGCTTTGATTTTTACTGTAATTGCCTCAATATACGGAATAAGATTAAAAAGGCGGCTGGCTGTCAGTGAGCAGCTGCCATTTTTTATAATCGGACTACTATTGCTTGCTGGTTCCATATTATTGTTTCCATTCGGATTTTATTCCAGAAGTTGGTTACTTCCTGAAATTTTAACCATGTTTTGGAATGGAAGTTTAGATCGTCTGATCTTGTATTCACCAAAGTTAATCCTGCCCTTGGAGATCATTGGCGCGTTAACCTTAGGCAGTGGAACGATATTGTTCAATCGTCAGTTAGGAGCCCAGAGAGTTAAATATCTTGACATTACCATTACAGAATTAGGGCGTTATATTATCTGGAGCCTTGGTGGAATTATTCTATTTAATCGTTGGGTGATAAATTTTTTAACAAAAGCTGATATTATGCAATTCAAGAGTAATTTAGCTACTGGTGATATTATCCGCCTTGATCTGAATCTTGCATTGCTACTGATCGTAATGCTGGTTGGATTTTCTTTTTCCAAATTTACACAATTAAGCAAAACTGAAAAAATCGTTAATATTGTGATGCTAATTGCAATGTTAGTATTTTTGATTCAGCTTTGCCTGTTTGAATAACCTATAGCTCATAAGGAGATGATATTATGAATAAAAAAATTGTGATGTTATTGGCGGATGGATTTGAAGAGACTGAAGCAATCGCGACCGCTGATATACTGGTACGATTGGGTTTTGAACTGTGTCTTGTTGGAGTGGGAAATGAACATGTTACTGGTGGCCATGGTATCACTCTTAAAACAGACCGTTTAATAACTGAGATTGAACTTGATGATTTTGCCGCGCTGGTGCTGCCGGGCGGGATGCCGGGATCAATGAATTTGCGGGACAGCGGTGCGGTGATTGATCTAGTTCAGAATGCTGAAGTTGCTGGTAAGGTGGTTGCAGCCATCTGTGCTGCTCCGATGGTGCTGGCGCAGGCCGGTATTCTTGCTGGCAAACGGGTTACCTGCTATCCGGGCTTTGAGGAACATCTAAATTCTGCGATTTGTACTGGTGCGCGTTGCGAGCAGGATGGGAATATTATTACTGGTCAGGGGGTTGGTGCATCGTTTGAATTCGGGGCTAAAATTGCCTTGGCACTGGGGATTGAAGAGGCGGAGATCGAACAACTTTTCAAGGCCATGCTTATTGCCAAATAAACGAACTAAAACCCACCCATGATATGTATATTTACCTAATAGTAAATTGTATTTTTTTCTAGTATTTTGCGACATCCTGGCGCATAATGTGATCTCCAAAGGAGATCATGCCATTGCGCCTGGGAGTCACAGGGTACTGGTTCCGGCAAAGCCGGTTTTGTTTATAGAAAATCATTCTGCTGTTAATTATTCTGCAAAAAATGATTCTTTCAGAAATAATTCTATAAATTTTTTGGCTGCTGCTTTGCAACTTTATGTAATGCGGGTGTAATTTCAAACTGGGATTACACTTTGTTATTTTATTATTTTACATTATTTTTTTAATGGGCGGGAAGCTTGGAGTTTTAAGTTGGAGGAGGCTGGGAAAGCTTTCTTCGCTCACTTATAGAACAGTTCTTTGGTACGCGGGATTTAATAACGTTGTGTTTATAGTCACGCGGCTGAGTCGAAGCGCGAAATTAGAAGGAAAGGATTCATGAACAGTAAAGCAGCAATGAAAGAGGCTTGTCAACAGGCTGGCGTAAAAACGGTAGCGGAATCGCTTGGACTTTCTCCAACCGCGATTTATAATCAAATTAACGATAATCACAAAACTGATATTCTGCAGAAATTTGTTGATTTTACCTCAGCCTGTGAAGATGATACGCCGATTCGCTGGGCTTGTGAAGAGCTCAATGGAGTTTTTATTAAAAATCCTCAGGTAACAGTTAAAAATGACAAGAAAGTTTATGATTGCGTGCCGCAGGTGCTGAAGGAGTTCAGTGATGTAATTCGTGAAATCGGTACAGCGATGGCGGATGACCGAATTTCTGCTGAAGAGGCGGTGAAAATCCGCAAAGAGTGGGAGGAACTGAAAACTTTACTCGAATCTTTTGTGCTGGCCGCGGAATTCGGTTATATAAAAGAGTCGTTAATTGAAAAGTTAAATGCACGTTTGTCAGATTAAACGCATCTTACTTATGGAAATGTGTGCATTAACTCTGACACTCTGGACGAGGTGACATACATTTTCCCTTTTATAGGATCAAATACCG
>JAKIUY010000176.1 GCA_021647315.1 Victivallaceae bacterium
AAAAATGCCACTGTGCTGATAATAGTCGCACCTCTGAAAAGCGCGTATGCATATATCGTTTCAACAAGTAAAAACAGCAGCATATATTACATCAATATAAAGGTGAGAAACACAGGGAACATTGCAGAAGTCATAAATATCCACTGCTCTGGGAATTTTTCAGATTATGCATACATTAGCCCAGCATCCATTCTTTTGGAACCGGGGCGGTGGAGCAACATCTCTATCAGCTTGTACATACCTATGAACACTTTGGCAGGTGCATACCCTGTGTACATAAACGGATACTGCAGCGACAACGAAACGCTGTTCACATTATCCGTAAGTGTGGTGGTGGAGCCTATACACAGATATACCGTGGAGATCGAACGTGTGCCATCAAAAAATTCCATAAGTTTCGATATGAAAATAAGAAATCAGGGCAATGTAATGGAAGTGTTCACAATAATGGCCGCCCTTAAATCAAAAAACATCACCTGGGTACTCAGAGTGAACGATTTGAATTATACGAATGAGACAACTGTCATGGTTGGACCAAACTCAACGGTTGATATTGTTATTAATGGTGAACTTGGTACGCTTGAATGGCGTTATTACAGTGGCGAAGATATTAAAGTAACCTTGAATGATAGCACCGTAGAAACCTATCCTCAAACTCCTGGCAGTGAATATCGTCAACATGTTATGGCGGCACTGGAAACCCGTTTAATTAATCCGGATACTTTGATCTGCGATCTGAATATTGCCGGTGAACAGACTTTATGGAATAACGGTGCTTATGAATCATCAGCCGTCAATCAACTGAATGAGACAGATTTTACCGTTGACGATGATGGCGAACGGATTAAAGTTGAGATTAATAATATCAGTGATATTATTGACCAGTCATTTGAACAGGGAAAAATGTTCAGCGAACTGAATGTTCCATGGGCGGTAAAGGGAACAGAAGTTGATTTAAGTAGTTATAAACAGTTTGACGGTGGAAAGATTTAAGGCTGGGTGCTTGGTACTTGGTGCTGGAAACTGGACTAGTAGTTTTCGTTGTCCCAACGCAATAAACAGGCATAGATTGCAGGGAGAGTATATTTTAGTACGGATAATTGAAATTTTTACACTTGAATTTCTTCTAATCTCGTGTTTTGCGCTCGGCGATCGCAAGCTACTATAACTTGAAACTTGATGCTTGGCTGGAATGTGGAAAGGAGATGATTGTTACTCTGTCCACTAAGTCAACAATGTCCACAAAAAAGGAATGCAATTATGGCAGAAGTGAAAGCAAAAGGACCTTTGGGAATTATAATTATTATTCTTGTTATTGCAGGTGGAATCTATTATCAATTTTTTATGCCGGTTTATCTTAATTCGCGGGAGCGGCGAAAAATTCATGAAGCGATAAAAGATGTCCGCATGGTTGAACTGGCCAAGTTAACCGATGCTACTGTTAAACACTATAAGGCAACCGGCAAGGCGGCTAATGTGCTTGATAAAGTAAAAGCCTTAAGCGGTAAGATTGAGATTAAAAAAATTGATAGCAAAAGAAGTCTGTTAGGCGGCGTTAAATTAAAAGTAACCTATACTATGGGTGGGAAAGTGCCGAAAGATGATGGCGGCGTCTGCTATTTTAAAATGTATAGTCCTAAACGGAAAAAATCTGGTAGACGACGGTCAATAAATCTTTATAAAATAACTGAACGAGAATATAATAAATAATCAGATGCACGGTTGTGCGTCTCAACAGGAGATAGAATAATGAGTATATTTAAAGCATATGATATCCGTGGAATTTATCCGGAACAGTTGAATGAGGCGATGGCGGAAAAAATCGGCCGAGCCTATATAGAATTTACCGGAGCAAAAAAGGTGGTAATTGGTCGTGATATGCGCCCGCATTCAGCACCGATTTTTGCGGCAATGGCGAAAGGTATCACTGAACAGGGCGCGGATGTAATTGATCTGGGCATGTGTTCAACCCCAATGTCATATTTTGCCAACGGTACTTTGAATGCTGACGGTAGTATTATTATTACCGCATCACATAATCCGGGTGAATGGAATGGTTTTAAACTGTGCCGTGCCAAGGCGGTGCCGATTAGCGGCGCGACCGGAATTATGGATATTGAGCAAATTGTTAAAGATGAAAGTTGGAGTAAATCTGATACGACCGGAGCTGTTTCAACCTATGATATTGGCCCTGAATATGGTGAATTCCTCCGCAAACACGCAAAACTTGATCGTAAATTGAAAGTTGTTGTAGACTATGCCAACGCAATGGGTTCATTTGAAAGTGCCGGGATCGAAGAGCTGTTCGATATTATTCCGATGTATAAAGAGCTTGATGGAACATTCCCTAATCATGAAGCAAATCCATTGAAACTGGATACCCTTGACGCTCTGTGTGCGAAGGTTAAAGAGACCGGAGCTGATTTTGGTGCTGGATTTGACGGCGATGCCGATCGTTGCGGTTTTGTTGATAATGAAGGTAATATTATTCCAATGGATCTGTTTACCGCGTTGATTGCGCAGGATATTCTCGGTAATGGCCCGGCAACCATTCTTTATGACCTGCGCAGTAGCTGGGCGGTTAAAGAGTGTATCGAAGCTAATGGTGGTACTGCGGTTATGTCTCGGGTAGGACATGCATTCATCAAAGCGCAGATGCGTGAACATGACGCGGTATTTGCCGGTGAACTGTCAGGACACTACTATTTTAAAGAAAACTTTACGGCGGAATCCCAGGGTCTGGCATTTATCAGTCTGGCGAATTTGATTTGCAAAAGCGGTAAAACGCTCAGCGAACTGGTCGCGCCGTTGCGTAAATATTATGCGAGTGGTGAAATCAACTCAAAAATTGCTGATACCGCGACCATTATTGCTGAAATCAAAAGCAGATACAGTGATGGTAAAATGTTCGAACTTGACGGTATCTCAGTTGAATACGATAACTGGTGGTTCAATGTACGTTCGTCAAATACTGAACCGTTGCTGCGTTTGATTGTTGAAGCCAAAGATCAGGCAACGATGGAAGCCAAACGTGACGAACTGCTCGCAGTTATTCGAGGATAGATAAAAACTGGGAACTGGAAATCGGGGAAATGATTTGCGGGGGGACGAATTGATAATTTTTTATCCCGTAGGGATTTAACAATAGTAGCCCCGGGTAGAACCCGGGGTTTTATGTCCCCCTGATATACAACCCTGAATGGGTTGAACAATAACTTAGTTCCAGCTATGCTGGCTTAGATGTTAACCATTAGAGGCAATTTCAAAACTCTCCACGGCAAATTTTTAATTTTGAGCAGCATCTTTTGATTTTGAGCTCATTCAGATACCTACCGGTATGCTCAATCGCTAAAAAATCAAAATCTACTCGCCCAAGATGTTAAAAAGTTATGCTCGCGTTTGACTTTTGAAATCACCTCATTAACCATTAAAAAACTATGGCATTAATTTTAGGAATAGAGACTAGCTGTGATGAAACTGCCGCGGCGGTTGTTCGTGACGGCGTTGAGGTTATCAGCAATGTGGTGGCATCACAGATCGCCCAGCACGCGGTGCATGGCGGGGTGGTGCCGGAATTGGCGGCGCGTGAACATCTGAAGGCGATGAATCCGGTTGTCTGCAGTGCGTTGCGTGAAGCGAATGTAACGATGCGTGACATTGACGCGGTTGCGGTAACCCGTGGACCGGGCTTGATGCCAGCCTTGCTGGTAGGACTGAATTTTACCAAAGGTCTGGCGGCGGCGAACGATAAACCATTGATTGGAGTTAATCATTTTCTCGGTCATATCTACGGGGCATTTCTCGAGGAAGGCAATAAGGCATTAAATTCAGCTGACACTTGGCCGATGCTGGCTCTGGTGGTTTCCGGCGGTCATACTTCATTGATGGTGATTAATGCTGACGGCACTGCCAAACAGGTTGGCATGACCATTGACGATGCTGCGGGAGAAGCGCTGGATAAAGCTGCAAAGCTGCTTGGTCTAGGCTATCCGGGTGGCCCGATAATGGAAAAAACTGCCCGTAACGGTGATGATACTAAATATAAATTTCCGCGTCCGCTATGCGGTGCAAGTGGTAAACCTTTAGCGCCTGAACACAAATTTAATTTCAGTTTCAGTGGGGTGAAAACCGCATTGCTTTATCATTGGCGGAAACTGTCTGAAAATGGTGAACCAACTGAACAGCAACTTTATGATACCGTTGCATCCTATCAGGAGGCGGTAGTTGATGTCCTTTGCCGTAAAACCATGAGTGCGGCTCAAGAGTTTAAGGTGAAAACGATTGTGCTCTGTGGTGGTGTTGCCTGTAACGGTGTCCTGCGTGAACGGTTGGAGCTGAAATGTCCGGTTGGTGTTACGCTGCGTTTAGCACAACGCAAATACTGCACTGACAATGCCGCGATGATTGGCGGTGTCGGTTATCACAGTTTTAAAAATGGGCAAATTGATGACTTGGATATTGATGCCTTTGCTCGGTTGCCAGTTATTAGCCAGGTCCCATTTATTGGGTAGAATAATCTACAGATTAACCCAGATTTTAAAAATATTTTAACCACGAGAACTGTAGAATAACAAAATCAAAAAAATATTACCACGAAGCAAGGAAGAACACGAAAGTTTCCAAATCCGACTGGCATCGGGTTTAAAGGTATTCGTTGTTGGAGCTCACAGCTTTAGCGTGTAATCTTTACGCCTAAAAAAGCACGCTAAAGCTGTGAACTCCAACAAGAACTCGCACCTGTGCACCCTTTTTGAATAACTTGCTGCTTTCGTTTGCCTGTGAATGCCCACCAGGGAAGAACTTCTCCGCCTTCCATAAAATGGATAACCGACATAAATACATCAATAACACATGGATCATGCCTTTTTCCTGATATCGCGCAAAGCTTTTCGTATAATTCAAATGCATCTCTTCCAATTAGCTCGCTTGGCTGCTCAATGCCAATCAAGAGCAGGTCTCTAGCCATTGCCTTGCCAATGTTAGGAAGCTCTTCTAGCAATAATATCGTTTCTCTATTGGGATTTTTCATCTATTTTCTCTGTTATTAACGTTTGAACTCAGGGACAAGCGGGATTTTTAGCAATGGGCTTTGGTCAAACTGAGGGTTTGCCAACAAGATTAAACTTCAAAAACCCGCTGTGTCCGCTTGTTCCTTACAGCGATTTATTATGTGATTTTATGCAGTTGCGTTGTTGCTGCTATTTTTTATATTTATTCGGATTCATTTTTTACTGCATTTTTTAAACCTAACGATCTGTATGAGGGCGAGCGTAGCGAGTCTCTCTCGATGCACTTGTTAGGTGCATTTTTGCCAATGCTTCTTAATAAATTCATGAGAAATTGAATGATTACTTCTCATAAAAAGCCACTTTCTCGCGCTTTTCAATATTTCTTGATTGATATAAGTAACCATTTTATGCTGATTTTTCTCCAACCTTTCGTAGTTCGAGGGGTGAGTTGCTAGAAAAAATGACTGCGGCCCCATCGGTAATATTACTACACAATTTTTGTTAGATAAATTGTTTGGCTTGAAAATTAATGGGTTATCAGATGTTATTAACTCATTATTTGTTGAGACAACAGAAAATATCCACAGCATATTACGTAAGTCTTGTATTGCCTTGGAGTTTGATATTATGTTTGGCAATTGGTCTTTAGCCGTATCTTCTTCAATGCCCTTTTCTAAATAATTTTTGCATATAAATTCCACATTCTCGGGGATCCTAATGTACTGAGCTAATATATATTTTGCCCCACATGTGTCCTAACAATTTTTAAAAAAGATTAAAAAGAGAGTGGAGCAACCTTATCCGTAAAGTATATTACGGTAACTCAAAAAAAGGAGGACTCCACAATGATAAATACATCGTTAAGTTTGT
>JAKIUY010000032.1 GCA_021647315.1 Victivallaceae bacterium
AGCGAGCCTGCGAGCGGTTTATGCTGATTTTCCGCTTGAATTATGACTGCGAAATGATACTCAACATCATTTAAAAGACACCAGAAAAACTTTCATCTTTTTTCATGCCGCTTTTGACACTACCATTCGGGTCCCCACAAGGGCCACCCTTACATTTTAACAGACAACCATAAAGGCTGCCCCCTATATTTACTAATTGACACATTAGGTGTTGTAAGCTACCCAGCACCCAGCACCATTTTCCTTTGTATAACTTTGTGTAATAGTTTTCCCCAAGCCCAAGCCCAAGCCCAAGCCCAAGCCCAAGCCCAAGCCCAAGTACCAATACCAAACTCAATCAAATCAGATCATTCATTACATCATGGGCAGTAACGACACCCTGAATTTTACCCTTATCATCGGTAATCAATACCTTATATTCATGCTGACGTTTCATGGTTTTAACAACCTCGGAAACCGGTTGGTGTATATTAACCAATACTGCTGACTCCAATTGAAGCTTGGCCAGCGACGTATCCATAGCTAACTCATCTGCAACTAAATCAATTACCTGTTTCAAAGTCAGTATACCTTTAACCTGTTCAGCTGCATCCAACACTGCCAATGAATGAATATTCTCCTCCGCCAACAGTTTAACTGCACTATGCAAACTATCAGTTGTATGTAGAGCAAATAACCCAAGATGCATAATCTGTCCAGCCTCATCTTCAGGTGCCGATCCATATATCCGATCCGTCAATTTCACAACCCAGGCCGCTAACTGCACCTGAATTATGTAGCCTAGAGCAATAACCAATGCAATATCCGCTCCCTCTTTTCCGAAAGCAGTCATCGCAATCGCCAAAGCAATTGATAAATTGCGCATCACGGTTCCATAGAGCAAGGCAATCGCATTACCACGTTCAAAGAACAGTTTACCAACCACAATCCCCATAATGATATTAATGCCATAAAATAGCACTAATGGCACCAGGATAGTCAACAATATTGCGGGATGTGCCATAATACCTTTGGCTTTCAATGCCATGGCAACAAAAACAATACCCACCACGCCCAACGTTGAAAATGGCGGGAATTTCATTTTAAGTTTTTCACTATAGTGAGCCAGTCCATAACGAGCCACCAACAAACGTCTGGTCACATTACCCAGAATAAGAGGTAATACAACAATAATCCCCACCTGTTTGAAGACTTTTACCATATTAATATCAACCGTCGTTCCCATCAGCCATTTTACATAAAACGGTGTCAGCAATGAACCGATAAAAAGCCCGAAAACAGTCATTTTTACCGCCGCCGGCATATTACCGCGTGCCATGCCGGTCCAGGAGATGGTCATTCCCGATGTCGGTAACAAACCAGTCAACAACAGCCCCAGTGCGAGGTAATGATTATCAGGAAAAAACCACACCCCGAAACCATAAGCGATAAAAGGCGTTACCCCGAAATTTATCAACTGAGTAGTCAGCTGAACTTTGGTATCGCCACCCTCAAATATTTTTTTTATCTGTAGGTTCACCATCATCGGGTAAACCATCAAAAATGTCAATGGCACAATGCCAGCCTTTAAAAAACTGGCATTGACATTAATGCCAAACAGCAACCCCAACACCATCACAATCGGAATCACAATAATCAAATTCTTTTTTATCCAACCTAAATAACTCATCTTCTTCCAATTTTTAACCAGTAACCAGTAACCAGTTAGCAGTTAACAGTACCCAGCACCCAGCACCCAGCACCCAGTACCCAGTTTCCAGTTACTCTCTAATAACACTTTTTAGCATCTGCTGTTCTTCAGCAGCGACAGCACCGCCCATAACTTTAGCGATATTCCCGCCAAACATCTTCCCCATCAATCCCATATTCATGCCGGTAATATAGACTTTACCATCTTTACCTTTATAGACCCCCCAGGCACATGGCATTAAAGTTGATACTTCCGGATTAGTCGCCAATACAGCTTTGGCATATTGAGCATTGCATAACTCAACAATTCTTACCGGTTCAGCAAAAGTCACACCATGTTTAAGCATTGCCTTATTCATATTACGCACGGCCGGACACTGCCAGCCACCATTTTTTATGGCTATTTTCAACTGTTTGCACGTCTCTTCAACACTATCATAACGACTCTGATGAGTAGTCAACATCAATTTCGGCATCATTACCCAACCTGTAATAGCACTCAACAACACCCCGATAACTAGCCCACCGATAAACAATAATAATGATGATAATTTACCTTTACCACTCATTTGCTGATTTTCTCTTTCCATATTTTTTGTTACCTGTTCCATGATAATCTCCTTAATTAATAGTTTTATAATTTTAGTTAAATCGTGCAATCACAAACACATTATTCACACAAACACTCTAGTAGCATGTGCGTTCTCCGAACGCAACGTACTGGAAAACGATTAACCAACCTTTTACAACATTATTTTTCACTGCATTCGGAGAACGCAACGTACTGGAAACAACTAGTTAATAGATCAAGCCAATTGACTATTAATAACCACAAAGGCACCTTCGCCATAACCTACACGCAAGTCAAAATGACATTTATTACTCTTACACAATAATGTCTGCATAATAGTTGTCATCTCAAAGCCACTGCTGTTTAACAATGCAATAACCTCTTCAACAGCATAAAAGGTTGCATTCTTATAAAACTTACTATCTACTCGCTGCTGGTAACGTTTACCAATTACACTATTTTTATCAACAAATGCCACAGTAAATGTTCCACCAAAACTCAAAACCCGTTTGACCTCTGTCAAAGCAGCAGTAACGTCATCAAGAAAACAGAGCGTCGTCGTCATTAAAACATAGTCGAAATAACTATTGTCATAAGGCAAGTTTTCTGCAACTCCTTTGACTGTTTTAACTCCGCGCGATTTAGCGATAACCAACATTTCGTCAACCGGATCAATGCCATGTTCAATCCCAAGCGGGGCAGCAAAACGTCCACTACCAACCCCAACTTCAAGTTTACGACTACTCGCCGGCATCATTTCACGAATTGCCGTAAGTTCGGCAATATAACGATCATAATTACGCTCATTATCATACCACTCATCATAACGCTTAGCATGTTCAGCAAATACCTTGAAATTTCCCATCAAATCTACCTTTACTGTTATGTTTCAGATTATTATGAAATGCATCATCAAAAATACCACCCGACCACAACGGTTCACTGTCAAACTGGCGCCGATGCCATGCCAAAGAACTTTCCTGATCGCGCCGAATCGCCTCTGGCGTCAAAACATAACGATAATTTTTGATTAATGCTAAAAGCAGTTCACCAGCATTCAATATCTGACTCCTGACAACTGCATTATTGTCTGCTGAATATTTTTTCAGCATTTTTCGCTGCTGTTTTTTAATCCGCTCTTTTTCAGTCAACTCTAACAACTCAAGCAAATTTCTCGCAAAAGCTATATTCTCCGCCGTAACCTGTACGGACTGATTCATAAAATCATCTCTTAAACGACTGCGATCTTCTACTTCGCCAGCCCACAAACCACCGCCAAAACGTCTCTGATGCTTTATCTCATACGATTCCTGATACCGTTTTATATCAGCCTCCCGCAAAGAGTAGCGATAATGCTCCATCAGATATTTCATGAAATTCCAGCCATTTGAAATTTGCCTAAACTGTTTAACACATTCATCATTGCTTTCAGTGCAAATATCCGGATGCCATTGTTTAGCCAACCTCAGATAAGCCGAACGAATCTCTGTTCTAGAACATACATCGGGCAACTGAAGGATGCGTTTAGCCTGTTCCACCTTCTCTACCGTAATCACCGGCACCCACATCAATGCATATTCATCATTCATAATTAATAACCAAACGAGCATCGCTCGATAACGCATTTTTTCTCAGACAGGATTAATGAGATTTTTATTTTATCCCGTTCCCCCCTCTGTTCCGCCCAAGACTATGTCCAGAAAAATGGTATCCTTTGGATACAATTACCAGTATGACGGCTACTCCTGCATCGTCTTTTATCACGCACGAAGCGTGGTTACGCTCCTGCAGAGCGAATGTCAGCACAGGAACATCTGACTTACTTTATTGACACAACTATAAATATGTCGAAAGTTTTGCACAAGCGACTCTTCTAGCTCCTACCCTACACCAATTTTTCCGCCCCCTTATAAACCGCTTCAACCTTGATTGCAACAGCTGCATGACCAGGATGTTTAGGATCATTCCATGCTTTCATATCATCATAAATCAGTCCAGAAGTACAATATTCGATCGAACCTTTTATCTGATACGCCTTATTATCGCCAGTAATAAAGAGAATTACCCCTTTACTGCCATCAATGATATTCTGTTTTGTTTTATCAAAATAGTTATCAGCGACAATCAGCGTTTCATCATCATATTTACTGACACAAGTAGCATAAATTGAATTAGCGATGCCATCACTGCTAACTGTAGTCAACACCACTGCACCTGCACGATTATCCCATGCCTCACTTACAACTTCCGGTAATTTTGCCATTCAAATCTATCCTTTTTATTATCATGAGGGCAATCACATATGAATGCCCCTACATTTTTATTAAATCCATCAATCACAAATCTAAAATCATAAATTATATTAATGATCGCAGAGATTTGAACCTGTTGCCAATGATCCGGCGAGGAACTGTTCAACTATCGCTTCAGGACTGTCAGGTGATGCCCCGAGAACAACTTCAATGTCATTATTAGCAAACAGCTGTTGAGCACGCACCCCCATACCACCGGCAATAATCTGCGTCGCTTTTTGTTCAGCCAACCATGCTGGCAGTACACCCGGCTCATGCGGTGGCGGTGTCAACAGTTCCTTGCCAACAATCTTATCATCTGCAACTTCAACCAGCGCAAATTGTTCACAATGTCCAAAATGAGCACATAATTTTCCTTCAGCCAACGGTATTGCAATCTTCATAATCATTTTTCCTTTTTATTTTTAGGGCGAACACAAGGTTCGCCCCTACATTAAATAATTTATAAACCAGACGAACGTCTGTCGTAATTCGTGATTGATTAAACCCAATGTCCTTCGACATCTGCATCGTTTGCCTGTTCCAACTCACCAGCCTGCAATTTATCCAGGTTTTCCTGAATAGTACCACTGGCATTGACATAGACCTTTACTTTGCCTGCGGCTAGAACTCTGAATGCTTTTGGACCGCAATGTCCGCTGATCAGGGCTTCCGCACCGGCATTAATAATATTCTGCGCGGATTGAATTCCGGCACCTTGAGCAGCATTCAAATTCTGAAGATTATTAATAATCTCAAATTCTTCAGTTGCGGTATCAAACAGCACAAACTGTTTAGCCCGTCCGAAACGCGGTTCAACCGGTGAAGTTAAACTTGCTTCCAACGCTGTAATAGCAATTTTCATATTTATTTACTCCTAAGTTTAGTTAACCACGAAAAAATATAAATATTTTAAAAGTTGTGATATATACAAGCAGTTTTTTGTGGATAACCATTAATTCGTTGGCAACCTCTTTTTCATTTCGTGCTTTTCGTGTTTTTCGTGGTTAATTTTTATTTTACTATTTATCTAAATTACCTAAACGGGCTTCGGCTGCGGTCAGTTCATCACGCAATATTTCAATATCACTTTTCAACTGTGCTTTTTGCTGTTCCAGTGACACTTCAATAGCCCCGGCTTGACGGCCAAGTCCCATTCCACGACCCGCGCCAAAACCACGACCTGCGCCAAAACCACGACCTGCGCCAAAACCACGGCTCATGCCTAAACCAGCTCCTTGTCCATTAACACCTGAGCATACGCCCATTCTCCTACCGGTCATTGCACCGGCACCGTTTGGTCCAGTTTGATTTCTTCCTGGCATAATAACACTTCCTTTTTTGCGATGCGATATAATTAAATCACATCTGGTTTATATTCATAGAGTCACAAAACTCTACTGTAAAAATAGATTAACTACTACACCCGCAGCCACGTCTAAACCGTCTCCGAAAACCATTCCCCCTGCCCTGCCTTCTTTGACACCCCGGCATAGCAAAATCATTTAAACTATCCGCTAACCAAGCTTTCAGGACACACTGAATATCGCCACTTAGAAATGACACTACCTCAATACCGCACTGCGTCGCACTGCGCTTCAACTCATTCGAAATTGCTCCACACAACAACACCTTAACTCCAGTATCAACCAGTTTAATAACTTTTTCCCGTGCAATACCCGGTAAAATCAATAATTCCTGTTGGATCACTTTCCCATCATCAACAGTCACCAGCAATATTTCTCTGGCAACATCAAACACCGGTGCAATCCTATTATCCAATATCGGCAATCCTATAATCATAATCACTTTATCCATTTTTTATATTTGCAATGTATATAGCAATCACCATGCCAGTTTTTATAAAAACAGACAAAATAAGTGTAAAGGATTAATATTAAGGAGGAAACAACTTGAGAAAAAATAAAACCGCAAAATAAAAAAGTAGCATTAATGCTACTTGAACCCAACAACTAGTAGCAAAAATGATACTAAACAGAATACTCAATTTATTTAATTTGCTTTTATTTACGAAGCACTGTTCTATACTCCAAGGAATATAATTAATAATTCAGGGATTATAAATATACTTCTTACTCGTTTTTAGATAGTTATTGGTAAAATAACATAAGAAGTATTTTTTTTAACTAAAACATTCACCTTTATGCCGGTCTAACGACCAGTGCTCCCAGGTAAAACAAGCTATGCTTGTTACTTTATTAGTTTAATGTCGAGTTGTTTTATTTTGCGGTAGAGGGTGGTTTTGTGAATACCCAGTTCATGAGCAGCAGCTAAACAGTTGTAACTATTCTGCTTCAACGCATTTATTATGGTTTGCGATTCAGTTATCTTTCTCGCAGATCTGATATTTTGTGGTGCTTGGGATGGATTGACTAGATTACTCAAACTCTGCGGGAGACATTTTATGCCCAGTTGTTTTCCGGGACACACCGCAAAGGCGCGTTCGATCACATTTTCCAGTTCACGAATATTGCCCGGCCAATCATGGCCCATTAATATCGCCAACGCTTCACTGGAAATACCGGAAATGTTTTTGTGTTGCATGCGATTAAAACGCAGCAGAAAATGATCAACCAGCATCGGCACATCTTCAAGTCGCTCGCGTAATGGCGGCAGATCAATTTGAACGACATTTACCCGATAATAGAGATCCTGTCTAAATTCGCCCGCCTGAGTCATCGCGGTCAAATCACGATTGGTGGCAACAATTATCCGGGCTTCACTGATCTCAGTAGCTGTAGCACCGAGCGGTTCATAGGTACGTTCCTGCAATACCCGTAACAGCCGCACCTGCAAGGCCTGACTGATCTCACCTATTTCATCAAGAAACAATGTTCCATTCTTAGCCAACGCAAAACGGCCCGGTTTATCATGAGTTGCGCCGGTGAAGGCTCCCTTTTTATAACCGAAAAGTTCAGACTCCAACAGACTATCAGGCAAGGCTCCACAATTAACCGCGATAAAAGGCCGTTCTGACCGTTCCCCCATACTGTGAATCGCCCGCGCCAGTAACTCTTTCCCAGTTCCAGTCTCCCCCTGAATCAATACCGTAGAGGCACTGTCTGCAACCACCTCCGCAATCTCAAAGACACTGCGCATTGCGTGACTTTTACTCACCATATCACCCAGTTGAAATTTCTCTTCAAGCTCTTTGCGTAATATTTCCACTTCGCGCAGATCACGGAATGTTTCCACCCCGCCAATGATGCCACCATTCGCATTGCGCAGTACAGCGGTTGAAACGGATATCGGAATCCGTTCACCATCCGGATTAATAATATAACAGTGGTGGTTGATAATCGGCTCACCCTGTTCAATAGTCTGACGCAAGGCACACTCACCTTCACACATGCTTGAACGGAATACTTCCGCACAGGGTCGCCCAAGGGCAGCTTCACGCAAGGTGCCGGTGATATTTTCAGCCGCCCGATTGAAAGAGGTAATATTCCAGTCCGTATCGACGGCAAAAACGCCATCAGAGATACTTTCAAGAATTGCTTCAGTCTGACTCTGTTGAAAACTATTTTTAGCTGTTTGCTCCATAACGATCCTGTAAAACTACAATATTTTTGATTCGCTCCTGCCGGAGCTTTTGTTTTTTAGGGAGTCCTTAGTTTTTCATTGCCTGATTGCTTGAAGATACTTTTAAATATATCAAGAATTGAACTGTTTTTCAGCTTTCCATATTCTCCGCCATCAAGCCAGTGTCCATAACAAACGGTACATGTATCTATATGAATATCTTTTATGGGGTCAAAGACAGGAATCATTTTACCGGCTCCACCACACCTAGGGCATGGCACTTCAATTACATCATCGCCTGTATTGTTATCTACCTGATTAGTTAAGGATTCCTGGTATTCTTTATTCATAATTTGTCCAAGTTCATCAAAATCAAACCAGATCCCAGAGCATTTAATGCATTTGTCGACTTCGATTCCTTCAATTTTTTTCTTTACCAGTCCTGCTCTACATTTTGGACATTGCATATTTTTTCTCCATATTTTCTTGCGTTTAACGTTTGATTTCAGGTGTCTCCTGACTGGGTGCCTGCTTTGTCTAGCAGACACAACGTTCTTTGGTATAATCTATGATGCTTTTTATTATATTCTAGTCTAATCAGTAATTAATTTACATACAAAAGTGAAAAGAATTTACCACACACCCCAAAGACGAAACCAATAATAAGTTGAGCTTTTTTATTACATTCAACAAGGTGATTTCAAAGTATAACTGCAATAACAGTCAACTTGGTTGCAGACAGTAGCAACAGCTCCACATACAATCACCCCCCCTGCCGACACGGCCCAAACTCCTGAAAGAGACAAATTGTCACTATTTTTAATCAATAAAACAGAGACACATTGTCCCATTACTCCCATTATCCAAAAAGTATTTTACATGTAAGTTACTATAAATAAATCAATTAAAACTTATTTTAAAATCTTGGCATGCTGATTGCTATTATATAAGTCGAGTCTGCGCCAGTGTCGAGCTGGAGCAAAAATTTAACAATTTTAAATTTAAAGTCCCGGACACCAAGACCGGGCAAAACAGGAGGACATTAAAATGTTAGCAAAACTCAACAATCCATGGAGCTTGACAGTTCCACGTACAAACAACCTGTTCGATGAATTTTTTAAATTCTTCGAAAACCACAACATTGCTGATTACTATCATGACACACCACAGCAAGCAATAAATGAAACCGATGATGAAATTCAGGTCACGCTCTATCTGCCAGGTTACCTGGTAGCAGACTTTGACATCAAAGTGGTCAGTGATTTTATCAGCATTGAAGCGAAACGTGAAATCCCAAGTTTGGCGGAAGGCGAACAATACCTGCGTCGGGAACGGCCTGTAGTTAACTACAAAGAGACTTTCAGTCTGCCTGCCAAGGTAATCAACAACAAAGTCAAAGCAAAATATACTGACGGAGTTTTGACTGTTACTCTTCCGAAACAGGGAGTCGAAAAGCCATGTGTGATCAAGGTGGCATAAACGGGTAAATTTCAACTTTTAACATAGGAGATTTTATTATGAACAACAATGAAACAAAACAGTATGTTGACTATACACCGGCAGCTGATATAGTTGACAATGAAAACGGCATAAAACTCTATCTTGATATGCCGGGAGCCAATAAGAGTAATACCAAAATCGATATTGCCGATCATACATTGACAGTTACAGCCGATACAGGATTACTCTACAATGGCAAATCATTGAGGTATCAGCGGGCATTTTCAATATCAAATGAGATTGATACTGGGAAAATTGCCGCTACAGCTAGAGACGGCGTATTAATGCTTGAACTGCCAAAAGCGGAATCTGCCAAGGCCTTCAGTGTTAAAGTCGCCGGATAAACTAATACCTAGTGCTGCCCGGAGTAAGTCTGTGCCCCCGCCAGTATGCCTGATTTTTTCAGGTGTCGCTACGCTCGACAGGGCAAAACTGGCACTTGACGTTTTAAATGCAAATTGGACTTTCAAGTAACAATCGAGTATAATTTGCAATCTAGCCGTCTCAAGGCTTTTTCGGTGAAAAAGCCATACAGGAGGGCAGTTGCTTACTTCGAGTAGCACTAGACCGTGCAAGCATAAGTGCGCAAGCCGTGCAATAACTTTGCTTACAATAGGTTCAGGCTTTCAGTAAAGTTTGAATATAACTGGCTATACCGTGACTTTTTCAGACAGCATGAACAAGATTGACAGGATTTTTTTATTTTATCCTGTTTATCCTGTTATCCTGTCAAAAACACCATTTCGTATTGGATAAATATATAATTCTGAGGTTAAATAATCATTATTTAACCTCAAAACTGTATATTTCACAATAAAACAAAGGAGATAAATATATGAACATAGAAAAATTTACGACACGTGCCAAAGAGGCACTGATGACTGCTCAGAGCTGTGCTGTTGAATTCAAACATCAGGAAATCAATTCACTCCACCTGCTGCTGGCACTACTTCGGCAAGAGGGTGGACTTACCTTGTCATTAATGACAAAACTTAATATTGCCGCCAGTGATATAATCGCAAAAACCGAATATGCCCTGCGAACCATCCCGGCCGTAACCGGACCGGGTGCTGAACAACAATACAATTCCCGTGACTTAGGACAAGTACTGCTTGATGCCGGAAAAATTGCGGCACAGATGAAAGATGAATATGTCAGCGTCGAACATCTGCTATTAGCTATGCTGGACAGTTCCGGTAAAAGCCAAACCGTACTTAAACAATCCGGCATTGATAAAAACAGCCTGTTTGAAGCACTGAAAACTATTCGTGGCAATCAGCGCATCACCTCCCCTGACCCGGAGGCGACCTTTGAAGCATTGGAAAAATACGGCCGCGACCTGACTGCAATGGCTGAAAAAGACAAACTCGACCCGGTTATCGGTCGTGATGATGAAATCAGAAGGGTAATTCAGATACTATCGCGCCGAACAAAAAATAATCCGGTACTTATCGGTGAACCAGGTGTCGGAAAAACCGCCATTGCTGAAGGGTTGGCACGCCGCATCAACCGCGGCGATGTTCCGGAAGGCTTGAAAGGCAAACGACTGGTAGCACTTGATATGGGAGCATTAATTGCCGGTGCTAAATATCGTGGAGAATTCGAAGAACGCCTCAAAGCTGTACTGAAAGAGGTCACATCCAGCGATGGCATGGTTATTCTGTTTATCGATGAACTGCATACCGTTGTCGGAGCCGGCGCAGCTGAAGGCGCAATGGATGCCGGCAACCTGCTCAAACCAATGCTGGCCCGCGGCGAACTACATTGCATCGGCGCAACTACACTGGATGAATATCGCAAATACATCGAAAAAGACGCGGCCCTCGAACGCCGTTTTCAATCGATTATTGTCGAGCAGCCATCAGTTGAAGATACCATCTCAATTCTGCGTGGACTGAAAGAACGTTACGAAATCCATCACGGTATCAAGCTCAAAGATAGTGCTTTAGTTACTGCTGCCGTGCTTTCTGATAAATATATCGCCGACCGTTTTCTGCCGGACAAAGCAATCGATTTGGTTGACGAAGCCGGCGCGGCACTACGCACCGAAATTGACAGCTGCCCAACCCAGATTGATGAAATCGAACGCCGTTCAATGCAACTGGAAATAGAAATAGCCGGGCTAAAAAAGGATAAAGACAAAAGCTCGCGCGAACGGATGAAAAAGCTTGAAACAGAGCTGGCGGAACTTAAATCAGGCGGCGACGAACTGAGAGCGCGCTGGGACAATGAAAAAGCCTCTATTGCAGAAATTCGCGAGTTGCGTGAAACCCTGGAAATAGCCCGGCAGAACATTGATCGTGCGGAACGTGATTACGATCTCAACCGCGCCGCGGAACTCCGTCATGGCACAATTCCGGGGCTGGAAAAACAGCTTAAAGACGCGGAAGAAAAAATAAACGAAGCTGATAGTAGCAATCGCATGTTGAAAGAGGAGGTTGACGATGAAGACATTGCCAATATCGTCAGCCGTTGGACGCATATTCCGGTCAGCAAACTGATTCAGAGCGAAAAGGAAAAATTATTGAAGCTCGATGAAAAACTACATGAGCGGATTATCGGTCAGAATGAGGCGGTTAATGCCGTTGCTGACGCGGTACTGCGAGCACGCGCCGGACTAAAAGATCCCAAACGCCCTATTGCCTCATTTATTTTTCTCGGTCCAACCGGGGTTGGTAAAACTGAACTTGCCAGAGCGTTGGCTGAAGATCTCTTCGATGACGAAAAGGCGATGATTCGGATTGATATGTCTGAATATATGGAAAAACACAGCGTATCACGGCTGATCGGAGCGCCTCCGGGCTATGTCGGTTATGATGAAGGCGGACAACTGACTGAAGCTGTTCGACGGCGCCCCTATTCAGTATTGCTGTTTGATGAAATAGAAAAAGCCCACCATGATGTGTTTAATATATTTCTCCAGATCCTGGAAGACGGCATTGTAACCGATTCTCAGGGACGCACGGTTAGTTTTAAAAACAGTATCATTATCATGACCAGCAATATCGGTAGCGAGCTGTTACTTAACGGTGATGCCGATACGGCTGAAACCCGTGATAAACTGTTTAAACTGTTACACGTCAATTTCAGACCGGAATTTCTTAACCGAATAGACGAGACCTTGATTTTTCATGCTCTGGACAAACAGCATATCCTGCAGATTGTCGGTCTTCAGATCAAGCTTTTTGCCACACGCCTAGCGGAACAAAATATTGATTTGACCATTAGCGATTCAGCCAAAGACTATCTGGCTGAAGTCGGCTACGATCCGATATTCGGTGCCAGGCCAGTTAAACGAGCCATTGTGCGTGAACTGGAAACGCCTGTCTCAAGAATGTTGATTACCGGTGAGTTGAAGACTGGAGGTACACTGCACATTGATAAAGGCAAGGATGGATTAACTTTTAATGGTTAATGCAAAAAATAGGCGAAACAGCAGAAGTATGGCTGTTTCGCCGAAACTGCAGAAGTATGGCTGTTTCGCCGAAACTGCCTCTTTTGTGTTATCAAGCAGAATGGAGGGTAAATTTGTCTCCGCTGGAAATAATGGCCGGTCTGACGACCAGCGCTCCCGGCATTGCGTTGCCATATTTACTAACTTCTACTGTACTCCTCGACAATAGAGATAAAACTTTCCTGTTTTTTAATATATTAGATTGCAAGCTTTTAATTTCAATAGTAAATTATAGGTTGATTTATAACTTAAAAATAGGAAAATTTTATACTATATGATTTCTACTTCTAAAATAACCATGCGTTTCGGACAGGATACGCTATTTGAAGATGTTTCGGTAAAATTTACGCCGGGCAATCGTTACGGACTAATCGGGGCCAACGGCTCCGGTAAATCAACCTTTATGAAAATATTAACCGGGCAGCTTGAAGCAACTACTGGCGATGTTATCATCGGCAAAGATTGTACTGTCGGCTATCTGCGGCAGGACCACAGCAGTTTTGATGACAAGACCATTCTCGACACAGTATACATGGGTAATGAAAAACTGTGGGCTCTGCACTGCGAACGCGAAGAACTTTATTCAAAGGACGAACTTACCGACGAGGAAGATGAACGGTGCGGCGATATTGAAGATGAATTCGGCCATGCCGGCGGTTATACGATGGAAGCTGACGCAGCAACCTTGCTGGTCGGCCTGGGATTTGATACTGCACTGCACAATGACAAAATTAATACACTGCAGGGTGGGTTCAAATTGCGGGTACTGGTCGCGCAAGTCCTGTTCGGCAAGCCGGAAATCCTGCTGATGGATGAACCGACCAACTATCTTGACATGGAATCAATTGAATGGTTGGTTGAACTGCTCAAACGCTACGACGGTACTGTTGTGGTAATTTCGCATGACCGCTTCTTTCTGAATCAAGTCTGCACCAACATCGCCGACCTTGATTATCATGAAATCAGAATGTTCAGCGGTAATTATGATGATTTTACCATTGCCAGTTTAGAACAGCGCGAGCACCTGGAAAAACATAACAAAAAAATGGATAAACGCATTGGTGATTTAAAAGCATTCATCTCACGTTTCAGTGCTAATGCGTCAAAAGCCAAACAGGCAACATCACGCCAGAAAGAGCTGGACAAAATTGAACTGCACGACATGCCCCCGAGTTCCAGAGTCTCACCATATATTCGATTTACCCCAAAGAACCGACTTGGCAACAAAGTAATTGAATTGCACAAAATTTCAAAATCATACGATGTTCCGCTGTTTAAGGATTTCTCCTGTACGATTGGCTCGGAAGATAAAATAGCTATTATCGGGAAAAACGGGATTGGGAAAACAACTTTATTAAAGACAATAATTGGTAAACTGGCACCGGACAGCGGAATGGTTGTTCAGGGCGCAACCGTTGAGTTGGCAAACTTCCCTCAGGATGGCAGTGAAATCCTTGATAATGAAAACAAGGCAATTGAGTGGCTGGGAAGATTTATGATTGAACCGTTGACCGAAGTTGAACTACGCTCATATATGGGTAAAATGCTTTTCGGCCGCGATGATGTATTCAAGAAAATCGCGGTACTCAGTGGAGGTGAAAAGGCCCGGTTAATTATTGCAAAAATGATGCTTCAACAGGGCAATGTCCTGACACTTGACGAACCGACCAACCATCTTGACCTTGAATCCATTGAAGCCCTTAACTTTGCCTTGTCTCTGGTAAAGAATACGGTTATCTTTGTTTCTCACGACCATCGTTTTGTCAGTACCCTTGCCAACCGTATTTTCGATGTTACAGAAGATGGTATAATTGATTACTACGGCACAATTGATGAATACGAAGCCTACAGAAAAAAACAGAGAAAACAAAGGTAGCTAAGCCATGAAAGTACTGTCAGAACAGGAATATCAGCAACTGCTTGAAATAACAGAAACTATAGAGCGCGACAAACAGGGCGAAAAAGTTCTTGAATACCCTGACGGCAGGTATATGAAACTGTTCAGAATCAAGAAACTGATTTCATCGGCAAGGCTCTACCCTTACTGGCGACGGTTTATTCGCAACACCGCGACCTTAAAGCGTTTGAATATTCCAACTATCGCATCAATTGAAGAGGTTGTAAGGGTTCCGCATATCAAAAAAACCGCGATTATCTATAAACCGTTGCTTGGTCGAACAATTATTCAGTTACAGAAAAAAGGTGAACTGACTGAAGATTTGATTGTCAACATCGGAGCATTTGTTGCATCTCTGCATGCAAAAGGGGTCTATTTCCGTTCATTGCATCTAGGTAATGTTGTACTTGATCCAGATGGTCAACTGGGGTTAATCGATATTTCAGATCTGCAAACCAGTCCGTTCGCTTTGTCTGTATTTTCAAGAAAACGCAACCTTCGCTATCTTTTCCGCTGCTGGAATGGATTACGTTTATTAAACAATCCACAGCATGATGCTCAAATATTTATTAATGAATATCTGCGCAACCTGAAACCAGCTTGCGCAACACGCATGAAAACATTTCTAAGCCAGCTCAGAGAAGAACTGGCTCAAAAGGAATAATACCCTATTCCCTAATTTATTTTGCAATCAGCTTGATGTCATCAATAAATAATTTAGCCGTTTTCATGGGTTCTATTCCCCAACCCCGGCTATTAAAATTGATAGCGGTTATTAAATTGAAGCCAACCGGTTTTCGCGACACCCCCAGTTTATCAAATGGAATCGTAATTTTTTTCCAGCCATCCCAGTCAATCTTGATTTTTTTGTAATAGTAGTTGCCACGTTTACCTTCTGGATCAGAGGTCAACGCCAACATCAACTGTGCCCCCTGCGCATCTTTGGCATAAAGTCGAAAACTGAGTGCCTTGTAATTGCTGAAATCCGTATCGACAGGAACAATACGGAATGTCTTGCCAGCAGCGGCTCCTGTAAAATCTCCAACCATATTCTTTGGTTTAACCGGATCCGCGACTGTTTTGACGGTTAAGCTTTTAACCGCGTTATTCTCACCATCATAAAGCACGATATCACTGCCATAAGATGCAGAACCCATAACAAAAGCGAACAGTGCTGACATTATACATTTTCTTGAAGCCATAATTACTCCTTATTAAGGTTATTTAGGTGCACCAGTAAATAAAATTGGCGAACCTTTAATCGACAACAATATCACGGTTGTCGAATAATGTCAACAGATGTTATAAAAGATTTCCCGGTCAATAAATATAACCGGCTCCGCCGGAACTTTTTCAGACAGGATGAACAAGATTGACAGGATTTTTAATTTTTTCAAGAAAAATTAAAAAATGACTTAATATTCTCTTAGCTTTATTTTTGTTGTAATTGTTTTATTGTGAAATTGTTGTAAATATGCATATTCAAAAACGTGCATAAAAAACAAGCAAATGACGGTTAGTAGTACAAAGCGGCTAAAGTTCATTGACTGCAGTCATTAATTTATAAAGTCGTGTAATTGCATCCTGAGATAAGACTTCTTTATATAACCTGATTTCATCCATTCTACCCTTGTAAAATTGGTTGCCGTATTTACCAATATAAAGATAACTGCCACCCGTAACAGGATCAGTGGTAAATGAAGTTGTTTTCTTTAAAACCCCATCAATATAAACTTTATATTCATTTGCGCTGATATCACGGGTTATAACCAAATGGCTCCAGACATCATCTGGAACTGTACCTGCATCCGCTATCTTAAATGAGGTGTAACCAGATCCCCCATCCTCTGAATGGTATGCATACATTATACCAGAATCCATTACTTTAAAATACCCTTCATACTTAGGTCCGCCCATACAAATAAGCGCTTGATGTGATGGACCGTTTGTCAGATCAGGTTTAAGCATTAGCGATATAGTCAAATCACCACCCATATCGCCAGGAACTGTTCCGCAATCGACAAAATCTTCAACTCCATCAAACAGCAGGTTTATGCCAAGTTTGGGGTTTTTAGCCCGTAACTGTGATTCAGTAACACCATCACCCCACATTTGCTGCTTAATCAAAATGCCATCGCCGTGAAGATACGAGACATCAGCAAGTTTCAATCCTGTAAGCATACCGTCACACTTGTAGTGCAGAGCCGTGTTTCCATACATATAAAGGTCGAAAACATAATGTTCATCCACCGCATAATCGTATATTCTCAGATCATCAATTGTCCCCGGATGATTAGCACCATAAACCGTTCCGAGTTTCAGATTTTTGCTTGTGCTTCTCGGCTGAGCGTCGCTTGAAGTCCAGCTTTCCGTACTGACCGGAATACCGTTGACAAAGGTCTTCAATATTCCGGTATTTCCTGATACTGTACGAACAATTGCAATATGAACCCATTTATCATCTGGAATTGTATTAGTGGGCATAAGATATTTCGTAAAACCGGGAGAAGCTCCATGCATGTAATACAACCGGCCGGCAGAAAAAAGCCTAATCGAAAATTCATCATAAGGAGATGTTCCGAGCAACCATGACGATCCCGTCGGAATTAAACTCAAATCCACTTTTACCCAGAAAGCAATCGTCAGTGATTTAGTTAAATCATCCGGTGTGCCAAAATCAATTCCATCATCATTGCCATCAAGAACAATTGCTTTGGATCCAACATTTCCAGTAGTATACGCCGGAGTTCCAGCTACAGTTCCGTTATTAGTCCAACCGGATGAATCGTTTGCATCATCTTCAAATTTAAAGTAATATTTACAGTCAAGGTAGGTTAGATTATCATAATTAGCATTGTAAAGCCAGGAAGTGCTTGCGCCTGAGGTCAAACTTCCCCACGCCTTAAATTGCCGCCATACGTCCAATTTACGCCCATCCGGATAACCGTAGCCAATATATTCGACATTGGCAAACGTACAATCATGGACATACATTTTTTCATTTTCAGCTCCAGTCACGGCGTCAACAAAACTAATTCCGAGATAATTAGCTCCTTCAATATAGCAATCCTTGACTTCCACTTTCTGGCCAAAATTTGCAATTGCGGTTGCCGTTTCAATTCCACTTGTTTTACCATTCAGACAATCAATAAAAGAGCTGTTTTTAATCACATGATTTCTGGGGTCATTTATCCTGTTTATCGGCGTTTCAAAAGCAATCGCGGCTCCACCGTGACTAGGTACTGAATAGAGAAATTTACAGTCATCAATAGTAACATTAAAAACATCGCCTTTGACGTTTATACATTCGGCAAAAGTACCGAAAATTGTACATTTTTTAATTGTAATTCTATCTGAGTAATCTCCCCCGGTTGACTCTCCTATATAAATCCCCTCTGCATACGTATAACCTTCAATCCCGGTAGAGCCTATTTTGCAGTTTTCCACCAATACATCAGTCGTATATTTTATCTGAATTGCTTCGCCGCGACTGTCACTGATATCACAATCCTTCACTGTCAAATTTTCACAGTACTTGATTTCAAAACTGTTATGGATATCTTTCCAGTCCAAGCCCTGAACAGTAACTTTTTTACAATTATTAAGAATGAGTCCTTTGGATGCAACCCCTGCTCCATCGAACAAAACTGATTCGTTATTATAATTTTTTATTGTGGTTGTTCCATTAGTTCCGGTAACATAATCAAGTGTGGGGATTGGATTAGCAGATAAACTGTAAGTTCCACCCCGTAAATATAGTGTGTCGCCACCACTTAGCGATAAAGCATCCAGTCCTTTCTGAAACGTCTGCCATGGATTGCTAAGAACTCCAGTTCCACTAGTATCATCTCCAGTAGGAGAAATATAGTAATCCTGAGCAAAAAGATTGAATAACGATAAAAAAGCTACAACTGTAACGATGGTAAAAAAAGATTTTTTTAACATGATAAAACTCTCCTGTTTTTATTAAAACATTTTGGATACAATTAAATCAAACTACTGAGGTGATTGCAAAAATCTGCAGTGGAGACTTTTGCAATTGCCTTTACTTACATTTATTTATTATCTTTAATCAATTCTCCTTATCGTTAAAAATTAAAATGCATAACCCAATGCAGCGGATAAATTTCAATTCTGCCATTGGGGACTGATTACTGCGCAGAAACAATCATTTACAGTACAAAATTATAATTAAAAATATTGAACAATCAAAACTTCAGTTCGACCTTGGATATCATCACCCAGGCAGCTCCGGCATTCATGGTCTCAAACTCAATTACATTCAGGCCTGGTTTAAGCAAAGATTTTTTGATAGTTAACTGCTTTGTCTTCCAATTACCGTATGGGAAAATATCTTTATTTTCAATCAGAGTAGTACCGTTTATTCTAATGGCAAAAACTATACCATGACAGGCCTGACCTTCAATACTCAGCTTGATCTCTTTAGTTGGCAATTCTGTTAGTTTAAAATTAATAAATGCCTTTGCGCCACCAGGTTTACCTCTGCCGTAAACCGCTACACCATTACGTTTAGGACATTTCCAGGCATAATTTCTGAAATATATCCCACCGACAATATCAGCAGGAAACTCAAACGTCACTATACCTTCAGGTTTTATGGTTTTACCTTTACGGCTTTTATGATAGAAATAATTGACAATGGCAATCCCATTTTTATGCATCTGCTGTAATTCAGCAATCAACGCTTTATTTTTACACGTTTTTTCTATTTGTTGTAAATATGCGTTTGCCTGCTTCAACCACTCCAGATTAGTTTTATACTGTTGTTCCGTGACAATAATACTCTTCAAATATCCCTTGTTTAGTCGAGCAATGGTTTTTTCTATGGGAAAATCCTTAGCGACTTTTATCATTTTTCTTCTGAATGCCAGCAATGGCTTAACCGCTTCAGCACCAGCTATTTGGGTCAATACCCGTAAGCGTGAACGTTCAGGGTTGTACCGTTTGGCATTCCACAAATAATCGGCAATCTGCATACCTTTAATAGTAAAGCGAACATTGCGATTCATTACGCCCATAACATGCAGACCGAGGCATTTATCAGTTTCAGTCAGAGCCTGATACCCAACTGCGTATTGTTCAAAGAGTACCGGTCCACGATTTTTACCTAACGGCTGCGCAAACGTATTATCAAATACCACAAAACGCCGTCCTTCAATGCCTTTAACAAGTGCCGCCACATCTTGAGTTGCAAAATCAAATGAGATGGTTTTAGCTCCGGTCCACATAATGACAACATTTTTCGGTACACCAGCTTTATCATAATAGGTTTTAATATCTTCGGAACCATGATAATTACCTGGCACTACGCAAATAATTGTTCCAGGAAAATCTTTATTAACCTGATTAGCAATTCGGCTGACCAAATATGCATGAACTCCGGCTGGAGTCCCAAACTGCTCTTTATCCTGTAAATTAAGATGTCTGGGATTCCCGGCATGGTCGTCAATACCAATTGTAATCAATTTATTGCCTAATTTCAGACCTTTCTTAAAAGTATTATAATAAGCTTGAATATCCTTATCATTACTGCAGACAATATTATGCTGTGACGGCTTATCACCCTGCCCTGAGTCATAAGGCTCCACCCATTGATTGACTAAGCCGCCACGCGGCAAAATATACTCAATTGCAGTTTTCAGTCTTTTCAGATAACTTGGAGCAGGCATGTCCCATTGGCCTCTGATATCCCTTTCCCAAGGTGGTAAAAAACTGATATTTATTTTGTATTGTAAATTATGTTTAATTGCATTCAATGAGTCCTGCCCGCCCATTGAACGATAGGAAAAATCCGGCCAGTCACGAATTGAACATTGCGGCAGGGTCAAGTTTCCTGATTGCAATAAAAGCAGTTGCCGCAAAGTCTGCACACTCCAGCAAAGGCCGGCTCTGTCACGTCCGGCAAGAACTATAATCGGTCTGCCGCGCCATATTCCAGTTTTAATCGCATAACCTTCAGGTTGCATTGGAATATTTATTTTAAGCTCATTAACCGCGGGGTGTTTACCACCAATATCCATAATAATCAAAGCTGGGCTACTTGGTACAGTATTACTCTCAACTGTTACAGTCGCGCCACTTTTCTGTTTGATAATATTAGCCAGCTCCGTTGCAATTACCCTGTTTTTATCATGAACAATTGAAACTTTTGCCTGACGTTTTTCAACTATGACAATTTTACTGTTATGATATTGCTCTTCTTTGGGTTCAGGGATAATAATAACTGTTGGTTTAGTTGCAGCTATCAGTTTCATTCCAGCAGTAAATACTAAGAGCAGGGTTAATCCGGTAATTAATATTCTTTTCATTTTAACCCTTTTGGTTGATGAACATCTCAAGTATTTTAAATATATTATTTACCCATAAAACCCTGACTAACCAGTTGATGGGTTTTACTCGTCAAAATTACATCTATGCCCATACGAACATAGACCACCGCATCGGCAAAATCATCGGAATAAAACAAATTACAGATTATTCCTGCCTCATGGGATCTAGCGTTTTTTTGAACTTGCTGTCCGACAGCGGCAGGTACTACTTCTCAAGCGGGATGCCTAACTAATTTCAATCCAATGAGATGCCGAACAATATCAGTGCCATATCTTTTGAATTTCCCGATATAACTTTTATCGCCTTAATAGTTTTCCGGGGATGGGGGTTTACCCAGGTAAAGGTTGGTAAATTGATAAATACTGAATTACCCACAGTACCGAAAAGACCAATATCCATATCACGCCCCAATGTTTTATCATTGGCGGCCACAATATTTACTCGATATTCAAGTTTAATTTTAGCCTTAGTGCCATCACGGTAAATAACTTCATAGCTGCCGGGCGCGGTATTCATAAACTTTTTATGCATTCCGGCCATATCCTCAACTAAATCCTGACGGCTGGTGGTATGCATGAAAGTTATCACTGCAGCTTTGGCATTTACCGGAATAACCGTTACTTGCGGTGCAGATTTTTTCGCGACCTTAGCATTGGCAACCAATAACTCAACATTATCAAACCATGCAGTTGTTCCTGCTTCAGTTGCGGAAAAACAGATTCGTACGGCTGCAGAATTCGGTGGTAATTTGATTTCTTTCGTCACCCATGGACCAGCCTTGGTTCTTGAATAGAGAACTTTAGAACTCCACTTGAACTTGCTATCACCTGAATAAGTCCAAACTGACCCAAGCCCCGGGCCATCAACCTTGACTTTGTAGCGCAGCATGTATTTAAGCTTTGAATCAAGTCGGATATCTTGAAATGCCCGCATGAAAGTTTTTTGCTTAGGCGCAGTTATTTTCAACATACTGTCGGCAACCTCTATCTTACCTTTGCTTTTACGTTCCGTTCGCCAGCTATCCAAGTCAGTGGTAAATTTACCATTCTGAACCACTCCAGTAACACCATCAGCAGTGCCTCTGGCAACTATAGCGGCTGGCTGACCATTTTTGGTAAAAACTTTTACATCAATCCCACGGTAATTTTTAAATGGCGTTGCGATAAAATCAAGTTTGGTCCCGACAGGCAACCCTAACATTTTTACCAGCTTACTACCGCCAACCAAACCATTTTTATAGTTTACGGCTTTAACCTGTTTAGTAATTGAACCAACTTTATTCCAATAGGCCGCCCCCTGCACCAATGTATCGGGTAAAAACTTCAAATTAGCCAAATCACAATCTTCCGGGGACCATGAATAATATGCGGTTAAAGCCGCGGCTCGGATTAAATTAGGTTTCAGTTCATTGATCTGCGTGGTATTCCATGAGGTCAAGCACATCCCGTCTGCATTATGGCGCATTACAGAATATGCCAGACGCGGGGTGTTTTTGGTTCTGAACCATGGGCAGGCGATGGTCTCAAGACCAGCATTTTTAAACATTTTTATTGACGGCAGATCAACCGTATAATCCTGTTTCCCATCATATTTCCAGTCAAGAATAGCTATATCATTCGGCAGTTGAGCCAACATTTCAGACCCGTTAATTTTCATCTGTTTGCCATTATATCCGGGATCAATCATATCCCCGTACATATACATTTTAATGCCGCGCTTTTTCAAGAAGGCATAATTCACATTTACCGCTTCAATAAACCAGTCTGCCGGTTTCCATTTTTTGGCTTTTGCCGCAGCACTGGTAACCGTATTGCCGTAATGCGTTTCATCCATGGCAATACAAAATCCTTTCGGCTTCAAGGTGTCAATAATCTCTGCCTGAAGTTTAAGCATCACTTTTTGTGCTTCTGGATTGGCAACATCCAAATTACGATAAGTTTTCTGAATAACATCAACATCATCAACGAGCAGATTAATGCCACCCGGTATATGTTTCAAATACTGCACCCGTCCCCAGGATGAAAAGTACGGAATAGGCTCAATTCCCCGCGCTCGGGCATAATTGAAGACATCAATCCATTGTTGTTTCGTGGTTTTCTTGCTGCCAATAGGATAACTATCAAAAGGAAATTTGGTTTTGCTACTGTAACTATCAAGCACAATAAAAAGTTTATTCAGTCGCAACAGGTAAGCTGTTTCAATCGTTTTTTTCACCTCTTCCGGGTCAACATTGCCAATCAGCCAGCCACGGAATGGCATTCGAGGGGCATCATAAAGGGTTAAGGCTGGCAATTGGACAGCCGGGAGAAATTTTGCGCGATTTACCATTAAGATCATTGTTGCAATACCACGCAAAACGCCCGCCTTAGTCCGTCCGGTAATAGCAACCTTGCCGGGAGTTAATTCGAGTTTAAACGCTTCCGGGCTTTGCATCTTTTTCAAGTCGTTACCCGACAATTCAGGCGTTTCCAGCTGTGATTTTACCTCTAAAATGACTTTTACCGCCCCAGCCTTGCCGACTGCAAGACTTTTATTAAGGCCATTTAATACTCCCCGATCAATTCCGGCTGTTTTATCCTCAATAGCCACTTGCACCGGCAATTTGAAGCTTTGCTGCCTTTTTATCAATTTCACCGGCTTGCCTGCAATCAATATTTCTGGGATGCTAAGTAATTTGGTGAATTTTGCGACAATGCCACGTTGTTGATCTGCCTGTTTTACCGCAGGCAGTTTCAAGGTTATCGGCGCAAATTCATCTGGAACTGCATACCATTTACCGGATAACGGTGCCCAGGTTTGATTGGGCTCTTTACCTTGCGTCCGGTGACGGGTGAAATTGACAAAAAGTTTTTGCTCGCCGCCAATATTTTTACCGAATAAACTACTCAGTTTTATCCGCATTTCCACCGTCCATTCTTTACTGCCAATCGCGGCTTTAGCTTCCCAGTCACCGGTATAATTAGACTTGGCGGTCGGATACCAGGTAACACTCGGTTTGCCAATATTTTTCTGTTCCCAGTGTTTGATTGAGGCTGGGTTAACCAGCAAGTGAGTGGAAGATTTTTGATCGGTAGAAATAAACGTTTCAACACAATCATCAGCATAGATACCGATGGTGTCCTGCATCTCTTTGACATTTGCCGCAGTTGAAACTTTCATCCCTTTTATATTAGGCTCTTCAGCCCGATACGCAATATAAAGCGAGCCGTCTTTGACTGCTAGCAACACCTCATTTTTCACCGAGGTACGGCGTGATACATTGCCTAACACCCGAAATGGGGACAGTTTACGTGCATCTTTCCATAATGAATCATTCAATTTACCATCAATTTTAATCGTAGCCTGACTGGGTTTTAAAACAATATCTTTCTGTTCCCCCACCGGTTCCAGTTTAATATCTTTATAGGTTACTTTGGTATTGACACCAGACGCCAGCAAAGCTGTTCTGAATTTAACCGTATCCGCTTTGGCAGTAAGATTTATCTTCACTTCAGTGAATTCACATTTTTTCTTACGCGGGGCATATTTGATATTTTTTTCATCCCATTTGCCCTGCCGGTTACCCTGATAAATCAGCCCGCCGCCATGTCCCGCCCCCTCAACTTTTATTTTATAGGAAAACTGATAGATAGTGCCTGGTGTAACGTTAATATCCTGATAGGCACGCAGCATATATTTCCCTGCGCCTTGGCTGCCACGGACAAGTTCAATTTCATCAGCCCCGATCTCAACCGCGCCATCTGATTTATTATTAGACTGCGCAATCCATTTACTGCTCTTTAGTTCCTGTGCAATTGCACCTACAAACAACAGACATAATAGGGTAAAACTCAAACATTTCTTCATCATCAATAATATATCCTTATAATTTATAAACATAACCGGTACTGCCAGAATTAAAAATAGTAGCCTGCGACTTCCAGGCACATGGGCAAATAATCCCCCATGGGAATTAGGGTGCTTACTTCCTCTACGAGTGTCGTCAGGATGTTGAAAAACACAAAGTGAAACTACTGGCGAAAATACCTACCTGAACGTAGTGACAGACGAAGTAATTTTCATCGCATAAAAAATACTCCGCTACAAAATAACGGAGTACTGATGAAAATGGCTCAATCGCCTCTTTTACGTGTCCACATCCCATACGGATAGGTTAAAGAAAGTGAAGGTCCGGTTCCCATTGTTTCAGCAGGTCTCAAACTTGCCGCATGTCCGTCACACATCAGAAAGTTTGCCTGATTAGCGTGTGGCATAATATTTCCCTCCGTAAAGCGTGTAGGATTATCAATCACGGCATATTCATTGGTGCCGCAAACATTTCTTACCCGGTGATTATCAGTAATCTGAATAGTTCCAGACGGATCTCTCAACCTGGCAAGTCTTGCCGACCAGAAAATAGTGGAAACATTATCATAGCCAACGCCAGCAGCATATACCGAGCCATCAAGCAACGTCCAACCGCCTGCACCCCAGCCACGATTTACAGCATAGGAACGTTTTAATCCCACTCGCGTACGTTTAACCTGATCATTCGGACAGACAAAAACACCGGCACCTTTTTTATTAGTTGCTTTAGTCAGATAATCAGTACCACGTAACAGACCGTCGAATGCATGATACTGCGCAGTGTTGTCAGGATTTCTGGCAACACCGGGAATCGGCAGGTAGCCATCATTCTCATCAACATACATCATCGACATTGTCCCAATTTGCTTCAAATTACTCAAACATGAAATCTTTCGTGCCGTCTCCCGCGCCTGATTCAAGGCTGGCAACAGCATACTGGCGAGGATGGCGATAATAGCTATGACCACGAGGAGCTCTATTAATGTGAAACCTTTGACAATCAACGAGTTACAACTTGCATTTTTTTGATTTACTTTTAGTGTTTTCATGGTTCTTGTTCCTTTGTTTTGGGTTAATAAACTACTGTTTGTATTACTATTTTTCTACATGCTACATTCTATATGCTGCATTCTACATTCATAATTCAATCAATTCTCCTTATTTTATTTCAGTTACCAGTCCCTGATTATTCAAATATCTTCTATTACCGACCAAGTCATTAATAATAAACGGCACATCAATCAATTCACGATAATAATGCTGTGGCTGTTCAACGACTTTTTTTATCATTTTAAAAATTTCCTGGTAAAAAACCGTCAAATATTTTGAATCGAAATCAGGCAAAATCATCGGCAGCTGATCCGATAATTTATCCTGTGCAGCTAACGCTTCGATCATGATATCTTCTTTCAGGGCATTAACGATTACCGGAACCTTAAAAAATGCTGAAGGTGCTGCTTTAATATAACGATCATACTCTTGGCGAATATCAGACCTGTTCTTTGAATGATGATGAATATCTTCCGGCATCTCCAGCATATTAACCTTTATCCCTGTCTCTGATGCAGCATCTTCAATCCCACGGCAGAACTGTTCATAAAAAAACCATTTACGGTTCAACGTCAACAGTGAGATTTCCCGATAGTCACGTTGGGCCATAAACTCAAGACAATGTTGTCCATGTTTATAGTTATCGCCGGTAATTTGATTGTATTCAAGCTCCTCAATATTACCTGAAGCAAGATCACCCAGCATAATAAACGGGCAATGAAGATTTTTAAATTTACGAATATGTTCCGCGTTAAATGGCACGGAACCAAAAATCGCACAATTGATATCAGGTGAATTATCTATTCTAGCAAGTTCAGCTTCAAGGTGATGATATTCATCGGATTTTTTCATTACTGCCCGCAAATTAAAACTGAAATCAGCTGGCATAACCGGTGGGTAGGCAATCTTGGCAAACTCTTCGAAATAGTTGTTTTTATATTCCTCAACAAGCCCCCAGAACAACATATAGACATTGATAATATCATCTTCCGTCCACTGCTCAACAAAAACCCCGCGCCCGTGTTCACGCCGCACCAGCCGCTCACGCTCAAGCATTTCAAGCGCCCGACTGATAATCAAAGTGCTGACATTAAATTTCCTGGCCATCTCTCTCATACCAGCCAAACGGCTGCCAGGTAGTGATTTACCCAGTTTAATTGAACTGCGCAGGATTGCTGAAACCTGGTCAGTTTTAGATGGTGCAGTCATTAATTCCACGATAAAATTTCATTCCTTAAATCTTATTGCAACTGTTATATAGTGTTATCAGTATACGACAAAATATAACTCATGTCAATAGCAAAAGTTAAAAAAAATGGAAAAAAATTCCATAGCACTAGAAAATTCCCTACCCGAACGTGGTGACAGATGAAGCGTAGCATAAGTTATATCGCGATAATTTCAGAGCTTACCCATTCAATCGTTTTGAGTACAAGTAGCTGAAACGTGCGGAAATAGAAATTGACACCTTTTTACTTGGATATTGGGTATTCGTTGCCTACGGCTCTCTTCGAGTGTTCGAGATTGGATATTCAAACCCATTTTGGTGTCATACTGTTTGTTTTTATTGAAGTTATAAATTAACATATAACCTTCATTCAGCGAGTATGAATCAAGATAGTCGCAGAGTTGTTCAAGCCCCTCGCTGAGATATTTTTCCCCACGCCATATTTTTAATTCGATCACATAGCGTTGATCATGATATGTAATGACCAAATCCATTTTACGATCTTCAGCTGTAACATTTTCCTTGAACATAAAACCTTTACCATTAATAATGGGGAGCAGGAATGACATTAACAGTAATCTGCCGTTCTTTTCGAGAAAACTATTATCTTTAGACGAATGATGTTCCTGCATAAACAGCTGGAATCTTTCCAGGATCAAAGTTATATTTAAGTGGAAAATTAATTGCATAATAGCAGCCCTCTTCAACAAGATATTTACATCTTGCGAATTTCACGGAGACATCACACATATAATGTTCTGCCTGAAGACATAACCCTGTTGTATTAAATTTTTTCATATCACCGGTAAATTGTTATAGTCATTAATTATATTAGAATTTACCTTGTTTGTATTTATATTCAAGCCTGACGACTCACAGAAAAACAGACAAAGAGTATTTAACTGAATTCACGGCGATAGCGCATGGGGGAGAAGTGATAATACTGTTTAAACAACCGTGAAAAATAGAATTGATCATCAAAACCGCATTGCTCCGCTATACTGGCGATCTGTTCATCACCCTCGCGCAGTAACAGGGTGGCTTTTCGCAGGCGTCGCAACGCAAGGTATTTGCCGGGGGGCAAATTATAACGTAATTTGAATATATGGCGAAAATAGGGATAAGAAATCCCACAGGTAACTGCCTCCTGCTTAAAATCCCATGATAATTCAGGATGCATTTTCAGTTGTTCAAGCAAATCATCCAGCGGCACACGTAGATATTCCGGCAATTCATTGTGAATTACCGGCTGTTCATGGAGCTGAAGCAACAGATCCTCTAACAGATGTACCGTGCGATCATAATTGCGCGGCTCCAAGGGCGTTAGCAGCTCTATTAATTGTGATAATGTCGCATAAAAATGTTCAGGATGGGTAATTTTAATCATCGGGTCTCTATTACAAACCGGCAACAAGCCGGATTTGATATATTGTTCAATGCGCTCACCTCTGAAACAGACAAAAGAATGCCGTGCTGTTGTTCCGAGCGTTGGACCATAACTGAATTCAGGACCGGGACGCGTAATCAAGACCCAGGAACCCAATTCCGTACGCTCGTAATCTTTATCAACTTTCACCATAAGATCACTTTCATGATAATATTGAATGCCATAATAATCATCAAATACCCGGGGTGGCGATAACGTAGCAGTTTGCACACTGCCACAACAGACAAATTGTACACCATTAAAAAATTCCATAATCAAATAGTCCATGTTTTTAATTATTTAGTCCATTTTATTATTCATAGATACACCTATATTATAATCATAAAGTTAATATTATTCAAATCGAAAATAACAATACCAATAAAACAAAGTGAGGTAATCATGAAAATAGGAATAGCTGATTATGGGTTCAATGTCTGGGATGGCGGACTATATGACATTGAAGAACGACTTGTCAAGTTAAAATCACGCGGCTTTCAGGGAATTGAAAGAATTGAAGCCATCAGCCCATCGGACGCACTGCACAAATCACTACTTTATCGGCGGCTGGGAATGGATTTCGGCACCTGTCGCGGTCCAAGTGTACAGGCCGGGATTGAATGGACTTGTGCTCTCGGCAAAGATTATGTCTGGCTGGCGCCAGGTGATATGACACGAGAAACTCCACCTGAAATTTTTTACCGTCGAGCCAATATAATGGTGGCAACCGGCAAAAAACACGGGTTGAAAGTTGGACTGCATAATCATCTGCGACAGGTTGTCGAATCGCCAGCGGAACTTCATGCTTTCCTTAAAAATGTCCCCGGTGCCAGTTCGATTCTTGACACTGCGCATCTTGCTCTATGCGGTGGAGATCCAATAGAATTTATCGGCAAATATGCCAATCGACTCTGTGCTGTCCACTTTAAAGACGCAATAAAAAGTGAAACCGGTCATATCTCCCAGCCGCTGGGACAGGGCAATCTCGGACTGGATCATTGCGAAATAGCCGAGGCATTAATTAAGTCAGGTTATGACGGCTGGATATTTATTGAACCGGAAAATCCTAACTGCAATCCGCTTGACGATGCCGGAATCGGGCTTGACCTGCTCCGTTCAGCTGGATTTTTCAACTAGCAGACAAATTTATTAATTTAAAAAACAACTCAAAAGAGAGCTGGGGATATTTATTAATTTCTCTAAATATACCCTGTTCGAAAAGGTTTTCTGGTTCATTTAACACTAGGAAATAACTTAACCATTTGAGTTTGATCAGCGTTTGCTTTTTGCGCTCGGAGATCGCAAGCTACTAGATCAGCGGACTTTTCGAATAGGGTCTAAATAGAGTCGTGTGAAATGATATTTGTTATGCGTTTTCGCATTTCACATGAGTAATAATCTTAAATGAAAGGAAAAAATGAAAACTGAAACAGAGAACACCATCAGGGTGGGTATTGCCGGGCTTGGACGTAGCGGATATTGCATTCATGCCAACACGCTCGCCCAGATGAAGGATAAATTCATCATCGTTGCCGCAGCGGATCAGTGCCCGCAGAATCGCGCTGATGCTGAAAAAGAGTTTGGTCTTCATACTTATGAAGACTATTCTGAACTAATCACCGCAGGTGGATTTGATCTGCTGATAAATGCTCTACCGACACCGATGCACGCCCAGGCAGCAATTGAAGCGTTTGACGCCGGTTATAATGTTGTCTCCGAAAAACCGCTGGCTGGCAGCGTTGCAGATGTTGACCGGATGATAACCGCGGCTGAAAAGGCCGAAAAAATCCTGGCACCGTTCCAACAAAACCGACTACAACCGTTTTTCTTCAAAATCCAGGAAATTATTGCTTCCGGCGTACTTGGCAAACTTATTCATGTCCGTAGCAATTGGAGTGGCTTCCGCCGCAGATGGGACTGGCAGACGCTGCAAAAAAATTCCGGTGGTTCACTGTTCAACACCGGTCCGCATGCGGTTGACCAGGCATTGGCACTGATGAACTGGCCGGAAGCACCAGAGGTATTCTGTAGGATGTCACGCAATAATCAGCTTGGCGGCGATGCGGAAGATTTCTGCGCTCTGACCATTTATGGCGAAAATCTGCCGACACTTGAAATTGTTATCAGTGCTTATGTCGGGCACGCGGAATACCGTTACAGTATTTCCGGGCAATATGGCTGTCTATGCGGTTCCGAACTGGAGCTGGAATGGAAATATTACGATCCGGCCAAAGCACCGGAACAGCCGATGTGGCCTGAATGGTCCAAGCTCCGCTCCTATCCTCTGGAAGAACTTGAATGGCAGCAAGATAGCTGGCGACTTGCTGATGCAGATCTGAACAATGCTTCAGGTTATACTTTGAAATCTTTGCCGGAAGGACGAGTTCAATTTTATAATAACATCTACGATGTCATGATAAATAAAGCCGAGCTGTTGATTACCGTGCCGCAGCCTCGCGAATCAAGGTTGACATTAACATTGAGGCATCATCACATGAATTATGCGAATGGATATGCCAGTCTGAATTGATTTTCATGAATATACCCAATTTAATAAAAACAATAATATAACCGGCTATGTTGGAACGTTCAACATTGAACGTCGAATGAATAGAAAAATACCTGCCCGAACGCAGTGACGGACGAAGTAAATTCCTATTAGCTCGAAATAACATTCTTACTTCGTCTTTCGCTATGGCTACTCACTGCTAAAGTGTTTGTAGTTCCCATTTCTAGATGCGCTCCTAATCCCCACAGGGATTAGCATGTTCGGTAAACCTCACAAATACACCGCCTATAAAGGCGGAACTACGAACATAATAATCACAACCATACCACAACTCCAACAGTGTTCATAACTTTTGCTCCAGTAACGTCTAACTAATCCAGCGATATACCGAAAAAATAAAGGTCAATATTTTTATGATTGCCGGAGGTGATTACTAATGATTTTATTGTTTTATTCGGGTAGGGATTCTGCCAGGTATAAAGCGGAATATTAATATGCAATTTTCCATCTACAGAACCGAAGATGCCTGGCTCACATTTCTTTGCTAAAATTCCATCATTCCATTCACTGACCTCAGTTCGCAAATTCAACGGCAACGCAGCTGTTGTGCCATCGGTATAGATCAGTTTATAATTTCCCGCGATAGTTTTGCCATATTTTTTTGCCAATTTACGCCCTTCATAATCATACATCTTATTCACTGCGTGCAACAGTGAAATATAACGGAATTGCTGATTAATCGGGATCGTCAAGGTCTCATTTTTTGCACCATGGACGACAGCGGCAACTAACTTGCCATTATCGAAAAACGGTTTCATAATAACCCCGCGCGGTGTGGTAAAAGTTGTTTTTAGAAAATCAAGTTTCAGTTGTTCTGGAAACCCGATTGATGATTTCAACTGTTCAACCGACTGACCCGCTCCCCCTGGTAAGGCAATTGATCGGCTGTTCGCAGCATAAGTTTTCTCATTACCATAACTGTAGGCTGCATATTGATAGATTGATGACGGAATTGAGGGGAAATCTTTCAGATCACAGTTTTCCGGTGACCATGCCAGATAGGCCAGCATTGATATAGCACTGAACAGTTCTGCTGGGGCATGCCCCGGGCGTGGATTGCCCCATGTGGAACCTACTATGCCATCACCTTTGAAAACCACTAAATCACTGATAAAGGTCGGTACATTATTAATCCGATACCAGCACGGTACACCGACGACGGGGAAGCCCAGCTGTTTAAAAAATGCGATAGAATTATAACGCCCAGTCGCTGGAATCCGATAGTGCCATGGATTCATCGTGATATTTCTCGGGAGACCGGCCAGTTTGTCTGCATCTTTAACCGGATCACTAATGCCATTAATCGAACCACTGTGATAGGGATTTAACTGATCTGCGTACATCCACATCTTCACCCCTTTGGCGGCAAGATGCCGACTTGTCTTTGTGACGACAGTTTTTAACCAGTCAAACCGGGTTTTACCTTTAGCATAAGGGGCGTCTTCATCAATGATCACGCCATAATGTACTTCATCAAGACCAGGATTAATATATTTCAATTTCATTGTCTCGATAAGTTCATCATAGAGATCGAAGATAAGTTTCTCAGTTTCCGGGTGAAACGCATTCGCATTTCTGTTATAAAACCATTTTTCACCTTTTTTCGTCTCGCCGATTCTACTATTGGCAGCGAGATGTTGATATTCAGGTTTATTAAAGATAAATCCGGCCCGTGACCAGGAGTAGAAGAGTGGCACCAAGGTGATACCACGTGCCCTGGCATAATCAGCTAGGTCACTGAAATCCTGTTTGGTGAATTTTGTTTTACCGATATTAGCATGACTGGTAAATGGGAAGGCGGCATATTCACCATAAGTACTGACTTGGAACTGAAGGTAGTTAAGGCGAAGCAAAAAATAGAGATCAATCAATTCCTTAAGATTATTCGGTCTGCGCACCCCACCACCATCCCAGCCACGCACTTCAAAATAGGGCGCATCGACCATAGTAAAACATGGCAAACTCATACTCTTAGAGCTTTTCGCCTGACTACCGAGTAGTGCCAAAGTTGCCAAAGCCCGCAGTGCACCATCACGCGTTCTGGCATGGATTTTAATTGAATCGGGAATGATCGTCAGAATGAACGCTTCCGGTGACTTAGTTCTACTGTTTGCGGCAGGAGCAATTGATCGCAGTAAATTTTCATCCCATTGGACAATTTCCAGCTTTACTACTTTCCCATGTTTATTACCGCCAATCCCCTGCTCAATAAGCTCTTTAACTCCAGCATCAATGTTAAAATTTTTATCTAAAAAAGAGATTCTTTGAGGTAAAACAAACAGTCCTTTACCAGTCACCATTTTCAGTGGTTTACCGACAATTAGCAATTTCGGTGACGCAAGTGGTTTAGTTATGATGCCGGTTAGCAACTGCTTCGTTTCAGCTTTAGTTGCCGGCGCGACAACCTGTGCCCATTTGAGTTTAAATGGCGAAAAGTCTTTAGGTGAATGAAGCGTATTACCGGCCAAGCCAGCCCAGTTAGTATGTTTCTGGGCATCGGTTACAACTGTCCGATGCCGAGTAAAATTCATATATAATTCGGGATTTTTAACTGTTTTACTACCATAGATGTCAGACAGTTTTATTTGCATTTCGACCGTGAATTTTTTATCATCTTTATGGGCAAATGTTTTCCAGTCGCCAATAAACTCTTTGGCTTCTGACGGTTCATTGTACCAGACAGTTCGCAATTGACGTTGCTGTTCCACCTTTTGGCTCGCCGCATTATACCCTTCGGCATTCACTAGGAACTGATAAAAGTTTTTACGATCGGGTGAGATAAATAGTTCAACATCATCGCCATTATACAGGGTCATGCTGTTTTTTCTGACAATAGTCGCCTTAGCCATCATGGGCTCTTCAACCTCATAGGCAACATAAAGGTAATCACCGCTGGAGGCTAGCAGCACCTTGGTCGCTGCAGAAGCTTTAACCGCAGGATCACCTAATACCCGAAAATCTGAAATGACAAGTGCATGCTTCCAATATGGTTCGTTGATAATACCATCAAGTTGCGGTTGTCCGGGAACAACAGGGATACGGTTAATTTGCCGTGAGAAGCTTTTTTTTAAGCTTACAGTGCTAAACAACGTACCGGTTTTGTTGCCGATAAGTCTAATCCTTACTTTGGATACCTCAGAACCAATATTTATTAATTTTGTAAGGTGTTGAATACCCGTTTTCGGTTCTAGGTACAAATGGCTATTTTGCCGGTCATGAAATTTTCCTGCTGAAAACGGGGTAACTAATACTTGGCTATCGGTACCGTTCTGACTGTCTGCGATTACTTCGATTGAGTATACGCCTGGGGAGCGGATGGGTAGATCCTGATAAATAGCGGAATACCCCTCATCTTTTTTCTGAAAAAAAATCTTCCCATCCTTAATCTTTATCTCAGCTTGCCCAACGCCATGTTGTCGCCAACCTTTTAACCCTTCAGTAAAATAGCCATTTTTAATGAGATTGTCCTTGGATTTTTTTATCACTATTTTTTGTTTGGGCTTTTGAGGAGCTACCTTGATATTTTTATTGAGTGAAGAGGTTTGCTTCAGCGATACAGCAATAAATTTAGCTCCAGCGGGATTACCGAAAAGCCTTATTTGAACTTTTTTTACCTCTGGACCGATATTTATTGATTTGTCCAATCTCTGTTCACCGCTCTGCGCAGCAAAACGTAGATAGCTATTATGTTTATCAGAAAACTTGTCGTTGATAAACGGCGTTAAAATCACCCGGCATCCAGCCATATTACCACTATCGGCCACCGTCTCAAGTCTATATTTTCCAGGAGAAGGCGTGTTCACCCACTGAACAAGCACTACATATTCTTTACTTTTTTTCTTAAATAGTAGTTTCCCGTTATCAACCCTAATATCGGCTTCACCTTTGCCGCGCCGTCCCCAGAATTTAAGACCTTTGGAAAATTCTCCATTTTTAACGAGATTTTCTGGTGTAGCCGCAATGACTGATCCTGTGAAAAAAGTTAAGACAAACAGTACTCCAGTCAATAACGACCAGAACGATGATAATTCTGATCTATTCATAAATATTCTCTTATTCTGTTAATAATAATCCTTTTGAGCTTAGCCCGTCTCATATCTTCTTGCGCTGGGACAGCACAAACTACTTTTAAAAGCCTTTTCGTGTAGCGTCAAACTAATTAAACACCTTCCAACCTTTCCAGGAGTTTACAATCATTTCAGCCTTTCTTGCAGGCTTTACATGACCGCCAACATAAAGGACATTACCGCCTAAATTATGCTGAACCGGAAAAGCGGCATAATTTTTATTAGAGTGTCCTTCGGGGAAAGCCCAATGAAAACTGTAACCGTATTGATCATCAAAGTCTGCCATATAGAATGCAGATGATTTGACATTATTGATTTTTTTCTGTCGTTTAAAATGACTGAAATAGACACTAAAGCTATAGCCAGGAACATTAGCCATTGTAATTCTGCGATTAGTTGGACAAAAAAGTAGAGGATATTTTCCAACTTCAAAATATTTATAACCACTATTTGAAAGCCCTAAATATCCTCCTCGCATAAGAATAACATCCCAACGTTGAGCATTGTTTGGTGCTCCAAAAGGAAAAAAATTCAGCAAATAATCATCGCTGTCTATGGTGTACGCTGCATGTCCCAGATATATCTGCTTGAGATTATTGGCACATGAAATAGTTTTTGCCTTCTCACGCGCCTGGTTTAAGGCTGGCAATAGCATGCTGGCCAGAATGGCAATAATAGCGATCACCACCAATAATTCTATGAGGGTAAAATTACACCTATTCACCTTACTTTTGCTCTGTTTCATTCCACTAATTCCTACTGTTGTTTTGTGCTGTTTCATATTCACTGCTCCTGCTGTTTGTTGTGTTATTTGTAATAACGAACCTGCTTTCATTGTACTGCAATATCAATCATAGGCACTATCCTTTTTTATAATAAAAAACTTTAACTACAAAAGTCACTAAACAGACGAAAAATTAAAAAGATTTAAAATTTAGCTCCGTAAATAATCAATATAATATTCTGGTAAAACGGTAAAAACAAACTACATTATTTCGTGTTTTTCGTGGTAAAAAATTATCCTTTTCTTAACTTATTTCAGATACCACCCCCTGATTATTCAAATATCTTTTATTACCGACCAAGTCATTAATAATAAACGGCACGTCAATCAATTCACGCTGGAAAACTTGTGGCTGTTTGACTACTTTTTTAATCATTCTGAAAATCTCTTTATAAAATAGCGATAAAAAATTTGCGTTAAAAGTGGGCAGAATAATCGGCAATGTAAAAGAATATTTCTGCTGTTCAGTCAAAGCATCAGTCAGAATATATTTTTTCAGACCATTGACAATTACCGGCACGGTAAAAAAATCTGTTGCTGCTGCATTTATATGTTGCTGATAATCCTGGCAAATATCACGTTCGCTCTTTGAGTCATGATGGATATCTTCCGGCAGTTCAAGTTGGTTGATTTTAATCCCAGCTTCCAGTGCTGCATCTTCGACCCCGCGGCAGAATTGTTCATAAAAATAACATTGCCGGTTACGGGTTATCAGCGAAACTTCTTTATACCCCCGCACTGCCATAAATTCAAGACAGTGTTGCCCCTGTTTATAGTTATCACCGGCAATCTGATTATAATCACTTGCACCGAGTTCACCGGACTGAAAGTCTCCCAGCATGATAAAAGGACTATGAAGTTTTTTAAATTGACGAATATGTTCACGGTTAAATGCCGCGGCTCCAAATATCGCGCAATTGACATCAGGTGAATTATTTATTCTAGCAAGTTCAGCATCAAGATGATGGAATTCATCGGACTTTTTCATGACTGCCCGCAGATTAAAACTAAATCCTGAAGGCATAACTGGTGGATAAGCAATCTTGGCAAACTCTTCAAAATAGTTATTTTTATGTTCTTCAAGCCCCCAGAACAACATATAAACATTGATTATATCACTTTCAGTCCACTGTTCAACAAATACCCCACGACCATGTTCACTGCGCAGTAGCCGTTCTTTTTGCAGACTCTCCAACGCACAGCCGACAACTCGGGTACTGACTTTAAATGTTTTGGCCAACTGCCGCATGCCGGCCAGCCTGCTACCGGGACGGTAGTGACCTTTTTTAATCTGACTGCGCAGAATATCAGCAACCTGTTCGGTTTTGCTCGGTGCAATTAACAGTTCCATTAAATAATCATCCAATTAAAGTGTTTCATACTGTTACTAGTATACCGCACATTGAAACTCATGTCAATAGCAAAAGTTTAAAAAAATGATTTTTTCATATAATTGTTAATTGAAAAGTTAAACGCACACTCAAAAAAATATTCCGTGCGTTTAGTATATCTTAAAGTATAGTGTGCGTTTAGTTTGACATGAGAAGTAAAGTTTTAAATATAAGTTTTATAATGGTTATT
>JAKIUY010000033.1 GCA_021647315.1 Victivallaceae bacterium
ATTTTCAACTAATATTCAATTCCCAATGCTCAATTTTCAATTTCAAAGTTTTTTTCTTCACTTCATCTGTTGGATATTCCGTGTGCGATATTGGATATTCAATTTTTTCCTATTTCGCACGAGTCATATATTATATGCTAAATATAGAAAAATAAAAGTAAAAAGGCGGGTTTATTATTTGACTTTCACACTATTGACTGCTAGGATATTTCTGTATTATCTTTCAGACTTATACAACCAGCAAACGGGAGAACAAAGATGAACGGAATTCCAGTTTTAACCGCCAGTGGTAACGGCATCGCCGAAGCATGGGAAAATTCTTTAGTCGCACTTTACGAACATGGTTGCGACATCAAAACCATGTATGACCGACCGGAAGACCCACCAAGTAAAGATTCTACCATGATGATTACCATCGAAAATCCCCTGGCCGAACCGATGATTCATAAAGATTTCCCGGGCGGTCTTGAAGATTTACAGGAATATACCATGGAAGTGGTCGAAGGGATCAAAAATCATCTGGTTCGTGATCAGAATGACCCGGAAGACACCCGTTGGGAGTATACCTACAATGAACGGCTATTTAAATACAATGTCCCCGGGCTTGACGGCGTATTTGACCAAATCGAAATCATTGCGGCAAAACTGGCGAAAACACCCTATTCACGCCGGGCTCAGGCTATAACCTGGAAAGTGTGGGAAGATAACAGCTGTTACGATCCAGCCTGCCTGCAAAGTATTTGGTGCAGGATTACAACTGAAAACGATATCAATTACCTGAATGCCAATATTCGTTTCCGTTCAAACGATGCCTATAAAGCGGCATTCATGAATATTTTTGCCTTGGTTCAGCTCCAGAAAAAGATTGCGGAACGCATAGCTGAACTTTCCGGCAAAGAGGTCAGGTTGGGACGTTACGTTCATTTCGCCGACAGCTACCATATCTACGGTTCATATTTCAATGAATTCAAGGGACGCTTTATCGGCGGGCTTGAGAAACGTAATTTCGAAGACCGCACCTATAACTATGCAGACATCAAAGACATCATGGATGATGCCAGACCGATGATTATGCAAAAAGTCGCGGAAATGAGTAAATAGACGGTACTCGAAAAGGTCGCTAGATGATATTTTTTGTTGGAGTACAGACTTTTTCTAAAATTAGGTGATGCTGAAAGCAGACAATTTTATTTAACTGAACTGCCGCTCTGTTTTTCAATATTACTGATCCGGTTCGCTCCGCCCCGATTAGCTCTGCTCTGGGTCTTTTTAATAAATTTGCCCCAAGCCAGCCAGCCGCCGTAGCCTACTCCGGCCAGAATTGCAAGAATAATCAGTATTTTAATTTTCTGCCATACCCCAACCATAAAACTCTTCATTTTGTAACCCATTTAAACATCTCCAGATATTTGGTTTAACCGCTAAAGGAATTGCTGAAAAATACAACAGCTCTAACCATATTATGGTGCAAACCGAACAAAAATGCAAATTTTTTTTCATTAATTGTCCTAAATATCCAATGAATCACAAATTAAGGTGGATATTTTTCTAACATCCTCTACAATATACAATAAATAAAATTTTAAATATAAGGACGAACAAGTGAAAACAACCACTATCTGTACCGGCAGTGAACTGCTGAAAGGAACAACCGTCAATACCAATATGGCAACCATCGGTGTCGCGCTGACTGAACTCGGCATGCCACCGGAACAGGGTATGGTGGTCGCGGATGACCCGAATTTAATGACTGAAGCATTGAAAAAGCTGGCTCCGGAATCTGATTTGATAATTACCAGTGGCGGTCTGGGGCCGACATGCGATGATCTGACCCGTAAAGTTGTCTGCGATTTTCTCAGGATGGAACTTGAAGAAAACCGGCAGTTACATGAAGAATTAACCCGACGCTGGAATATCCGTCGTCCAAATCAAACTCCGCCACCTGAATATTATTTTCAGTCACTGGCACCACGCAATGCCATCATCCTGAACAACAGTGTCGGCTCGGCACCGGGAATGTTACTGGAATCAACAATTGACGGCAAGCAATTACGCATCGCAATGCTCCCAGGACCACCCGGGGAACTGATCCCGATGCTGGAGGATGAACTTATACCGCAACTGCGTAAACTGTCGCCTGCGATTATGCATACTACAGGATTTCTATTGGCTGGAATCCCTGAAATGGAAGCGGAAAAAAAGATTCAGCCACTACTTACCGGAACGCCGGTCGAACTTGCATTGTGTGCCTCGCTTTACGGCGTTAAAGTTTTTTTCAGCGGCAGCGACCATGCTCTGGTACAGCAGAAAGCCGCCGAAGTCGCTGATAAGTTCGGCAGCAAAGCACTTGAACCCGGTTCAATTAACCTGATCGAGGATATTTCAAAACTGTTGCTCCAGCGCAAACTTACACTCTGCACAGCTGAATCCTGCACCGGTGGCATGATTGCCACCGCCATTACCGATCTGCCGGGCGCTTCACAACTGTTCAGAGGTTCAATTATCGCCTATCACAATGAAGTAAAAGAACAACTGCTCGGTGTTGATAAAACTCTCCTTGAGACAGCTGGCGCGGTAAGTGCCGATTGTGTCGAACAGATGGTAGCAGGCGCCTGTCACAGATTTTCAGCTACTGCCGGAATTGCCGTCAGTGGTATTGCCGGTCCAACTGGCGGTACGGCTGAAAAACCGGTCGGCTTGATCTATATCGCGGCTCAGCTCAACGGTAAACGCATAGTTAAACAGTTTAATTTCACCGGCAACCGCCAGATGATTCGCGAACGGACGGTCGCCAAGGCATTGCTGATACTGCGAGAAATGATTATAGAGTAATAGAGGCTCTTTGCGTTCGGGCAACGCAAGCGACTGGCTTTACGCTTCAATTGAACATAACCGGCTGCGGCGGAACTTTTTCAGACAGGATTGACAGGATTTTTTATTTTATCCTGTTTTATCCTGTTATCCTGTCAAAAATACAATTTCCTATTAGTTCAAGATAGAGTATTTAAGCAAAAAAGCAAAATTAAACTGGTAGAATCACAACAATGAGACTATTTTAATAAGAATAAAGTGCAGACAAAAATATCCTCGTATATTTCGGCTGGACAAGAATATAGCAGTAATGAAATAAAAACAACTATAAAATTATAATTATGAAAAAAGAATTGAGACCATGCCATTACTACAAATTAAAAATCTTTCAGTAAGTTTTGCCAGCGGCAAGCAACTGCTGTCTGTTGTCCAGAACGTCTCTTTTGAAGTAGAACGCGGCGAGATAGTGGCTCTGGTCGGCGAGAGCGGTTGTGGGAAAAGTGTGACCTGCCTTGCGCTGACAAAACTGCTGCCAGAACCTCCGGCCCACTACTGCGGCGGGACAATAACCTTTAATTACAACGATAAAAACTGGCAGATGCTGTCGCTAAAACCCCGTGAACTTCAGAAAATCCGCGGGGGAAAAATTGCCTATATTTTCCAGGAACCTTCAGTATCACTCAATCCGGTATTCAAGGTTGGTGAACAGATCGCGGAAGCAGTACTGCTGCATCACAGTGAACCGCATAATGTTGAACAGATTGTATTGTCGCTGCTTGAAGATGTCGGCATTCCAGATCCGGCAACCCGAATCAAATGCTATCCTCACGAACTAAGCGGCGGCATGCAGCAGCGAATTATGATTGCCATGGCACTGGCCGGGGAACCTGAACTGCTGATTGCAGACGAACCGACAACAGCACTTGATGTAACAATTCAGGCACAGATACTTGATCTGCTCCGTGAATTGCAGCGCAAACGCTCAATGTCAATTATTCTGGTAACTCATAATCTGGGTATTGTTGCTGAAGTGGCCGACAGAGTAGTTGTCATGTATGCCGGTCATACTGTTGAATCAGCCCCGGCACAAACATTAATAGATAACCCGCAACATCCTTATACTCGGGCGTTACTAAACGCGGTGCCGCAACTGGGGCATTCAGACAAACAGCTGACCTCGATTCCCGGCACAATTCCATCACCGGAAAACTTTCCTCATGGCTGCCGTTTTTACGGACGCTGTGTCAGATGTGAAACCCTGACCGAGGAACAAAAACAATCATGCGCAAGCCGGACGCCATCATGGTATAACTGCGGAACAGAACATTTTCACCGCTGTTTTTATCCACCTTCTCCTGTTATTGAACAAAGCGAGGTAGCATCATGAATAAATCACTGTCACTGGTTATTGCATTAACAGTTGTAATCATCATTACAGTTGTACTCACCTATTTCGATCTTATGGATATGGATCGCAAAAATGCCGCAAAAAATCTCAGCATTCCGGATCCGGCACTCAGACTGACCAGACATAATCAGCCATACTCAAAGGCGGGTTCCAAATACCGTATAGAACAATGGAACAAAGAAAAAATGGCTAGCGAAGGCAGACAGTTTATCGGCAAAGCTTATCTGTTTTACCGCAATGGAAAATTAGCCGCAGCGGAGGAAGCCGTCAGAACCGCATTAATTCTTTTGCCACAAGATAACAATGCGCTTGCTCTGCTTGGACGTATTCTGTATGAAACCGGGCGTTATGATCTAGCTGAACAGGTGTTCAGAGAACAGGTAAAACAGCGCAAAAGCGCAAAAGCATATAACAATCTAGGCGAAGCGATGGCACGCCTGGGAAAATATCAGGAAGCTATCGAAATTTTCAATCTTGCCGCAGAGCGCCAGCCTTCGTCCGCAACAATCCAACTCAATCTTGCCGGCCTCCACTCTATTAGCGGCAATAAAAATCAAGCACTGCAGTTTTTCCGTCAGGCTTTTAGTATATTGGGCTACAAGGTTGTACCGGTCGCTCATGATCCGGCACTTGACTATATCCGTTCCGAACCTGAATTCAAGCAGATTATCAAGTCGGCAAAACAGCTGCAACCACAATAAGATAATTTTAACTCTTCGTGGCGCCCTTAAATCACGATAGCAGTTGCCATTTATCAAATGCCGATTATAGTACATGAAAAGTAATGAATGAACATAACCGGCTCTGCCGGCACTTAAAACAGTAGCCTGCGACTTCCAGGCGCATGGGCAAATAATCCCCAATGGGGATGATGGATTTGTGCCAGGATGTCGCCTGTTGAAAACCACGCAGTGAAACTACTAGCGGAAATATAATTTCCTATTAGATTAAAATAGTAAAATCAAACAAATTGAGGAAATATCTTATGTCTGAAAACAAACAGTTAACCGCACAGCAAATCGCCGACTTGACGGAAGGCACCATCAAAGGCAATTCGAAACGCATAATAACCCAAGTATCATCGCTGGCGGAGGCCACTGCAACCAGTGTCTCTTTTATCGGCAACAGTCGTTACCTGAGCCAGCTGGAAACCTCTAAGGCCGGGGTTATACTGGTAAAACCTGATTTAGAACAGGAACCTAACGAAAATCAGACCTTTATCGTCTGTGATAATATCGACGTGGCATTTTCAAAAGCCATTATGGCATTCGCACCGCCGCCAATTGAATATGAACATGGTATTCACCCGACAGCTTATGTCGCGGATTCAGTGACCATCGGTGAAAATGTCGCCATCGGTCCGAATGCAACCGTCGAAGCAGACGCGGTTATCGGCAACAACTCTACGATCTGTGCCGGAGCATATATCGGGCATCAGGCAAAAATCGGCAATGACTGCCTGATCTATCAAAATGTTACAATTTCATTCCGTTGTGTGCTCGGCAACCGGGTCATTATTCAACCAGGCGTGGTGCTTGGCGGTGACGGTTACGGCTTTGCCCCGACCCCGACCGGAATTATCAAACTGCCGCAGGTCGGTATTGTCGAAATTCAGGATGATGTCGAAATCGGCGCCAATACCACTATTGACCGCGCAAGATTCGGTAAAACCCTTATCCAGACCGGCACCAAAATAGATAATCAGGTCATGATCGCCCATAATGTCGATGTAGGTGCCCATACCCTGATCGTGGCTCAAGCCGGTGTTGCTGGTAGCACAAAAATTGGCACAGGCTGTATTATCGCGGCAAAAGTCGGCATTAACGGTCATATTACCATTGGTGATGGTGCTCAAATTGCCGGAATGGCAGGGGTAAAAGATAGTATTCCAGCTGGCGCAATTGCTGTTGGTGCTCCAGCCGAAAATCAACGTAATTTTATTAAACGTCTATCTCTGCCGAAAAAAGTTGACCGGATTTCAAAGAAAATCAAAGAACTTGAAGCTGAAATAACTAGGTTGAAAGCTAGAAGTTAGGAGTTAGGAGTTAGAAGCTGGAAACTGGGAGTTGGGGACTGGGGGATAATAATATTGTCCATTAGTCCATCAGTCCTATTATCATTCACAACCTGAGTAAAAATATGCAATTAGGTAAAATAGTCGAGTCGCGTTATGAGAATGTTGTCGCAATCGAATCTGACGGTCATGACAATGCGATGATCTACTGTCGCGAAGAGGACAAGGTAATTCTTACTGAAACCCCTTTCAGGCCGTTTATTCTGCTTGAATCAGCTGATTCAATGGTTGGATTTGAACTAGAATGTCGGATTACTGAGTTGAACGGCAATGCGGACTTTGCCTATGTTGTCTCATTTGCCACTTTACCGATTTATGAAAGTGCCAAAAAGTTTCTCAAACAGGTTACCGGGGCAAATCCTTCATCCTCCGGGTCACCCTATCGGGTTATTACTGATATTTATCAGCAGATGATGATTTCACTTCGGCTCCGCAGTTTTCACGGCATGGACTTTGCCGCGGTTCGACGGTTGCAGTTTGATATCGAAACACTCTGCGATCCCAACTTCTCATTTCCCAATCCTGAACGTCCTGAAGATAAAATTATCATTATTTCCATGAGTGACAGTACTGGGTGGGAAAAGGTTATTTCGCTCAATGATATGGATGAGAAGGAGTTGCTAGAAACATTTGTTGCAACTGTACAGGAGCGTGACCCGGATGTGCTTGAAGGGCATAATATTTTTCGTTTTGACCTCCCCTATATTGAAAAACGAGCAAAACAGCACAGGGTAAAACTGTTATTAGGTCGCGACGGATCGGTGATAAAAAAACGCAATTCGCGTTTTTCTGCAGCCGAACGTACAATTAATTATACCCGTTATGATCTTTTCGGTCGCCATATTGTTGATACTTTTCATCTGACCCAGTTTTATGACATCACTCACCGTAGCCTTGAAAGCTACGGCTTGAAAAATGTCGCACGTCATTTTGGGGTTGCCGCTCCGAACCGCACCTATATTGATGGAGATGACATCACCCGTTGCTGGCATGAAGAACGGGATACCTTACTGGCTTATGCATTGGATGATGTCAGGGAAACACGGGCAATTGCCAGGATTCTTGCTCCCAGCACCTTTTACCAAGCTCAACTCATTCCATACAAATATCAGGATTGCGTTATCCGGGGCAATGCAACCAAAATTGAAGCAATGCTGCTGTCTGAATACCTGGCAGTGAAACAGAGCCTGCCACGCCCCGAAGGATCACGTGGCTTTTCCGGTGCCCTTACCAAGGCATTTCAAACCGGCGTCTTCAAAAATGTCTGGCACTGTGATATCCGTTCACTCTACCCATCAATTATTCTGGCTGAAGGATGGTGCCCGGAACGTGATATTCTCAAAGCCTACCCACGTTTGCTGGGCAAACTGAGGGATTTCAGATTCAGTGCCAAGGATGCGGAAAAGAGTGCCGCTACGCCGGCAAGCAAAGACTATTTCAATGCCCTCCAGACCACTTTCAAGATCCTGATAAATTCATTTTACGGCTATGTTGGATTTTCAATGGCAACCTTTAATGATTATGCCTTAGCGGATAATATCACTTCGCGCGGCCGGGAAATCTTAACCTTAATGCTCGATTATCTGGAAGCAAGCGGAGCTACAGTTATCGAAATGGATACTGATGGTATCTACTTCCAGCCTCCACCCGGGGTTAAATCCACCGAAATTATGGAAGCTGATATTCAAAATGAGTTACCGGAAGGCATCACCGTGGAGCTCGACTCGACCTACCCCTCTATGTTCTGCTATAAAAGCAAAAATTATGCGTTAATGGATGAAAACGGCGAGATCGCAGTCACCGGTGCCGCCTTGAAATCACGTGGACTGGAACCATTCCAACGCGAAATAATTCATCAGTTGATAGCCTTACGCCTCTCTGAAGAAAATGATAAAATTGGTCCAATGTTTGAAAAATATCGCGAGGCTCTACTCAACCATGAACTTCCGCTCAATAAAATTGCCAAAAGTGAAACACTTAATGATTCAACAGATAATTACCGCCGTAAAATGGCTACCGGCAAAGGTCGGCGCAGTGCTGCTTATGAATTGGCCATCGCCTCCGGCCTGGATTATCGCCAAGGTGATCAGGTAGCGTTTTATGTCATCGGTGACAAAAAACGGGTTTCTGTCGTTGATAACTCAAAACTGCTAAACAGTGCCGGCGAAAATCGGGACGAGAACACCGCCTACTACATCGGCAAGCTCGACGAACTCTATAAAAAATTTGCACCGGAAATCGTCGAACCTAAAATCAGCGAAAACGATCTGTTCAGTTAAAAATTTTAAAAGGATAACCAATTTTTTCTGGGTATTATTTGAAATTATGCCTAAAACGGAGTAAATTTATTGTTAATTAAAAATTAAAACTTACCCAAAATGGGTATAGCTAAAATAATGAACTAAAACTTACCCGTACACGGGTATAACCAGCAGGTAAATATATGGCAACGTATCTGGAATTTGAAAAACCGATCGTCGAACTTGAAAAAAAGCTTCAGGAGTGGGTAGCACTCAGTGAATCAAGTGAGATAGATGTCAATGATGAAGTCAAAATTTTGCGCAAAAAACTTGACTCAACTATGAAGAAAATATACAAGCACCTGACCCCGTGGCAACGGGTTCAGTTTGCTAGGCATCCAAATCGCCCATACACGCTTGATTATATTGAACGCATATTTACTGACTTTATGGAGTTTCATGGCGATCGTAATTATCGCGATGACGCTGCAATTGTCGGTGGGTTTGCCAAACTTGACGGGAAACCGGTGATGGTCATTGGTACACAAAAAGGTCGTGAAACCAAAGAAAATGTCTTCCGCAATTTCGGTTGTCCACACCCTGAAGGTTATCGTAAAGCATTGCGCCTGATGAAACTGGCCGATCAGGCAAAGGCTCCGATTATCTGCTTTATTGATACACCTGGGGCATTCCCTGGAATCGCTTCGGAAGAACGCCATATCGGTGAAGCGATTGCCGTCAACCTGCGTGAAATGTTCGACCTTTCCATACCGGTGCTGGCAATTGTCATCGGCGAAGGCGGTAGTGGCGGTGCCCTCGGCATCGGTATCGGCAACCGAATTATCCTGATGGAAAACGCCTACTATTCAGTTATTACACCGGAAGGCTGTGCGGCAATTCTCTGGGACGACCGCGCTTATACCGAACAGGCCGCCTCGGCACTAAAACTTACTGCTACCGACCTGCAGGAGCTGAAAATCATTGATGATGTTGTAACTGAACCACTGGGCGGAGCTCACAAAGATTATGATGCCGCAGCCCAATTCCTCAAAGCAAACATTGCCAAACATCTGGCTGAACTCGGTAAACTTTCCGGCGAAGAGCTGAAAGAAGACCGCTATAATAAATTCCGTTCAATCGGATTCTTTAACGAAGGTTAATCGGTGCTGGCGGAAATAGCCAGTTTCCGCATCCCCCCGAAATAAAAACGTTATGGATAACTTTATACAAGTTCGCAAAGCCCTGCCGGATGATGTCGATAATATCTGCACTTTAATGAAACTATACGCTGCAGCTCAGATCGTCCTGCCACGTGATAGCCGGGACGTACTGGAACATCTCGATAATTTCTGGATTGGAATTACTGACAATAAGTTTGCCGGTTGTGTCGCAGTCCGCGACTTCGGCAATCGGCTGTTTGAAATTCGTTCATTAGCAGTGAATCCTGAAATGACCGGTCAGCGTGTCGGCAGCACGATGATTAAAAAACTGATCACTCACTTTAGCGAGCAGTCGGAGCCGTGCCGCCTCTTTGCCCTGACCTACCGCGCTAATTTTTTCAGCAATTTAGGTTTTTCACTGGTAAATAAAGAGATGTTTCCGGGAAAAATCTGGAGTGACTGTTCAAAGTGTCCCAAAAAAGATCACTGCGATGAAGACGCCCTGCTATTAGAACTGCTAGGGCAAAAATAAAACCTCCGGAATCGCAGGCGTCCCGCCTGCACCAAAAAACCAGTAACTATAAGCTTTATCCCAGGGCTGTTCAATACTTAAATCGAATGCGCAGAATAGTAGCCTGCAACTTCTAAGACACGTTCGTAGTCACGTGCCAGGCGCATTGGCAAATAGATCATCAAGGGAGATCGGGGGCTTGAGACCATCTGTCGAGCCAATATAAGTTTTACTATCTTTTTACAGTGAAACTGGACATACCGGTATAAAACTTGCCTAAAAGTGGTGAATATAAAATATAAACATAGTACAACACAGGACTCTTTTGTAAGAAAATGGCGGGAGCGACGGGACTCGAACCCGCAACAACCAGATCGACAGTCTGGAACTCTAACCAATTGAGCTACGCCCCCGCATTGGTAGTGAGCCTTAAGTATACAGCAAAGTAGAATAAATACAAATTGAAATATTCAAAAAAATCATTTTTTTTATAGAATAGAGTCATATTGCTCTTTTTTGACGTTTACGAGGTGATTTTCTAGCTTTTGAACTCTTTTTTACACTGGATTTTGCCTTACCTGTTTTCTGCTTATCCCGGTCAAAACGGAAAACCAGAAAGGTGAAGAAGCCCCATAGAAGAATAATCGAATAGATAAAATTACGGCAACGGATCTGCATGAAACAGATTATGCCGGGAATTGCCTTGGAAATGTCACTGCGCCCCGCATTAATCAAACTTATCACTGTCAGTGAAACACCGAGAATCGGATTGACGGAATAGGCAACAATTCTTATTCCCAGCGATATAGTGCTCAAGGCAAGATCGGTAATATCCTTGCCGGTCATAAAAGGTGCTTTCTGACACTTAGCGGCAATCGCCAATTCAAGCTCCATTGTTGATATTCGGCTCAAATCAGGTGGCGACTCCTCAACTGAACGATAAGCTTCCGCGACCAGTTCATGATATGGCGGTATTTCACTGGTAACAGCCGATATCGCATTGCGGTAAAACCAGTTAAACTGCCGGTTGATACTTGCGGCAGAGGGGTCACAACGCAACAGATAACCGGTAGTGTACTTGACCGCAATATTGTTATCATAATAATAGTTCAGAGCATTAGCAAGCTCTTGCTTCTGCCACGGCATTAGTGATTTGAGCATTAAATCATGATGATTGCGGCTAATTTTACCCCACATGCCCCAGTAAGTACCGCATACTGCAACCACAATAACTGCAATAAAAAGCAACTCAACAATTTTTTTCGACCAATATTTTATCATTTCATAAAATAATTCATGGTTGCATTAATTCAATTCTTGAAATAAAATTTCCCGGTGATAGGTTTATAATCAAATATATTTCAATACCGTTTTGCGATCTAAAAGCTATTAAAAAGCTGCGCGGTTGAGTTTTATAACGCGCAGACAACTAATTGAAAGAATACACTTGTGTATAAACTACCCGTTACAGGGATAATCATGGAGAATTACATTATGGATAAAATAACACATCAGGATCTTCAGGTAACAACGCTTGGCGAATGCACCCTGCCGTCACCGTTTATAAACTTTGAGAAAATAGAAATATCCCCAACTAACTTTGTTGATGAAACCCTGCGCGTGCCTATAAATATTCTGACCGGTGGCAAACATGAAGAGCCACGACTGAGTTTTGAATGCGCTGGAATTCGCGATAAAATATTTTTTGATCCCAAAAAAGTCAGGGCAATGATTGTGACCTGCGGTGGATTATGTCCGGGGCTGAATGATGTCATCCGCGGTCTCGTGATGGAATTACACTACTGGTATGGGGTTCCGGAAGTACTGGGAGCACGATACGGTTACGCCGGCTTGACTGAAAATACTGAATTCCCGCCAATGAAGCTTACGCCGGAGAACGTCTCTGACATTCATACACTGGGCGGAACCATCCTCGGCAGTTCCCGCGGTTATCCAGGCACTGAAGAGATTGTTGATAACCTGGAACGCCTCGGAGTCAACGTCCTATTCTGTATCGGCGGTGACGGCACCCTGCGCGGCGCCCATGATGTATCCGAACTTATCTTGGAACGTGGTCTTAAAATATCGGTTGTCGGGATTCCGAAAACTATTGATAATGATGTTCCGTTCGTTTACCGCAGTTTCGGATTTGAAACTTCGGTGGAAGCGGCACGGCATGTTCTGGACGGTGCCCATGTTGAATCAAAGGGTGCACTGAATGGCATTGGTCTAGTCAGACTTATGGGGCGGGATGCCGGTTTTATTACTTGCAACGCCACCCTGTCCAGCGGTGATGTCAATTATTGTTTGATTCCAGAAGTCCCGTTTCAACTTCATGGCGAAAACGGCTTACTGAATAACCTGCGAAAACGGCTTAAAAATCGCAAACATGCAGTTATTGCGGTCGCTGAAGGCGCGGGTCAGCATCTGATCGGAGACGCTGCAAATAAAGATGCTTCAGGCAACAAACAGTACAAAGATATCGGTGATTTTCTCAAAGCGGAAATCAAAGCAGCGTTCAAAGAGTGGGACGAACCGGTCAGTATAAAATATTTCGACCCAAGTTATTCGATCCGCAGTGTCCCGGCTAATGCTGATGACAGTATTTTCTGCCATAACCTTGCAGGATTTGCGGTTAATGCCGCCATGGCGGGAAAGACCGATTTGCTCATCGGGTACTGGCATGGAGAATTTACCCATGTTCCACTCGGCGCGGCAAAGAAATCAAAAAAACGGGTTAACCCGCTCCAACAACTGTGGCGGCAAGTTATGCGGATCACCGGACAACCTTGCCAATTATGGAATAATGGCAGTGCAAATTCAGCTAACAAAAACTCTGAGGCGTAATTGTCAGAAAATTCCGTAGGGATGAGGTAAAAGTAGCCGCGGGTGCTAAGCCGTGATGAACATAACCGGCTGTGGTATCACTGGCAGCCGGATTCTGAAATAACCAAAAAATGGCCGAAGCAGCTAAAACAGAAAGGGCGGCAACGAAAAACGGCAATCGTTGCTATGGCACGTCAATTAACGGCTGCACTTTACAGAGATATTGTAAAAGGCGAAGAAATAAAAGGAGCAAAGAAGAACGGATAAGATTTTGGCGGGAGGACTCCTCGGGTCGCTTCTTGGCTGAAACCGTCATTGTAGATTGAGGCCTCCCGCCTTTTTAAATTAGCAAATCTTCACCTGAATTCACAGGTCAAGACTACCGCCTTACTATCAAGCCCGGATTCGGCATAAAACGTTCGTCGTACCTCCTCACTATTTATTCCGATTCAGCTTGATATTCAGTTGCTTTCCTGGCGGAATGCTTTGCCAGAGGGCATAATTTTCCAAAATAAGGAATGGGATTTTATTGCAAAAAAATCGAGAAAAACAGGCTTTGGAACTTGATAAACGGGCTCATAGAAGGAGCGACCTCCCGGTCGCGAACTGTTTTGGTGTCAGCTCTAATTCTTGCAAGTCAGGAATTCTGAACTTACAAAGTCCTGTCATTTTTGGGATACTTGAGTATAGCGAAAGACGAAGTAACACTTTGAATTTGTACACCCGCTTCCGTAGCAACGCAGTTGCGGAGTTTGAAGCGGTATCTGCCTTCAGGTGCACCTGATTAGGGTGTTATGAGGTATTCACGGGCGGCTTCTATTACTGAATCTCTGCCATGGCGCAATTGTTTCGGGTCAAGCTTAATTTGTACATCCGGTGTAACTCCGATACCTTCGACTCGCTTTCCGGTTGTTCTGAAATGATCTCCGAATACGGTTTGCAGTCTAAATCCGCTGGGCAGAACCAAGAATTGTGATGGCAGGCATTTCCCTAAGGTGGAAGAACCGAAAATTTTTGCTGCTTTGGCGTCCTGCATGGCAGCTGGAAAAAGTTCAGCACAGCTGAAGGAGCCGTCATTGATCAGAATAGCCAGTGGTTTGCGGTAGCCGTTAACTTGCGGATATGAGACTGGTTTCAAAGTGGCTCCATGCATCTTCAGACTGCCGATCGGCACCGGTTTGCCATATAACCAGCCAGCCAGCCATTGAGTTGCCAGAATCATTCCACCGACATTGTCCCTAAGGTCAATAATCAGTCCATCAGTGGTTTTCAGTTCATGGTTAACTGCTCGGCTGATCTTGCTGATCTCTTCCGGCAGGAAGGCAGAAAATCTGATATAACCGATATTACCCGGCAGAATTTTAAGCTCAAATTCTGAAAAGAATTTCGGCATCACCCCAAGTTTAAACCACTTAAACCCATTCCGGCGGCGTTTAAGTTTCAGTGAATATTGCTTGCCGTTATAACGTTGCATGGTAAGGTTTACGGTTGTTCCGGGGTAGCCACTCAGCATCAATGATGTTATTCTGCTCCATGAAACGGGGGCCGGTTTGTCCGGTGTCAGTTTAACACCGTCGATGGCAATAATTTGTTCACCAAGCTTGATTCCGGCCAGTTCTGCAGGGAATTTGCTGCGCAGTTGCAATACATAGAGTTTACCGTCAATATTACATGGGGTCAGTCCAATATCTGCGGGAGTATCGATAAAATCAGGTTCTGTAACCTTACGCTGACGTTTATGGCTGCTCTTTTTCTCTGGTTGTTTTACTACCGGACGTTTACGGTTGCGACGTGATATTTTTATTGCCTGATTAAAAGAGTTGCTGACTGGAGGTAGAACACCGATATGGCTTTGGCCAAGTTCTTTTATCATTCGGTTAAGCAACTGAGCCAACTGAATATCATTGCGGCACTGTTTCGCCTGCGGCAGATATTCAGTCAAGATTTTTTTGTTAAATTTTTTCGCCAATTTCCTGTCAAAATTACGTTTGCAAATCTCCTGCCAGACTTCATTGAATACCTTGTCGGCCCGTTTGGCATAAGGGTTGTGCAGAGCTGATTTACTGTTTTTCAGTTTGGCAGGTACTGTCGCAAAAGCAGCTATGCCCTGCAACGCAGCCAACATAATTGTCAACTGAATTATTAATTTCTTTAAAGTCATGATTTAAACCTGTTGCTATAGATTTTCTGCTCTGATTTTAACTCTTTTCAAGACTGTTAGCTGGCCTGACCCGTTTTGCCGTTTGCAAACAAACCAGCACCGAGTATTGAGATTGCTTTATACATTAAACGCTTGATTGGTGCTTTGCAATTGTCAGTTGAATAAAATTTATCGGTGGTTGCTTGCTTCCGGCGCTTCATGATGATATTTTATAAACAGCAGTTATAAAAATGGTAAACTCGGGGATATACCCATTATGGGTAGTTTTTAGTTCGTTTATTTGGCTATTTGAGCAAAAAAAATAAAAGTTAAAATTTCAACCTAAACAAGTATAATAATAGATGACGATGAAGCATGAACCTAAACATGACAGATTCCTGGATCGATTCTGGAGAGTTTTCCTCCCTGGGCCTGAATGGCTTAATACGCCGGATATCTATCTCTACTCCAACTACCGTTCAAGCTCATTTGCCCTGTTCTGCTGGATATATGGATTGCTGATCCGTAAACTTACCGTACCTGGTTATCTGGTCGGAGCTGTGGCTATTGGAGTCACTGGTTACAGTCTGCTGATTCCCGAGACGCTGGTGCGCTACCTTGCCTTAGCTTTAATCGCAACGTTCATTATCGATTTCACTGTTGGCTGGATATTTCGTCCGCGGTTGATAATTACTAGACAGACACCTGAACGTGTTCGGGCCGGCAGTGAACTGGATGCAACCTATCAGATTGAAAATCGGCGTCACTATCCGGCCTGGGATATCATTATGGATCCATTCAGAATGAAAAAAGGACTGATCTGGCTTGAGCATGCCGGCAGTGCGGCATTGACGGGAGAGGGCAGACAGCATATAACCGGTCGCTTGCAGGCGGAACGGCGCGGGAAATATACCTTTTATTCGCCGATTGCTGAATCGGCATTCCCGCTCGGGTTTTTCAAATGGAGCAGCCGGGCTCGTCATGAGAGTTCCAATTTACTGGTCTATCCAAATTTTGCTCCACTGAACAGCCTCAGCCTGCCGGAAGGGAAAAAATATCAGCGTGAAGGCAGTTCCAGAGTTTCAAAAGTCGGCGAATCGATGGATTTTTTCGGTTGCCGTGATTTCAGAACCGGAGATGATCCGCGACATATTCACTGGCCGAGTTCAGCTCGCCTCGGCGAGCTGATTATTCGTGAATATCAGGAAGAGTATCTCAGCCGAGTTGCGTTGATTGTTGATACCTATGTACCTAATCTAAAGAGTTTCAGGGTAGGGCTCACTCCTAAAGATTATAATGAAGAGCTGGAAGCCGCGCTTTCGCTGACTGCGGCTCTGGTGGATTTTCTGACCCGCGATGAATATGTCGTTGATATTTTTGCCGCCGGCGGTGAGGTTTTCCATTTTCAGGCGGGGCGCAGTCTGGCATGCCTCGAAAGCATCTTGGATATCCTGGCCTGTATTGAGCCCAATCATGGGATGACGGTTGACGCCTTAATCACACCGGTACTGAGTGAAATCCAGAGTATCGGCAACTGTCTGGTTATTTTGCCGTGCTGGGATAATGCACGGCATAAATTCATCATGACGCTGCGGGAATGTGGTATCGCGGTAAAACTGATTATTATTGATGAAGGAGAAAAGTGGCGACGCAGTAAAGAAACCGTTCCGGTGCCAGCTGATGCTTTAGTGCTGAATGCTGCCGATATTCTTGCCGGTAAAGTCAGAAATATGTAGAAAATCAACCCATGTTGCGCTGTTGTTTTACGCTGGATATAAAAATAATATCTTACTTAAGTATGACATCAATTTATTAAATGCTGGATATTTTAAGTTCCGGCGAAGCTGGTTTTGTAAGCTATGGAGTATTGCTGCCGGCACGGAACCGACCCGGAGGTTGAGCGTAATGTTTTTTTAATATCCGTGTCAGATAATGGCGGTCGCAAAAACCACAGGCCGAGGCAATTTTATCAAGGAGAAAAAAATGCGTAAACCGAATATAGTTTTTGTTTTGACTGACGATCAGGGCTATCCGCCGCTGGGGTGTCACGGACATCCATTTATCCAAACCCCGGGAATTGATGAGTTTCATGGTGACGCGGTCTGTTTTGAACAATTCCATTGCGGTACCACCTGCGCCCCGACCCGGGCCGGTCTGCTAACCGGGCACTACTGCAATTCCACTGGCGTGTGGCACACGGTCGGCGGACGTTCTTTGCTGCGGCGTGATGAATGGTCTTTGGCTGACGCATTGCGTTCAAGCGGCTATCATACCGGGATTTTCGGAAAATGGCATTTGGGCGACGATTATCCGTATCGTCCGCAGGATCGTGGTTTTGAAACCACGGTTTGTCATGGCGGCGGCGGTATCAGCCAGCAGCCGGATTATTGGGGCAATGACTATTTTGATGATACTTATTGGGTGAACGGTGTCCCACGGAAATTTACCGGTTACTGTACCGATGTCTTTTTTGACGAGGGCATGAAATATATTGAAGAGCACAAGGATGAGCCTTTTTTCTGTTATATTTCGACCAATGCGCCGCATGGCCCGTTTAATGTTGATGAAAAATATTTCAATATGTACAAAGACCAAACTGAATCTGAAAATTATGCCAGATTTCTAGGCATGATCACCAATATCGATGAAAACTTCACGAAACTCCGCGCCAAACTTGCTGAACTCGAACTTGAAGATGATACCATCCTGATTTTTATGAGTGATAATGGTCAGTGCGGCGACGCTACGAGCAAAGAATCGAATACGTATAATGCCGGGATGCGCGGATTTAAAGGCTCTGAGTATGACGGGGGGCATCGTATTCCATTCCTGATGCGCTGGCCTAATGGAAGCCTTAAGGATGGACGCAAAGTCGATGATTTGACCTCTTATGTTGATTTTATGCCGACACTGCTGGATATCTGTGGAGTTGATATGCCGCAAGATAAAAAAGCGTTTGACGGCGAATCATTAATGCCTCTGTTGAATGGCGAGAAGAGTCAGGAATACTGGGATAACCGAATAGTTGTCACTGACACTCAACGCGTGGCGCATCCCTTGAAATGGCAGCGCAGCTGTGTCATGAAAAACAGTTGGCGTCTGGTTGACCGTGATGAACTTTATGATCTCTCAAATGACCCGGATCAGGAACACAATATTGCTGCCGGATATCCGGAGCTGGTAGATGAATTGCGTGAAAAATACGAAAAATGGTGGACGCTCTGCACACTTCAGGCTGACGAGGAAACGCCGCTTTCAATCGGAATGAATTACGAAGTTTCCTGCCTGAACACCATGGATTTGCGCAACGAGCACGGTATGTCCGTCTGGAACCAGCAACAGGTACGTGAAGGGGAAACATGCCTGGGATTCTGGTCGATATACGCGGAACAGGATGGGGTGTACGAGTTTGAACTGCGACGTTGGCCGGAAGAGGCCGGACACGCGGTATCAGCCGGCATTAATCCGGAGGAAGATGTGGAATTCGACCGAAAGAATATTGCACCGGAAAATCATGGATTTTATTCCGGTGCCAAGGCACTGGATATTGATCTGGCTCAACTGCATATTCTTGGTCTGCCGGTGCAGTGTGAATCAGTTGAAGCGGGACAGAATTCAGTTAAATTTGAGATTAAGCTCAATCAGGGGCAATATCAACTCCGCGCCAATTTCTTTAACCGAAAATTATCAATATTGACAGCAGCCTACTACATTTACGTCAGGCTCCTTGTTTAACTAAAATGCTAATATGAACGATGTTTTTAGAGCAGAAAGCATTTTTATCAATCAAATCTAAATCCAGAGCGCGGCAAGCCGTGACCAGCAGGCTCACTTTAATACAAGCGATAACTCAGTCTACAGTGATCTCCATCAGTTTGTCTTCGACTATTTTGCGCCATTTTTCCAGACCGCCAGCATCCAGGTCGGGTGGAATTTCTATCGCATCGCCCATGACCAGCGTCAGTTTGGCGAACGGTTTGGCGATTTGAAACCCATCCCAGCTGCCTAATGACCAGTAACGTGAGGCGTTGATCGAAACAGGTAGAATTGGTCGGCCAGTTTTGCTTGCCAGGTGAATGGGGCCGCGACTCATTTTGTATTTAGGGCCACGCGGGCCGTCCGGGGTAAAGCTGACATTGTAACCATCCGCCAGGGCTTTAAATGCCGCTCGTTGGGCTTTTGCGCCTTTTTTTGAAGAGGAGCCGCGCAAACTGCTGATGCCAAAGATCGAGATAAGGTCAACGATATATTGTCCATCACGAGACGGACTGACGACTGCCATTGTTTTTTTTCTGGTTGCTCTGGAAAAAATTACGGGAAAATAGAGCAGCCGATTATGCCAGGTCACGGAGACGCAACCTTCCATATTACCTATTTTGATCTTGTCGATATAGTTGTTAGGATCAATGTATTCAACTCGCATCAAAAATGTTTTCATAAACTTGAGCAGCAGAGCTGGCGGCAGAAAAAACCAAGTTGGCAGTTTTTTGATATTGCGGAATTTTTTCTTGAAAATTTTCATTTATATTGTTTTCCATAGTTACAGACAGTGACGGCAGGACAACTGCCACATGCAGGTTTTCTGGCCTGACAGACTTGGCGTCCGTGGGTTATGATTAAATGGGAAAAATTAGTCCAGAGGTTAGCGGGCACAACTGCAGTGACCGCTTTTTCAATTTTTTCGGGGTATTTACTGTCAACTGTGCCGAAACGGTTTAAAACGCGTTGCACATGGGTATCAACAGGAAATCCCGGAATGCCGAAGGCATTGCCGAGGACAACATTAGCGGTTTTCCGCCCTAAGCCCGGCAGTGCGTTGAGTTCTGCCATGGTTTTGGGAACCTGCCCCTCAAACTGCTGGGTAATAATTTTACAGGCAGCAATAATATTCTTAGCTTTGGAACGGAACAGACCGGCAGTTCTAATATCAGCTTCGAGTTCACTGAGTTCTGCATTCGCGAATGCCTCAACTGACCGATATTTTTTAAAGAGTGTTACGGTAATAATATTAACCCGTTTATCGGTACACTGAGCAGAAAGCATGGCGGCGACCATCAGTTCATGCGGCTCATTATAATAGAGTGCACATTCGAGTTCTCCATAGAGTTCGAATAACAGATCATGAAATTGTAATAATTTTTTTATAGTAACCGGTTTCATTGATTAACAGCTAAGTTGAGCAAGTTGTTCTTTAAGCTCGGTCAACGCGTCCTGGCAACGGGCATTATCGCCATCTTTGGCGGCAAATTCCAATTTTTTGCCACCTTCGGCAAGATCGGTTGCACCAAGGTTGGCTGATGAACCTTTAATGGAATGGCCAACGCGACTCAACGCATCAAAATCCATTATACTAAGCTTTTGTTCAGCCTTAGCGATATTATCGGCCGTGCTAGTCTCCAGCATCGCCAGCAATTCATTAATCCCGTCATCTTCCAGCCCCATATTCTCCCTTAGATAATCGGTAATTTGCTGTTTGACTTGATTGATACTCATTAGTAATTCTCCATAGTTAGACGGCACTCGAAAAGGTATTTTTAGTATTTTCACTGCGTGGATTTCAACAGGCGATCTCCGAGCGCACGTAACAAATAGTTAGTTTTCAGGTTAATTTCATATTTGCTCTTTGCGCTCGGATATCGCAAGCTACTGGCACGCGACCTTTTCATGGACGTTTTAATTAGGGCTCACAAAAAATAACTTACTGCTTTTACTTAACTGCAAACAACGGCTCTGCTTCTTTATTCTGTACTTTTGACAAAATTTGTCAGAATTGCCAATCCTTTATCCTGACTTTTTTCAGGGTGGAATTGGGTGGCGAAAATATTTTTATAGCCGACGGCAGCGGCAAACTCAGTGATGTAGCTGCATGAGGCGGCAACCACCGCTTGATTTTCCGGTGCCACATAATATGAGTGGACAAAATAAAAATAACTGTCATCTTCAATTCCAGCCAGAGGAGCAGCATCACGTTGTTGCACTGTGATACTGTTCCAACCCATGTGCGGTACTTTTTCGATGCCAGCGGGAAATTTTATGACTCCGCCTTTAAAAACAGCGAGCCCTTTGACGCCAGGTGCCTCTTCACTGTATTCCATCAGCATCTGCATGCCAAGACAGATGCCCATGAACGGGGTACCAGACTTAATGGCGGACAGCAGCGGTGCCTCAAAGCCACGGTTACGCAGGTGTTCCATGCCTTCACCAAAATTGCCCACTCCGGGAAGAACGATACCGGAGACATTCTCCAGTTCATGCGGTGTATCAACGATTTTAATATCACCGCCGACAGCTTCAAATGCTTTGGAAACGCTCAGCAGGTTACCCATGTTATAATCAATAATAGCAATCATAATTTACATTCTCTATATTTTCAATAATACCGTTTTGCAATCTAAAAGCTATTAGAGAGCTGCGCAAATAAACTTAAACAGGCACTGAAAACTAGCTAAAAGAATGCACTTGTGCATAATTATTCTATACGCTTAATTTACGGCTCAAAATTAAGGCTGCAATCTTACATTCGAAAAAACAGGAAAAATTTAGTCATACCGTAACAGTTTTGCCGATAACCTAACCGGCTTTGCCGGGACTTTTGTTGGCAATGTGGGCATCATTTAAGACAAAAAGCACTTTTGCTAAGTATGCAAAAATCGGGGCATATTCCGGCTGGAATTGTTTCAGACCGCGAGGCGATTGATGCTGGACGGGTATTAAATGCCGCTTTTCTGACCTATGTGGCATCGACAGTCAGTGCGATGTTGACCTTGCTCTATTTTTTATTGCGCTCAGGCATTTTCGGCGGTTCAGACGATTAATGTTCAGGGAAACAGCAGACAATTGTGATATTGTCCAGACCACCCTTGATTAATGCTCCGCGCATCATCTTGTCAATCGCTCCCTCGGGCTCTTTGGCTTTTTTCATTATCGATTCTATCTTGTGATCCGCCAGGTGAGTAGTTAAGCCGTCTGAACAGATAAGATAACGGTCATCGGGTTCTCGTTTGAATATATTTATATCAAGTTCCAGATGTTCCATCGGTCCGAGTGATTTCATAATAACATGAGAAAACGGGAAAGCATTAGCCTCTTCATACTTGATAATATTTTTTTTAATCAGGGCATTGACAAAACTATGATCTTCAGTCAAGGGGTTAAGATGCCCTTTGCGAATGCGATAGAGACGACTGTCACCGGCATGGGCAACAATAATTTTGTCCGGGCAGAATATTACTGCAACGACAGTTGTCCCCATTGATTCTGCCTTGTGTTCTTTTTTATTGAAATGGAAAATATCACTGTTGACTGCTGTAATTTCACGATTAAGAAAATTACACAGTTTGCGTTCTGATTTTTCCTGGGAAAATTTTTTCCCCCGCCATGCATCAAGTAAATGGTTGCAACACATCAAGCTTGCAACTTCACCGTTTTCAAGCCCGCCGATACCATCAGCCACTACCGCCAGAGAATTCAGTTCCCCCGGATTTGAACAATAGAGAAAACTGTCTTCATTATTATCGCGGATAAGGCCTAAATGTGTTTCGCCTGCAAAGCTGCAACCTAGCGGCGTTGTCGAAACTGGTTGTTCATTCATAGACTATTATCCTGTGGCAGTAAGGCCTTTTTTTGTGAATAGTAAGGGTTTGTCACTGTTAATTTAACTTAAATCGGAAAAAATGCAATCATGTGCCGGTTTAAGTTTTGCATTCTTTAAAGTTTCTGCTATTAGTGTTATTCTTAAAAAAAGATAAAAAGAGGAATATTCGTTAGTAATTAACTCAATTAGTCAGTTTTTACAATGTGGCGACTCTGCCACGTTAAAAATAGATTAAAGATAAAAAAGAAAGGGTAATTATGAAAAAAGTCAGTGAAATTCGCAATTTCGTCATCGCCGGACACAGTGGAGCCGGAAAAACTTCTCTATGTGATTTAATGTTGTTCAAGGCCGGAGCAGTGGATCGTCAAGGCAGCGTTGACAAGAAAACCAGTTATTCGGACTATACTTCCGATGAACAGGAAAAACAGAGAAGTATTTACGCAACCCCATTGCATTGTGAGTGGAACAAAAATAATCTGTTTTTTATAGATACCCCTGGTTATGGTGAGTTTATCGGTGAAACCACTGCCGCTATGCAGGCCGCAGACAATGCTCTGATCGTAATTGACGGCGTCGACGGAATTTCAATCGGCACCACTCGCGCATTCAAACTGGCGCGCAAGCAGCGCTTGCCACGTTTTGCCCTGATTAGCCGCCTTGACGCTGACCGGGCCGATTTCGCTAAAGTACTTACCGAACTTCAGGAAGCTTACGGCAAAACAGTCTGTGTGCCTCTAACGATTCCTGTTGGTTCAGAAGGTGATCTCAGTAAAGTTGTCCATGTGCTGCGTGATACCGATATTCCAGATGAAATTGCCGATATGGTTGGTAAATATAAAGAGTTTCTGATGGATACAATCGCTGAGTCCAGCGAGGAGCTGATGGATAAATATCTGGAAGGCGAAATCCTGACTGATGAAGAGATTGCTGAAGGACTGCATACCGCGATTTTGGCCGGTGATCTTATTCCGGTCTTTGCCGGTAGCGTAGAAAAAGATATCGGTATTACTGAACTGATGAACGGCACCGTTAATCTGTTCCTTGACCCAGTTGCAAAAAAAGAGGTTGAACTTGCTAATGGCGAAATGAAAGAAATTTCCGCTGCCGGTGATGGTCAGGCAGTAGTCTTTAAAGTGGTTATTGACCCGTTTATCGGTCAGCTGGTATTCTTTAAAGTTATTGCCGGAACTGTCAAAGCAGACAGTGAAATGATTAATATCAGCAACGGCAATAAAGAGCGCTTCGGGCCGATTCTGCTGATGAACGGCAAAGAACAGGAGAATGCCAAAGAACTGGTTCCGGGTTGTATCGGTGCAATGGCAAAATTAAAGCACACCCATATTGGCGATACCTTGGGCGGCAGTGCTAAAATCCGTGAACTTAACAGGATTATCTTTCCAAATCCAGTTATGTCATATGCCATAACCGCAGTCAAAAGCGGTGAAGAAGATAAAATTGCCTCCGGCCTGAATAAAATTTCTGAGTGTGACCCGACCGTTACACTTGAAAGACATAAGGAAACCCATGAAATGCTGATGTCAGGCATGGGCGATCAACACCTCAATAATGTGGTGAGAAACCTGCAGGAAGTCTATAAGGTGAAAGTCAACCTTGCCACACCGAAAATAGCATATCGTGAAACTGTTACCGCCAATGGCGAGGCGAAGTATCGCCACAAAAAACAGACTGGCGGCGCCGGACAGTTTGCTGAAGTACAGCTGAAAATCGAACATAACAGTGAAGGCTATGAGTTCGTTAACGCTGTGGTTGGCGGTAATATTCCGAAAAACTTTATTCCGGCAGTCGAAAAGGGCGTCGTTGAAGCCATGATCAAAGGACCATTGGTCGGTTGCGTCGTCGAAGACCTGAAAGTTACCGTATTTGACGGTAAACATCATCCGGTCGATTCAAATGAAATGGCCTTCAAAATCGCATCAAGAATGGCATTCCGCGATGCAATGAATCAGGCAAAGCCAATTCTGCTGGAACCTATTATGACCGTAAAAATCATGATTCCAGACCAGTACATGGGAGATATTACCGGTGATTTGAATCACAAACGCGGTCGTATTCTCGGTATGGGAGTTGAAGATGGGATGCAGGTCGTTAATGCTGACGTTCCACAATCAGAAATGGCAAAGTATGCCACCGAGCTCAGAAGAATTACCCATGGACGCGGTTCATTTGAAATCGAATTTGGCCGTTATGAACAGGTGCCGAGCAATGTTGCCAATGAGATTATGGAAAAACATCAGGCAGAACTCGACGACGAGTAAATTTGCAGACTGGAGAGACCGGGTTTAAAATGTTTTCACAGCCTGCAAATTATGCAGTACTGCGCACTGGGGGGAAACGGTGTACCGGTAGTGCCAGTGATTTGGTGCACCTAACAGGAAATTATTGCATCTGTCGCTACGCCCGGGTAGGTATCTTAGACAGGATTAACAGGATTATGCAGGATTAAATAAAAAATCTTGTCCATCTTGTTTATCCAGTCTGAGAAGTTCCGGCAAGCCGGTTATACTTACCGGCACCGCGGAGTGATGATTATAATACACAACTCAACCACTGGTGTGGGGAGGGGCTTTCATTGAGAGCCTAGCTCTACCAGTACGTATACACTATAATGGAGAACAAAGTAATGCAACGTCCTGATTGGGATAACTATTTTATGGAAATCGCCCAGGTGGTAGCGCGACGCGGTAACTGCTCGCGGCGTCAGGTCGCTGCAGTGATTGTTAAGGAAAATCGGGTTATTTCTACCGGTTACAACGGCACTCCGCGCGGCATAACCAATTGCTGTGATGGTGGCTGTCCGCGTTGTGGATCAGATACTCCGTCCGGCAGCAACCTCTCCGAATGTCTCTGCTGTCATGCCGAGGAAAATGCTATTGTCCAAGCCGCCTATCACGGTATTGCAGTCAAAGATGCCGTGCTCTATACCACTTTCAGCCCCTGTTTGCTCTGTGCAAAAATGATTATAAATTCCGGCATCAGTGAAGTTGTCTATCATCAGCGCTATTCGATTGACAATGTTTCATTGCAACTGTTGAAAGAAGCAGGCATTCTCATCCGTCCTCTGGAAGCGTAAAGTTTTGTCCGTTTCATAGCACCACACAAACTGCGTCAATCTACATATTTCACAAAAAAATCGCCTCATAAACTTGAATTTCACTGCTATTGCAATTATTTTTCAGTTTGTTCTTTATACCGTTTTGCGATCTAAAAGCTATTAAAAAGCTGCGCAGTTGATCTTGATAACGCACAGAAAACTAGCTAGAAGAATGCACTTGTGTATTAAATTTTTTAACCTTAAATTGAGGCGATTACCTCTAAAAATAGAGTGATATAATGAATCGTAATCCTGAAACAAAAATATTTACTTTACCTGAAGCTGTGATCTGGCGTGAAAAACTCAGAGAAGAAGGCCGCCGTTTAGTCGTGACCAACGGTTGCTTCGATATTCTCCATCGTGGCCATGCCGAATATATGCACCGCAGCCGGGCTCTGGGTGATGCACTGCTGATTCTGATGAATTCGGACAGTTCGATCCGGGAGCTCAAAGGTCCGGACCGCCCGATCATTGACCAATACAGCCGCGCCTACATGCTGGCGGCACTGGAGTCAATTGACGGGGTGGTCATGTTTTCTACCCCACAGTGCAATGATCTGTTCATTGAACTTAAACCGGATATTTATGTCAAGGGTGGCGACTATACTCTGGAAACTCTGGATGCGACTGAAAGAGCTGCCTTGCAGAGTGTCAATGCCGAAATTAAATTTATCCCGTTCATTGAAGGATTTTCAACCACCGACATTGTTAATAAAATAAACCAGACGAACGATGAATAAGCACCGTAAATATAAAAGCACTTTTGTTATCTGGCTGGAATTCCTACCATTTTTACTTTTATGGGGCTTGCAACGCATCATGCCGCTGAAAGTCGCTTACCGTTTCAATGGCCTCATTCTAAAAATATGGTTTATGATCGACCGCAAACATCACAACCGCACATTACAGCACCTGAAACATGCTGGCATGGCGGGGAATAATGCAGCAGCAAAGCAACTGGCTGCTAAAATTTATTGCAATCTGGCAAAGTTGGCCGCTGAAGTTTTTAAATTTGACCAATTAATTGCGAATGGCAATATTGAAGAAATATTGAAAATAGAAGGACCTAAAGAGGCCTGTGATCTTGTTACTCAAGGTAAGCCGATTATTATTGTTACCGCTCACTGCGGTAACTGGGAGATGGCGGGAACCGGTTACTGCCTGGCATATAAAAAACCGCTGGTTTCAGTTATGCGCCCATTCAATAATCCGTTGATTGGCAATTTTATCCTTAATAGCCGAAAAAGTTCAGGGCACCAAAGTTTTGAAAAAAAATCGGCGATCAAACATCTCCTTAAAGCCTTGAGAAATGATACAGCAGTTGCTTTGCTAGTCGATCAGCATGCAAGTTCTAGCGAAGGGGTCAAAACAACTTTTTTCGGACAGCCAGCAAGAACCCATGTTTCACCAGCAATGCTACATCTGAAAACCGGAGCCCCGATTGTCGTTTCTGTTACCCGCCGGCTGGATGATGGCTTCCACTTTAAGAGTTTTGTCAAGGGACCAATCCGTTATCAATCGACCGGTGATAAGGAAAAAGATTTGCAGACAGTAACTCAGCTCTATACTACAACGCTTGAAGAACTGATCAGAGAAGTACCGGAACAGTGGCTCTGGCTTCATCGACGTTGGCTGAATATAAATAGAAAGACGAAGTTAGAAGTTAGAAGTTAGAAGTTAAAAACTGGAAACTGGAAGTAATGAGCTTGAAACTGGGCTTCGGTGGCTTTGTCGCCACATAGGGCCCCGTGAGTTCCATAAATAAAAAAATGAAAAGTAATAAGAAAAAATTATCCAAAGGTATGCTGTTGTTTTATTGTTGTTGCGCAGTGTTGTTGCTTCTGGTATCTGTGAGAATGACTTTTCGTATGGTGTCAACTGCCAACCTAAACAATCAACTGAGTGTAATACGTGCCACTGGTTATCCAGCGACGCTTGACGAGCTCAATGACTTTTATCAAGCGGTGCCTGATGTTGAAAATGCTGCTAAACTGTACGAAAAGGCATTTCGCATTTTTCACAATACTGAAGACCAAATTTTCATGCAGAACAGACGTAATAGCACTGTAACGGCTACGGATAACAGTAATGTTACCCAGGAATCATTCAACAATTTGATCATCTTTGCCGGGAATGCGCCGACACCAATACTGGGAGAACGGTTATCCAAAACATCACAGGCAGCCTGTCAAAATTTTGTAGCTGCTAATCGTGAATGTATCGAAATATTGAAACAGGCGGCAAATATGCCGAAATGCCGATTCCGCAGCGAGCTGAAAAATGGATTTATTGTTGACTATGCTCATCTAGATAAATTGAACAGTAAAATTAAATTACTTGCTATTGCAACTATTCTGGCCGCCGAAGCTGGCAATGCAAAAATTGTAGCGGACAATATCTTAGCCATGCTGAAAATCTGCCAGATTATAACAGAGGAACCGCTCACGATTTCATATCTGGTCAAAATTCCATTGTTATCACAAACTATTCAGGTACTTGAATATGCGCTTAGTATGATCAAACTGAATAGCGATTCGATGAAGCGGATAAGCCAGAGCCTTGAATACAATTTAGATGGTAATAATAAATTACTGGATCAGGCTTTTGCTGGCTCGCGGGTGATGAGTATTGAATATGAACGTTTAGCCCAGTTTCCTGATTATAAACTGAAATATCATATTGCACGAGTTGCAGGAATAGTTCCTATTAATAAACTGAAAACAATTGAAATATATGGTCAATTATTTACTTTGGATAAAAATGATATTAAAGCGATAAAGCGATACAATGATGATTTTGGCAAACAACTCAAGGCAATGTCATTCATCTATTTTCTAACCAGTAGCTTAATTGTTAATCCAACAGATATTTTTTATAAAAATTTGACATTAAAAGCACAAATTAATGGCGCTATCATTGCCTTAGCGGTTGAAACATATCGACAAAAATATCACAAACTACCTGAACAACTTACTCAACTGGTGCCGGAATTTATCAAAAAATTACCCAATGACCCGTTCACCGGGAAATCGTTCCACTATGCTGTCGGTGATATTGAACTGCCGATTGATAACTATGATAATAATAACTATTCAGGCCGTTATAAAAGCAGTAAAATAGTCGGCTACTCTAAAAATCCAGTCTATTGCATAAAACGTCCCGGCTGGCTGGTTTACAGTTACGGCCGGGATCAGGATGATGATAATGGCGTGCCCATGGGCTTCCTTAAACCAGCCCTGAATGGAGATATTGCCTTTAGATGTGTAAGGAGTGAACAGGTAAAATCATCAAAATGAAAAGTCAAAGCAATTATTTTGAGAAAAAAAACAAGAGGAAAATGGAGTTACAACGGTAATAGTAGGCGAGTTTTATTCGCGAGTTTTATCAAATGATTTCACTCCTCCACTTTTTATACACAAGTGCATTCTTTTAGCTAGTTTTCTGTGCGTTATCAAACTCAACCGCGCAGCTCTTTAATAGCTTTTAGATCGCAAAACGGTATTAGCTACTATTTAGGCCTTGGACAATCGGGCATGTTTCAAAAAGTACTTTACACTTTTTATTGTTCAATCCCATTCGGGGTTGCACAAAGTATAAACTACTTTCTTTTTTTGGATATGAGATTGCAGACTTGGCGTGCAAACTGTAGGGTAATGGATATGAACATATAACCGGCTCTGCCGGAACTTGAACATCCAATGTTAAGGGAAACAGGCCAGAACACCCTGCCCGCTATAGCTCGTAGAGTGACGGACGAAGTAATTTCCCTAGGTTAAAATAGAAAAGGTTAATTATTATGAGAAATATTATTGATTTGATACCGCGGGACAGAGTAACGGTTTCACCATCCATCCTAGCGGCTGATTTTGCTGCACTCGGCAGTGAAGTAGACAAAGTTACTGAAGCTGGATGCGATTTGCTGCATCTGGATGTCATGGACGGCCATTTCGTGCCGAATCTAACCATGGGGCCACCATTGTTAAAAAGCCTGCGGGGGCGCAGTGATTTGATCTTTGATACCCATCTGATGCTCAGCGACCCGCTTAAATATGCCGAAGATTTTGTTAAAGCCGGTGCTGACCATATAACATTTCATCTTGAATCAGACAATAATCCCGATGAAGTCATTGATGCCTTGCGTGCTCTAGGATGCACTGTTGGAATTTCACTCAAACCTGCGACACCGGCATCAGCAGTTATTCCCTACCTGAATAAAATTGATTTGGTCCTGATAATGACCGTCGAACCCGGGTTTGGGGGACAAAGTTTTATGGCTGATATGATGCCGAAAGTTAAAGAAGTTCATGAAGCGATTAAAGCAGGTAACCTGCCGGTTCATCTGGAGATTGATGGAGGCATTGATGCAAAAACGGTGGAAGTTGCCACCAAAGCCGGAGCAAATATGATGGTCGCCGGCACCAGCGTCTTCCGCAATCCTGCGGGCACCAAAGTAGCAATAGAACAGCTTCATGCCGCCACCCAATGGCTAAAACTCTAAGGTTATCAGCTGGAGGCTATTCGTCATGCAGAAGAGCTGTAAAAATAAAAATACAGAAAACAAAAACTTTAGCGTGTCAAATAAATGAAATCAAAAGGATTATTGAACATGTCAAATGTTAGAACTGACCCCGATATATTAGCACTCGAACCACACGCTTTATGGCAGATTTTTTCTGCGATCTGCGCGAGACCTCATGCATCAGGGCATGAAACAGAACTCAGAGAATATATCAGAGATTTTGCTCTTGCTCGGGGGTGTGAAGTAAAAACAGATGAAATTGGCAATTTACTGTTGAGCAAGGCAGCAAGCAATGGTTGTGAGCATGCTAAATCAGTGGTTTTGCAGGCTCATCTTGATATGGTAACGCAGAAAAATAGTGATCTTCAGTTTGATTTTCTTATTGACGCAATTAAACCGATAGTCGCCGGCAATAAAGTCACTGCAACCGGCACCACGCTTGGTGCCGATAACGGTATTGGGGTGGCGGCGGCATTGGCGGTCATTACTGCCGATAATATTCAACATGGTCCTTTGCAATGCCTGTTCACGGTTGAAGAGGAGACTGGACTATTCGGAGCATCAGCCCTCACCGCTGAATTCGTCAATGCTGATATTATGCTCAATCTGGATGGCGAAGATTTAAGAGAAATTTATATTGGTTGTGCTGGTGGAGCACGGACAACTGTAACATTTGAATTTATGCCGGAACCGGTGGCAAAAAATTACATTGGAATGAAGGTCACCATTACGGGGATGAAAGGTGGGCATTCGGGTGCTGATATCAATGCCGGACGTGGTAATGCTCATAAAGAACTGGCGATGTTCTTATCACAGGCTGCTGAAAACCTCAGTATTCAATTAAGCGATATCCACGGTGGCAATGCTGATAATGCCATTCCACGGGAATCATTTGTTACTTTTGCGTTACCCGGCAATGAAGTTGAAGCTTTAGAATCCTTTACTGCCGGCTATCTGAAGAAAGCCATCGAACGCTTGGGCGCAAGAGCCCCTGACTTTAAACTGAAAGTAAACTCGACCGACTGCCCGGACACGGTATTCCCCGCAGAATTTCAACAACAACTGCTTAAGGCAATTAATGAGTCCCCGGATGGCGTTATTGCACTGAGTAAAACCGTCCCCGGTTTGGTTGAGACATCAACGACGCTGGCAATTATTACTACAACTGCTAACGAGGTTACGCTAAAAAGTTCTCAACGCAGTGCCATAAATCAGCAACGCGAGCTGCTCAGTAAATCATTGCTGGAGTTATGGTCAGTCTATGGTGGCATTGGAGTTATTGATAGCGAATACCCGGGCTGGGAACCGCAGCTAGAATCAACAATCATTACCACTGCAGTAGAGGCATATCAGCAAGAATTGGGCTTCAAGCCACAACCAACCGCAATTCATGCGGGGCTTGAGTGTGGCATCATCGGCGGTCTTAATCCGGCAATGGAAATCATCTCTTTCGGCCCGGATATTGACGCACCGCACTCACCGGATGAAAATGTCGATATTGCTTCAGTCATGGACTTCTGGGTCGTACTACTTGAAATTTTGCACAAGATCGCTACGTAAATTTTTAAATTTAAAAATTCCTGACCCATTTGAATATTTAAGCGGAAATAGAAATTGACACCTTTATTCGCAGCCGGGAGGCTGCTCCCACCTTGAATGTCACGAACAGTTTTGGTGTCATCTCCGCCTAAAGGCGGAACTACAAACATGATAAACTTGCATCATAACGTCAGCATTAAACAGCCCTGGTTACTTCCGCTATACCCAACTACCCAAAAGTCAAAATGTACGGCCTAAAATATTACAAATCATGCTTGTTTCCATTATTTTTTGGGAATATAAAGTGTCTGCCCAGTTCGGATATTATCGTTTTTCAAACGGTTAACCCGGCGGATGTCTGCGACTTTTACTTTATAGGCCTTGGCAATTGCGCTCAATGTCGCACCACGCTGTACTTTATATTTATAAAAATCCCCTGAGCCTACCGGACCAGTGTTGTTTTTTGTTGCAGTTCGTGTTGCCTGACGGGAACTGTTGATTGCAGCTGAAGTCTGCTTTGCGATATTTTTTGCCATATTTTTAATCGAGGCATCACGATTTTTCGCCTCCTGTTCCAAAACTCGGTTCAACTCACTGATTTTGCGGGACAGTTCAGCATTATTGCTTTTCAGCTGTTTAAGTTGCTGTTCAAGGTCAGCAAAACGTCCGGCCAAAGTTGAATAGTCCTGTTGCAAGAGTCGATTGCGATTATTCAGACCTCTGACCTGTTTCAGGCAATAATTGGCTTCACGCCTGGCGCTGGCGATATCCTGTTTAAGTTGTTTATCATTCGAACTGCTCCTGAGCTGCATCGATTCACAACCACTGCCAAACAGCAGCATTGCGCCTGCAGCAAAAACTACAACCATGATTTTTCCGTTAAGTTTTTTCATAATATATTTATTTTTCCTTTTTGTTTCGTTCATCCTCTAAGCCATACTTTGAGATTTGTCTCTGACAGAGGACGAGAATCCCGGTATGATCTGCCGTCGCGAACTATGGCGGACAAGCTGACCAATGCTTCCAGCTAAGCCCATCGTTTCTCGCAGAAGGCGAGAATGCCGGTCTAACGACCAGCCCCCCAGCTAAGCCCCAAGCCGTAGCTATATTTTATGCCAAATTGGGGCAATGTCAACCGTTATTTTAAATAAGCCGATGGATTTTATGGTTATACGATTGACATTTTCATAATAATAACTAACTTGTAGTAAAATATTAACTATTACTTAGAGTAACTAAATGGATTTTTTAAAACTAAAAAACAGTAGAATTGTGATTTTCGGTGTGGCTAATCGTCGCAGTGTCGCATTTTATATTGCCAAACAACTGGTCGAAGTTGGAGCTCTGCCTATATTTTCGATTCAGCATGCTGAACAACTGAATTTTGTCAAAAAATCATTCCCGAATGCACCGGTGTTCCGCTGCGATGTCACTAATGATCAGCAATTGCAGCAGATGGTCGATGATATCCGTGATGAATATGGTACAATTGCCGGCGTGGTTCATTCAGTCGCCTTCGCCAATTATCCAGAGGGGATTAAGCCATTTCATGAAACCCCGCGCCAGGATTTCCTCCAGGCAATGGATGTCTCATGTTTCTCCTTCATCCGTATCGCCGGATTGTTCAAAAGCATCACGGAACCGAATGGTGCATTTATCACCATTTCAATCTCCACGACCAGGATGGCAGCGGAAAGTTACGGTTACATGGCACCAATTAAAGCTGCCCTTGACTCCAGTGTCTGTTTTCTTGCTAAATCATTAAGTGCAGACAGTAACATCAGAGTTAACGCTGTCGGTGCTTCATTACTGAAAACTTCAGCCTCGGCTGGTATTCCCGGTTATGTAAAACCCTACCTATTCGCCGAAAAAGCGACATTACGCAAAGCTGCCTTAAAGACTGAAGAGGTTGCGAATGTCGCACTCTTTCTGCTCAGCCCGCGTTCGTCAGGCATCAATGCCACCACTGTAGTAGTCGATGCCGGTATGAGTACAAACTTCTTCGACCACGAACTGGTCGATAGTGCAGTATAATTAGACCTTACTCGAAAAGGGTGTGCGATTGCGAGTTTTTGTTATAGAAAATATCTGGGTTTCTATCGGAAGTATAAACTATCGCAAAAATTCGCACATTAATAATATTTTTCTCAATACGCTTGCTTTATCATCAAAACTTATGTATAATTAAAATATGGAATTAAGATTTATTGCCATGAGAAAGGCTTTAATGTAATTAAACCAATGAGAATAACAATGAAAAAGAAAACACCTCAATATGTTGATACTGTAATGTTTACATTAATAGAATTGCTCGTTGTAATTGCGATTATCGCCATTCTGGCGAGTATGCTACTACCGGCATTGAATATGGCACGGGAAAAGGCAAAATCAATAAAATGTGCAGCAAACTTGAAGCAGTGCGGACTGAACTTTGCATTTTATATTGATAATTATGATGGACGAATTCCAATTCGTGTTAAGACTAACTTTGCTGGTTCTCCGGCTTACGCCGCGACTGCGCCATATTGGTATCAAACTATGAATATGGCTGGATTACTTATTGATGGTTCTTCTAGGTCTGGCGTGCAAGTGGGACGTAACTCTGTCTATTCATGTCCATCCATGACCGATGCGACAAATTCCCAGAAAGATCATTGGTTAGGCTATGGTATAAATGCAAACTCATTCTGGACTGATTATCGTAAAATTACAACAATCAAAAAACCCTCGGCCAGAATGATTCTGTCTGACTCTATGAATGATGGCTTTTCTTATACTGTAGGCACTGCGAAGCCGATATATTACATAAATCCACGCCATACTAGTAATTCATCCTACAATAGCCTCTATGTTGACGGTCATGCCAAAAACCTAAAACATGTTTTCTCCAACGCAGACACCGCAACCAACTCTGAAGCAAAGAATTTCTGGGGATACTATGACTGGTAAGAAAGACAATTATTACAAATCTTTCAATAAGTTCTTGATTTATCAAAATAAATAGTTATAATAAGTGCAAACGTTTGCATACTATCGAAAAATATGATTTAGGTACAGCTTTCAGTTAAGGGCAAAATGAGAAGAGCCAATATAACAGTTAAGGATATCGCGAGAATGGCTGACGTTAATGCGTCAACGGTATCGCGGGCTTTTAATCCAAAGACGCGTAATATGATTTCCGAGAAGGTTAGAGAGCGGATCTTTGCGATTGCGGAAAAACATGAGTATGAACCAAAAAGTTCAGCCCGTTCTCTGGTGACTGGCAAAAGTTTTCAGCTTGGCATAATCCTGCATAGCCTGGAAGCAGATTTGAGTTCACCGACGATGGCAATGTTTCTGAGTGAATTCTGCCGAGAGGCAATGCGGCAGAATTATCAGACTGTTTTACTGCCGATAGAAGACGGTGAATTTGACAAGAAAGTAGTCAAAAACATTCGTAGCAGCAAAGCTGACGGCTATTTTATCGGAGCACCTTTAATGGGAATGCAGACTCTGGAAGAGTTGACCAAGCGTCATATTCCGGTCGCCACCTATATATCAGATAACAACCTTATGTATGGACTTGATAAGGTTACCTTTATCCAGACGGATGATAGTACGGGCTATACTACAATGTTCAAGACCATCAAGGAACGCGGTTTTGATTCTATAGCTCTTTTTTATCCCGACATGATGAAAACCCATCCGAGAATGAGACTTGAGCCTATTGCGGCTGAATACGGCATTCATGTATCTGAACGGATTAAATATAATTCGTCTAAGGCTCCAGTCATGAGTTGGCAGAGTAGCTACCAAGCTGCCAAGAAGTTGCTGGCACGGATTGTCAAGCATCAATTAATCTATTGTTCCAGTGATCTTGTTGCGCTCGGGTTATGCCATGCGTTGAGTGACACTGGAATTATACCAGGCAAAGATATTTCAGTTATTGCCTATGACAATATAGCTGAGTGCCAAAATTGCAACTCTACTGAGTCTGAATTATTAGCAACAATCGAAAAAAATGACCGTTTAGCTGGTAAAACAATGGTACAGACATTAATCGCTGATATTGAGAACTCGAAACAATTGCAGAAAACTAGGATTATCAAAATTCCAACTACATTCATCCCCCGGGCTAGTCTGGGATTCTGTAAAAAATGAAAATTATTTTCAATTTTTTAAAAAAAATACTATTGACTTTTTTATGAAAGTATGATATACTTAATCTATGCAAACGTTTGCATAACACGGTGTTTATTGTAAATAAGAGTCAACAACCCCCACAAGGAGAAGAGATCATGAAAGACCGGAAAACAAGACAAAGTTTTAACAGAAAAGAGTTCACTCTGATAGAATTGCTCGTTGTAATCGCGATTATTGCTATTCTGGCGAGTATGTTATTGCCGGCGTTAAATCAGGCACGTGAAAAGGCAAAATCAATAAAATGCGCGTCAAATTTGAAACAGTGCGGTGTTAACTTTGCACTGTATATGGATAGCTATGATGGACGGCTCCCGATTCGTCTTGGTCCCCCAGCATGGAGTGTAATTCTGTATAACAGTGGATATATTAAAGACAGCCATGCGGCAAATGGTTTGCAAATAGGACGCAACTCTGTCTATTCCTGCCCAACCATGACTAAAGCTACTGATGCGGCGGGCAGAAACTGGGGTGGGTATGGCATTAATACTCCGACATTCTTTAAGGATTATCGTAAAATTACGACAATCAAGAAACCGACAGCCAGAATGATCCTGGCTGACTCTTTTCCAGATGGCAGAAATTACAATGTAACTTTTTTAGTTTCAAAACCTTATAAAATCAATCCGCGCCATAACAGTAATTCAGCCTATAACAGTCTTTATGTTGATGGTCATGTTAAAACCCTGAAGCATATTTTTACTCAGGCTGAAAGAGTAACTAATTCTGAAGCAAATAATTTCTGGGGTGGCACTGACTGGTAAGTCAGTAAAAAGGCTATTCAGTTTAACTCGTGCAAACGTTTGCACAAAACCGAAAAGATATGCCATTCTCACCTAATGTAGCCGAATTCAGCAAGGAGGAGATAGAAAATCTTTTTTGTACTACTATGTAGGATAATGACAGAACTATTAACAATGGAACTATTATCATAAGGAGATGTAAAAATGAAATTTGGTCAAATTATATTTTTTGTATTATTTTTTCTTGGATCGGCATGGATAGTTCGTTTTAATCTACAAGCAGCTGACTATCATGTGACAACGACGGGTAATGATAACAATGGTGGCACTTCGACAACAGATGCCTGGAAAACTATAGGTTATGCAGCTGGAGCAGCGACAGCAGGTGATACAATCCATGTGCATCCGGGCACTTATCGTGAAGGTAAGATTCAGATTGATGCGGCAAATAGCAACGGGGTGACGCTGTTGGCAGAGGGTGAAGTAACTATTTCTAACAACATTGAAGTTTTCGAAGATACCACTACAAGTGGCTGGACTGTTTATGATGCGACGAAATATATTTATGCTTCAAGTGTCACTTATGCTCCAGGGGCATATAATACTTCAAATTTAGCATATGGCTATTTTGAGTATAACAATATGCCTTATAAATTAGTTCCTTATACAAGCTGGACAGCTTTTACGAGTTCTTTAGATACGGAAGGTAATTACATTGGTCCAGGTACGTTCTATGATGTGAATGGTATATATGGTACGGCCAATACGATTTATATTCGTTTGGGGGCGACCGAACAAATGGGTTGGTTGGGAATGAGTGGGATTGCCCAGAATCCGGATAATTTGAAAATTCACCTGAGTGTTGATCCACCCTGGATTAATATAT
>JAKIUY010000034.1 GCA_021647315.1 Victivallaceae bacterium
TTTCAACTAATATTCAATTCCCAATGCTCAATTTTCAATTTCAAAGTTTTTTTCTTCACTTCATCTGTTGGATATTCCGTGTGCGATATTGGATATTCAATTTTTTCCTATTTCGCACGAGTCATTTGTTTTCTAAATTGGTTTTACAAGTCGGGATGCCATTTTTTTTTAAAATGGTAATCATTGGACACCAATTAGTGAACCCGGATTGCAACAGATTCAGGCCGACAAAGGCGGTAAAATAGAGCCATAAAGGCGAATGTAATTTTGCCATTACCAAACTAAAAAGAATAAAAAATCCTGCAATAGTTCTTAAGCATCTTTCAACAGTCATAATCTAACTCCTTTATCTACTGGAATATAAAATCAAACGAAAGGATAAAACACCATGAAAAAAGTACATCGTCAACGACCTAAACGCAAGTTGCATGAACAAAATCAACTAAAAAAGGCAAGGTTGTTCAATGCTAAAAAAGGTTTCCCAAAAGCACCTGACATTAATAACTCTAGTGCTTTGTTCTGAAAAGAGATATCGGGGTCTGGCGGCAATTACTCGGCCCCCGCAGTTACTTTTAAGGCGATATCAATTATTTTACTTCGGTTCCTGATCTAGGGTGTTCAAAAAATTGTTCATCTGAAATTTTAAATCAGATTGTGTTCATCCTGATGCGTTTGTTTCAAAGTTGCCCCGTTACAATCGAAAAAATATAAAACACCATATTTCCAGCCGGTTTTACCAACTGCCTTTTGATTTTATTTCAAAATCATGTAACTTATAAATTCCGGCAATGCAAGAAAAGAAATTGAGAGAAAGACTGGGGGAAAAATTGTGTCAACTGAAAATGCGATTGATCTGCCGAATAAAAAACACAGTTTTTTAATATTTGTAGGGTTTTCGTGTTTTTTAGTGGTTTCTGTGGTTAAATAAAAATTTATAGCTGTTCACTTACAAGGAGCTGAATATATGCGTAAAAAACCTAATTTTGTTATTATCATCACCGATAGCCAGGGGGCTAACGCTACCGGCTGTTATGGACACCCTGAACTGAAAACCGGTAACATTGATAAACTGGCACAACAGGGCATCAGATTTGAACGCGCCTATTCCACCTGTCCGGTATGCACTCCTGCCCGGGCAGGAATATTTACCGGTTTGAATCCTTCTAAAACCGGCTCATTTACCAACAACCTGGCTTTAGGGGAAAATATTAAAACAATGGGGCAGCGTTTCAGTGATCTCGGTTATAATACAGCCTACTCAGGTAAATGGCATCTCGAAGGTCATGATTATTTCGGGATTGGCAAATGTCCCGATGGTTGGGCTCCTGAATACTGGTATGATGGCAAAAATTATCTTGATGATCTGGGACCGGAAAAATCTCTGCTCTGGCGTCAAGGTCTGGAGAGCCCGGCCGCGATAAAAGAACACAATATTCAATCTGAATTCACCTGGGCACACCGCGTCTCAGATCGCGGCACCGATTTTATTAACCAGCAGAATGATGATAAACCATTCCTACTAGTCGTCTCATACGATGAACCACACCACCCGAGCACCTGTCCATATTCCTATATCGAACCGTTTGAAAACTTCAAATACAAACTGACTCCGGCAGCGAATGATCCATTAACCAACAAACCAGCTCAACATATTGAACGTGCCAAATGCGGCCTGTGGTTTGACACTAATCGCGACACCTATGATGGTGCCCTCTATTTTGGTTCAATCCATTATGTCGATCACCAAATCGGCAGAATAATCAAGGCGGTTGAAGACCGCTGCCCCGATAACACCTATATCATTTTCACCTCGGATCACGGTTCGATGATGGGCGGACACCGCCTGGAAGAAAAAGGTTCGATCATGTATGATGATTGCACCCGGATCCCTTTTATCATAAAAGAACCAAACAGTAAAAATGCCGGTAAAATCATCTCAACCCCGATTAATCATACCGACATCCTGCCGACCCTGTATGAATATGCCGGGTTCGGTACCGTGCCGATATTCGATGGCAAAAGTTTAGTCCCAGTCATCGCGGAGACCATCGATGAAGCTACGCAATTCACCTATATGGAATTTACCCGGCACACCATCAATCACGATGGCAACGGCGGTTATCAACCCATTAGAGCAATCGTTCAACAAAGTTACAAACTCGTGATCAACCTCCTGGATTCGGATGAACTATATAATTTAGATGATGACCCAGATGAACTGGATAACCTGATCAATGATAATAATCATGCAGAGATTCGCGATAAATTACATCAACAGCTGTTAAGCTACATGAACAAATCCAGCGATCCGTTCAGAGGTTATTACTGGGAAAGGCGGTCATGGAGTAACTCCCGAACCATGCAATGGCATGGCGACCGAAAATACCGTCCAAAACCGGACGACGGCTATTCACCCCCTGCCCGCCTCTATAAAACCGGTCAACCAGCATCGGGGGAATAGAAACGGGGTAACGTAGGGGCGAATAATCATTCGCCCAAATCAATATCAACACACAACAAATGTCCGTTTTGTCTATTTTGTCTGTTTTGCTGCCGACGGCTAGACTCCGTTGAGCTCAAACAGCTATTTGCAAATCCAACCTGATGTGGTATATTCAACTATCACAACAACTTAAACAGAAGCAGGATCAATTATGGGAATATCATCAGTCGCCTGTGAACTTTAAATTTTATCATAAATGAAATTCATCCTACATCAATATTTCCCGATCCAACACTGTCACTTTTCCCCGGTGATGTTTTTCAATATCGGAAACTTCAACTTGCTGCTTATGAAATTCATAGTAAATCACCCCGTCCAACCATACTGTCATTTAAAACTGACAAGCAAATTAGACACTTTGCTGAATTAGTATCATTTGTGAATGTTTCTATGGCGAACATTGCTTTAATGAAAAAAATAAAGAAAAAAGACTTATTGTTAGCAAAAGAACTAATGTTACCCTCTCTACTTTATTGGGCGGCTCAGGCAAAAAAAGAAAAATCATTGAAGTACCTGAAATCACTACTCAATTCAAATGATAAAAAATAGAAGATTTCATGAAAAACGTTGCTAACTCCATCAGGATATAGTATTTTAATAAAAGCAAAGAAGAATATTACTTATCAACGTAGTTTCTAACAATTAATGATTTAAAATCCTGAAGATGATGACTATAAAAGATGTCATTGCGATTAAAGAAGTTAAATCCGACCTTGATAAAGGAGAACCTTTTTACGAATCTCAAGCCTTTGGAATAGGACTTTATTTCAGAGACTCTATTATTTCAGATATTGAGTCTTTAAGACTTTATGCCGAAATTCATTCAAAGCACCTTGGACTTTACCGTATGCTTTCTGCAAGATTTCCTTACGCAATATATTATGAGATCCTGGGTACTATTGCAATTGTTATTGCGGTATTGGATATGAGAAAAAACCATCTTTGGTACGTAATAAATTACGAAATAGAAAACGTTAACAAAATAGGCATGACTGGCAAATATGATTTTCATGCTCAAATGGGGAATGGAGAATCAATTTCAAGAGCCATAATTGGCCTGAAATGTAACAACTGTAATGAGGAAGTTTCAGTTTATACAATACCACTAAATGAGAGTATCGATTAAAAGCATATATGCATACCATTAGAGGCAATTCATTTTAAAAAGCAGTAAATTGGACATCAGTAAGGTATTGATTATGCTGGTCGCTGAAAGCGACAGTCAATTCCAATGGCGGCCGACAGTAAATAAGCCTAACTCTAAGTAGCTGGTGCTGACCACCTTTGAGACTGACTGCAACAGTAGAACCGCCCTCAGTGCGATGAAATGCCGGTAGCGGTTTCAAACGTCCATGGTAATTAATAATCATTGTCTCATCCAGCCAGGCTGTCATACCGGTTGCTGAACATATCATCAGTCGGCAATCAATGTCTTCAGGTACTGTAACCCAGGTAAAAAGATCAATTGATCCATTATTCTTGGCAAATTTATTCAAATTCAAGTGAATTCCATTAAATTGTTCTATTTGCCGCCCCTGCCCGGTTTTGAATAACTCTTCAGCCTCATCCACTGAAACATCAGTAATTACCTGCCATGCACTTGCAGCAAAAGGATAATCCTGTTCAGTGACCGGCTGATAAACAGGAAAACAGTCATTTGCTTTAATTTGGCTGTTCAATTTCTCGGCCAATGTAATCGTTCTGGCAGTTAACTCTTTGATTGAACGTGGAATTCCATCAATTTCAAGAAAATCACTGACACTGATATTATCATTTGCAAGCTCGCGCCATTTCAGCGGAATACTCTCCGGTCCATGCAGAATGCCAAACAGCGCACCGGATGTAGCGGCACTGCAATCAGTATCATAACCGGAGTTAATCGCGATTAAAACGGTTTTTTCAAAATCCCCTGCCCCAAATAACATGGCAGCAACGATAAAACCAAGATTCATTATACAGTCAGTAAAATTATGACTGCCAAAGTTCTGCATAATCATGGCTCTGACATTCTCCAGTGAACTGCCTGAATTATAAAGTTCCATAACCTGTTTAACCACCGCCGTAATTCGGCAATCTGCCGGAATATATTTTAAGCCAGCATTAAAGGCCGCTTCAGCAGAATCAAGTTCAAACGCACAGCTCTCCGTTGCCGCAAGAAACATTTCCGCCCAAACACCATCACCTGAATGGTCTACGGATGCATCATAGCCGGCAAAACAGGCTGCCATATCAGGTTTGCCGGGAAAAAGAGAGGCCCAGATTTCAGAACGTATCGCCGCCCCCATACCATCTTTAAACCAATTATCAACATGCCCGCTCAGCGGCGGTTTCAAACCACGGCGCAGATTCCAAATTGCCACCCCGTATTCATCCATACCATATTCAATAATATCCAGCCAGGCGGCTGACAGTTTATCCGCATCCAGTTCAAGCCCATGCTGTTCAGCAAAAACCAGCCAGATCAACTGAAGCTCCAGATCATCATTCGGCCCGGTATCCATGATAAGTTCATTTGCGGTCAAACCAGGGCTATAAGGCACGCCCTCAAACGGCGCTCCAAGTCCACCCGCAATCGCTTTCCCCAACCAACAACCATAAACCTGCTGTCTAAATTTTCCATTAAATTCAATCATAATCTGTTCCTTAAATAAAATATAAAAGCAATTGTACACTGCAACTGTTGCAGTAAATAATACACTATAAAACTTGCTTTGTCAATATTTTATTATACATTATTTTAAAAAAATGTAGTTCAAGTATTCTGCTTGAAACAAAAAACACCGGCAGGATGCCGATGCTACATTATAAATTGTCAAACTGGAAGATATATGTCTCAGAAAATAAATATCAGAAAAATCGCCGAACTTGCGGGCTGTTCACCTTCAACAGTCTCCAGGGTTCTGGCAAATAAAGAGAACAGTATAAAAATCAGTGACCGAACCAGCAAGAAAATTTTAAAGGTCTGCCGTGAACTTGACTATCATCCGAGTATTCATGCATCACGCCTCTTTTCACGCCAGGCTAATGTGATCGGTTTGATGATTCCAGCAGGTATTTTACTTGAAGATGACAACCTGGCTCGCAGTATCAGTGCTGTACACGAACAACTGCAAACAGCAGGTTTCAGAATGCTGTTGCTGATAGTAGACCAGGCATTCTTGGCTGCCGAAGAACATCTTAACTGTTTTAAACGCCAGGAAATTGACGGTATGATTATCTGGGGAATCACCAGCGAGGCCAAATGGCTGGATGAATTACACCAGGCAGACATGCCTTTTATCCTGCTCGGCAACCGTTACCAGAATTACCCCTATGTCGCCTGTGATAACTATGCCGGCACCGCTGAACTGATTAAACACTGTATAAAGCGCGGCGCAGAAAAATTCATTTACATTACTGCGGCAGAATCTGATATCTGTTTTCAGCGCCGCAAAGCCTATACCGACAGCCTGACTCAATATGATGCAATCATTATCAAAGGGGGCAGTATAAATATCCAGTCCGGTATTGATGTTGTGCCTGAAATCATCAAATTGAACCCGAATGCGGTTATTTGCGGTAATGACCGTCTGGCTATCGGAGTTGAAACCGCTCTTATCCAAGCCGGATTTAACATTCCCGCAGACCTGATGATCGTGGGAGCTGATAATATTGAATTATCAGAATATTGTCCAGTGCCATTGACCACATTCGACCAGATGGCCAAAGAGTGTGCCCGGGCAAGTGTAATAATATTATTAGAGCACCTGCAGTATAAAAAAACTTTGACCTCAATTACCATCAAACCTGAAATACATATTCGTCAATCAACTTGACAGAGGAATGTAACTATGAATGTTATACTTATTTTAGCCGACCAACTCAGTGCAAAATGGCTGAAATGCTACGGCAACCCGGCCGCACATACCCCTAACCTTGATGCCATTGCCGCTCGTGGTGCACAGTTCAATAATTGTTATTCGCCAAATCCAGTCTGCATGCCGGCACGCGCTTCGATTATTACCGGACGCAGTGCCCAGCATCACAGCGTGTTCTATAACGGCTATGAACTCGGCACCGATATTCCAACCTATCCGGGGGTTTTACAACAAAACAACATTCAAACCTTTGGCATCGGTAAATTTCACCTGGAATGTCATGGGCGTGGTGCCTATAACGATGTTAATAAATATGGCTTTGACCGCGTCGAGACTACTGAAGATATTCGTTGCGGTCACTGGCTCGACTGGGTAAAAACCCACTACCCTGAATATTACGAACCGGCTTTATCCACCGTCTGGGGTGAACCACACCTGGAGAAATACGGCTCTGATGGAATGGATCTGCGCCCTGCCCTTGCATCTGCCCAAAAAAAATATCAGCAAAAAGACTATGCCCCCATGACCCGCATTTCTGCTATCCCGGAAGAAGCCTGTCAAACAACCTGGATTACCAACCGGGCAATTGATTTTATTGACGAACGGAACCCGCAACGCCCCTTTTTTATGAATGTTTCCTATGTGGATCCCCACGATCCGTATGACCCGCCACAACGTTTTCTGGAGCTGATTGACCGCGACGCTATCCCCCGCCCAATCCGTTCCGCCGATGGTTCACTCCAGGATCTGTTTGCCGGGTTTGCCGCCGATGTGCCATTTATTGAACGTTTTTCCACATGCGACGAAGAACAATGGATTACCATGCGCCATCACTATCTGGCTTCACTGGCTTTTGTCGATGAACAAATTGGCCGTTTACAACAACACCTGGAAGCTACCGGTTTAGCCGATGATACCCTGATTATATTCTCTGCTGACCATGGTGATATGCTCGGCGATCATAATTACCCGACTAAAGGTGCCTGGCATTTTGATGCCTGCGCCCGAGTACCACTGCTGGTATCCGGTTCCGGAATACAACCGGGCAAACATAGTGAAATGGTCTCACTGCTTGACCTGTTCCCAACCATCGTTGACTATGCGGAAGCAAACTCAGCTGTTCCAGTCGAGGGCAACAGTTTAAGACCATTACTCGAAAGCAGCGGAAGTTTGCCGCGTCCCGATGCTGTGATAGTTGAAAGTTACGGCAGTTACGGCAATATCGATCCCGCACTGACCGCCAAATCACTAATCACCCAGAAGTCACATTACTATCGACTGGGGGATGGACAGGAAATGCTCTTCGATCGCACCAATGACCCGTCAGAATCAACGAACCTCGCCTCCGACGCATCAGAGAAACAACGCAAAGAAAAACTAAGAAAACTGATGCTGAAAATGTTGTCACGGCAGAACATGCCATTGCCGCTGCGCAACCGTCACCCCTTTGCCACGCATTGACCACTGTTCAGTTAAAATATTTTTTTTAGATAATGTAGCATAAAGCAACTTGCGGAACCAGTAATTATGGTTATGTTAATTACCTCACTATAAAAAACAAAGAGGAATACTATTATGGATAAAAAACTGCTTGTCCCAATCCTGACAATTATTGTCGGCGGCGCCTGGCTTTTGAATGTACTCGGAATAATGCCGGGAGTTGACTGGCTGTGGAGTATCGGCTTAGCAACCTCAGGTATTTTAACCATTGTTATCGGCAAAACGAATAAAACAACTATTATTACCGGACCGTTTCTTCTTGTCGCCTCACTTTGTTCAATACTGCGTCAAACCGACCGTCTGGCATTAGACCGCGAAATTCCCATCTTGATTATCGTACTTGGTGTATTAATGCTTATCTCGCAATGTATTAAATCCCCCATACCTCCTGAAGCTATGCCACAAACAGCCAAAGATGATGAAAAATAGTCATTGTTTAGTCACCCAAAATAGATAATGGGCTTTACAGAGGGCAAAGGCTAGATATTACCGCTCTCTTGTTTATTCAAACTCTAAACTAGACCCTATTCGAAAAGTTTTTTGGTTCGCTTAACACTGGTAAACAACTTGAGCGCTTGAGGTTGACCAGCGTTTGCTTTTTGCGCTCGGAGATCGACACTCGCAGAGGACGCAGTAAACCTACTGGGGTCGTCGACCTTTTCGAACGCGCTCTAACTGGCCCCGTTCGAGAACAGTCGCTACTAGGAAAATCATCCCATTGAGCAAGGACGTATCATTAAAATCAAAGTTAGAATTATGTAACCCGCTAGATTCATTCCCTAATCCCAGTCGGCAGAAAACGCCAGGATATTTATCCAGATAATAACAGAAATCCTCACCGCCCATGGATGATTCAGCTAAATCATACCATGAACCTTCACCAAGATATTTTTCAGTGACCTTATGAGCATATTCCACTGAGGCTGAATCATTTATCGTCGGCTGGTATGGCAAACTGTATTCTACTTCACATTTTGCTCCGATACTAGCACAGATTTCCGTTGCCAGTTGGCAAATCATTGGCGGAATTCTTGCTCCGACCTCATAGTCAAGAAAACGCACAGTCCCCTTAATAACAGCACTGTCAGGAATCACATTACCATTACTCCCCCCGTTGATACTGCAAACCGATACCACTACGGGAGTCTGTTCATCTTCAAGACTACGGGGAATTTCATGCAATGCCTCAACTATTCGACACCCCGCTACCAGCGGATTTATTGCCTGTTGCGGCATACTGCCATGTCCGCCACGCCCTTTGATATTAATCGTAAAAAAGCCTGCTGCTGCCATCATTGCACCCGGTTTTGAAGCAATAGCTCCGACCGGCAGTCCATTAAAACCATGCAGTGCGCAAACAAGTTCAGGTTCCGGATTAAGCAATGCGCCTGCCTCTACCAGTTCCTTGCCCAATGCCGCAACCTCTTCGCCCGGTTGAAAAACAAACCGTACTGAACCGGAAAACTCACTTTTAAGTTTATCCAGTACCAAAGCAGTGCCAAGCAACATAGCAGTATGTCCATCATGACCACAGGCATGCATACAGTTCGGCACTTCAGAAACATATTCAACCCCACTGGTTTCACTCAACGGCAGCGCATCCATATCCGCCCGCAACGTCACATTGCCCCCCTCGCCTGCCGCACCCTGTAATATTCCGACGACATCAGTGTCAAGAAATGGTGACAACAGTTCAATTTCACTATCTTTGAGCGTTTCACGGATCAATTCAGCGGTAGCGAACTCTTCACCCGCCAGTTCCGGTTTGCGGTGAATGCGATGTCTTATTGCCATAATTTCAGGCAATATAGCTTCAACCGCTGTAACTATTTTTTCAATTGTCATAATTTCTCCATTTTTTCCTAACCGTTCTCCACAAATATCCACATCTAGAATGAGTGGATCCAGTAGACAAAAGTGGACTTGGTAGACGAAAAATGCAACATCCCCAAGCCCCCAGCACCAGTTTCCAGCACCAATTCTCAAATTCCCTTACGCTCTGGGGTGCGCTTTATTATAAACCGCCTTCAGGCGTTCGGCTGAAACATGGGTATAGATCTGCGTCGAACTCAAATTTGCATGCCCCAGCAATTCCTGAACACTACGTAAATCAGCACCGGCATCGAGCAGATGAGTCGCGAAAGAGTGGCGCAGTTTATGCGGTGTCATATCCAATGGCAATTCAGCCGTTTGCAGATAAAATTTCAGATTGCGCTGAAATGAACGCGGCGTCAACCTGGCACCGTATTTATTGACAAACAACGGTGCCTGGGACCGCTCATTTGATGTCCTGTTACGACGCACTCGCAAATATTTCCGCAATGCTTTTGCTGCGGGACCACCGATTGCACAAAGCCGCTCTTTCTTGCCCTTACCTTTTACTTTCATTATATCACTGAGCATATCAATATCATCCAGATTAAGTCCAGTCGCTTCGCTGATTCTCAAACCGCCGCTATAAACAATCTCCAACATCGCCGTATCTCTGGCAGCCGCAAAATCGGCCGATTCATCATCTTTACAGGTCTCAAGCCGTTTGGCTTCCCGCCAATATATCATCGGCGCGTCAAGTAGCTTACCCACCTCTTTAATCGACATATACTTCGGCAACCGTTGTTCCTGTTTTGGTGTAGTAAGTCCGGAAAATGGATTTTTACCTACCATTTGTTCACGCACCATAAAACGAAAGAATGAACGCATCGCCGATACCTTACGGAGAATTGAAGCCCGTTTCAGCTCCTCATTCTGTAAGGATACAACATAGGTGCGGGCCTTATAAACATCCACCCTGTTCCAATCATCGAAATCGCCTTTCCCATAAACCAGCCGCCCAAACTGTTCAATATCCCGACGGTAGCTGAGAATAGTCAATTCGCTGGCCTGGCGAATATTTCGCAGGTAACTAAGAAATTCTTCACGATTTATACTATTATCCATTTATCCACGACATTTGAGCGGTTAAATCATCTAAAAATACCGGCTGAGTCCATAACCAGTGACCTGTAGTGGTGGCAATTCTGATTCGAATATACAACTCATCCCCACGAAAATTATATTCAGCCTCACTGCCAATAGAGTGCTGCAACAGTTCTCCATTAAAACCGAAAAACTCAAATGAACAGACCTCTTCATCTTTTGTAATATTCACCGCAACCCTAATACTATTCTCAGTTAAAAAGTACTCTTTTAACTCGGCACCAGTTGATGAATAAAACTGCCCAGCTTCAAATGCTTTACGCAAAGCAGCACTGCCTAAACCGTCAGATTTTAACATAATAAACCCACGTCCGCCAAGGGCTTTAGTCGGTGTATATGGGGCGGTATATTTATGCGCATCATCACTGGCAACACCGAAGACACGCTGCCCGTTACTTAACAGTTTATCCCACATCTCTTCAGCTGGAGCGTAACCTGGAATAGGCATTGCGTTACAGTCAGGACTGGCATTACACAGTTCAAAATGTTTCCAACCGGTAACCGCTTTAATTTTTTCATAATCAAAAGTCCAGTGCCAAAAAGGATGACATAATATCGGCACACCGCCAGCGTTCAGGATATTATCAATATTCTTCTGATAAACATCGCCAACGGGGCATTCATCATGAAATGCTTCGCAGCTCAAGCGTTCATGAGCACAATTTACCCATAAGCCTACGGTATCCGCTAGTCTTATACCACCGAATTCAGCACCGACCACTGGAACAATCTCTGACGGCTGACTATATTCATCTGGCTCTGTAAGGTGAAAATGATCTGTAATTGCCAAAAAATCATAGCCGATAGCTTTATAATACATTCCAACTTCAGCTGGTGAAAGTTCGCCATCACTATTATTCGAATGACAATGTGTATTTCCTTTAAAGTACTGCATCTATATTTCCATTTTTAATTTAATCAAATGAGGTGATTTCAAACATATTTATGAATTAAAGCTTTATTGATAATTGCAAAATTAAATTATGCTCCAATGCGAAAAATACAAGCGCAAATTGATTTTATAGCTGGGTGACTGTTTTCTGGCAGTCCCCTATTAAATATAACCGGCTTTGCCGGAACTCGTAGTGCCAGGCTTTGATAAAGCCGGCATTTGTTCGCTCCAGCGTAATCCCGCAGGGATGTTTCAATCGTAGCCACGGATGGAAATCCGTGGCTATTATTGTGTTACCCGCCGGGCAAGGGAAAAAAATATAATTTCCATTAAATTTCAATAGTGTCTGTTTCAAGTTAAGCATCAATCATCCTTATAAGCATTTCGGTTCACCTAAAGTTTTTCTGTTTTTTTATATTTCGGATTGCAGTGTAATGTTTTGACCTGTAGATTAAATAAGATTTTACTCGCACACAAAAACAGGAAAAGTTTAGCTTTAAAAGCTCTTTTATTATGTTAATTTGTCTGTACAATTACAATCTTAATCAAAAAAAAACTCAAACATGGGATATATGAAATGAAACTAATCAAATGTTTAACGATCATCATCATTGCCGGCATTACAACATTCGCCTGGGCAGCGGAACGCCCTAATCAAATCACCGGCATCATCAGTGCGGCAAATCTGAATATCCGCGTCAAACCGAATACAAAATTCAGTGCAGTCGCCAGATTAAAATATGGTGATACGGTTGAAATCATCCGTCAGAATGGCGATTGGTACGAAATTATCACCCCGAAAAATTCAGCCGTATGGGTGTCTGCCAACTTTATCAAAGCTGGTCGCACCACCCGCAAAGTAAATGTGCGCCCCGGCCCCGGCATCAATTATCAAGCATACGGCACAATTCCAGCCAATCAACCTGTTACAGTTCTCAGCAATCTCAGTTCTGAATGGACAAAGATTGCCCCTCCCCCAGGACTTACGGCATGGGCATTCGCCAAATATGTCAAACTGACTCCGGCAGCCAAGGCGCGCCTTAACGCCCCAGCTACACCACCCGAAACAAAACCCCAGATCAAAGTTGTTCCGAAAATGGTAAAACTACCATTTATTGCCGACTTTGCCATGCCGGTCGAATACCGCGGCACCATTTGGGAATTAGCCGAACAAGGCAAATATGCCACGCACGCGCTAGTTGAAGTCAGCAACGGCAAAGCCAAACCACTCTGTTTTCTCCGTATCGAAGGTAAAAATATTGACCAGTGGAATAACAAACCGGTAAAAATCACCGGCATCAAAAAACTGGTAAATGGCTGGAAACTACCAATCGTAATTGTCAAAGCAACAGACATTACGGAAGAACAAAAGAATATCAACCACTAACTGACACTGACGGAACACTAACAAAAAATTCTCATAAAAAAATTACAAAGCAATTGCAAGAACAAATTGTTAAAAAACGCATTGGGATGAAGATGAACATAGCCGGCTTCGCCGGAACTTCAGAAATCCTTGCCCCGGTATAAAGTTTGAGCTTAATTCGTTTAATTCGTTGGCAAAAATATTTTTTAAAAACAAATCAAAAAAACTTGATTTTTCTACTGACAACATCTATATTAGTAGATTAACTTGATGAAATTCCTTACAGTATTTATTGGTAAAATGGGATTGCCAATAACGGAGTATGAAAATATTAGGTAGCATATATGAACCCAGATGTATTGAGTACCAGTGACACTACTGTCTCCTTCGGGGATTCAGCAGTATGTACCAAATGTCATTGTCTGATGAGTCCTTTACCGGAAGAACAGGATATCTATATCTGTCCGCAATGCGGCAATCGCCGTTGCGTGGAAAGAAACCGGCTGATTCAGTTCAAGGGAACCGCCTTGGCTGGCTATCAGATTATAAAACTACTGGGAAACGGCGGTTCAAGCTGTGTCTATCTCTGCAACAAGCAAGATGATAAGTCTGCTGAAATGATTGCCCTCAAAGTACTTCACCCTGCAACCACACTACATGATGACAGTATTAAACGTTTTCAGAAAGAGGCTAATTTGGCAGCAAAACTTGAACACCCGAATATTGTCAGAATTTACACAGCTGGAGTTGAAAAAGATAATTATTATATTGCGATGGAATATGTTGATGGGATAAACATGAACGACTGTCTCCGGCTCCATGGTGGAATGCTTGATGAGCAACTTATTCTGGAAATGGCACGACAGGTAGCACTGGCATTGAAATATGGTTGGAATAAATATAAACTGCTCCATCGTGACATCAAGCCAGCCAATATCATTCATGATAAGTCAGGCAATTTTAAACTGCTCGACTTCGGAATATCAAAAACCGTGCTCCCCAGCACCAACGTAACCCAACTGACTCAAACCAACCAGTTTATCGGTACGCCTCATTTTATCAGCATAGAGCAGGCCAGAGGCAACAAAGCAATTGACTGCCGCGCCGATATATATTCGCTTGGCACCACCATCTACTACCTGCTTACCGGCAAACTACCGTTCTACGGAAATTCTCCGCTTAACGTCTTGAGTTACGTACTCGCTGGCAATCCAGCACCACCCGAAAAGCACAATAGAACTCTATCCCCGCCATGCAGTCATCTGATTAAAGTAATGATGGCAAAAAATCCTGATGAACGTCCTGACAGCTGGGATACTCTGATTAAGGAGATCGAGAGAGTTCAACAGTCAATTATGCCACAGACAAGTCTCAAAATGAAAACAAAATTTCCTTCACCATTGCGGCTCGCACTCAAAACAGGTTACTGGCGATGATAAAAGTCAACGATAAAATATTCAGCCCAGTCTGGCGTCCATTAAAATATGGCTATTTAACGATTTTTCCTGTTTTTATCACTCCGCCAATATTTGCCGACCTCACAGCCATTAATAACAACCTCCTACACTGGATTTTTTTGCTGGTAATTATTATACTTAGCGTGTTCGCAGTGAGCCTGTTCTATTTCAACCGGAAAAAAATGCCTGATCCGCAGACGGCTCACGGTTCTTTTTGGGACGGCAAAATAAAAAATGATGATTTCGCAGGAGAATTTCAACGTTCAATTCTACTCAGAGATGCCTTGGCATCCGCAGACGCAGGTTACTGGGAAGGCAATTTCATTCTTAATAAAGCCAACGCATCAAGCAAGTTATACGAAATTTTCGGTTTATCACCTGACAACGAATTTGTTTATGAAACAGGAACCAGAGTAGTTCACCCGGATGACAATGAAAGAGTTCATATCGAAATTTCAGCTCGCCTGATGATTGAACAACAGCCAATAAAATATAATTACCGGATTATAACCCCACAAGGAAAAATAAAATATGTCGAAGCCTACACCCAAGTCATTTTAGATGAAAATAAGCATGCAACCGGAATGTACGGCATTATCAAGGATATATCACAGCAGAAAATGCTGGAATATTCCCTGTTTGAGAACGATGACTTCGAGCAAACCCTGCCCGACTGTGTCAAACTGGTTCCGACACCATTCAACTTTGCCATGATGATAAATGATATCCAGGTACTGCTCTCACCTTTTGCCGAAAAGAAAGAGATTACATTAAAATTCGAACAGCCGGACATGATTATTCCTATACTTGACGAGGCTCATCTGAAACAGGTAATAATGGGGCTAACTGACAATGCCATAAAATTCACCGACCATGGTGAAGTAAAAATATCAATCAGTTATAATCTGGAACCCGATTCAAATATCGGTGAAATGACCATTGTAATCTCCGATACCGGTAGCGGAATATCCTCTGACAAGCTTGACAAGCTGTTTGAATTGAAAGAACCTAACGTACAGAAAAAACAGCAATTAGGTCTGATATTCGCCCAACAAACTATTATCGCAATGGGTGGGATTATAACCGTTGACAGCACGCCTGGTAAAGGCTCTGCCTTTACCATTCATATTCCACATGTCAGTTTCATTCAGCCACTCGGAAAAATAGTCAAAAGTGCCAAAAGACGTTCAGTCTATTTTGAACCGGCAATGGTATTGACAACCGGTAATGTCAAATATATTCAGAATATGCTGGCATTTGTTCTGCTGAGAGTGGGACTTTATCCGGTACCAGTTGACTCTGCAAAAGAAGCTCTCAAAAAAATGGAAGAACCAGACAATAATATAGCACTGGCTATTATCGACACAGGCATGCAGGATATGGACCGCGCTATAATCAAAAAACTCTACCGTTGCAGCAAAAAATCAAATATCCCGCTACTAGCAACAGTGAATAGTGCTGAAGCAAAAGAACGTTTCGCCGATGACTTTAACGCGATACTGACATCTCCAGTCAACACGACCCAACTGGCAAATACCCTGCAAAACTTTCTCCCTTCGCAAATTTTCTAACCCCCCGGGAACGCTGAGTCCTCCAGCTCGGCAGAACATAACCGGCTGCGCCGGAACTTTTTCAGACAGGATTGACAGGATTTTTTATTTTATCCTGTTTTATCCTGTTATCCTGTCAAAAACAGCTACCCGAACGCAGTGACAGATGGAGCACAGCGTAATAATTTCCTATTAGATTAAAATATTTTATCTGCAGAAACACTGCAATATTAAGCTTTTTCTCAGTGATTTGTGCATCTGCATTTGTATTGTTGCAATAATGGTCTAAATTTAAACTTTGTAATGTAATTTAACAAAGTATGGTGATAGTGTGAATAAATTAATTGGAAACAGGGCAACGGGAAACCGAGTTGCCCTATTGAATCTGATCAGGGATCGGCAAAGTCTCTCCCGTTCAGAATTATCCCAGTTGACCGGCCTAACCAGACCGACTGTTTCCGCTATTGTCAATGACTTGACAACCGAAAAAATTATTATAGAAACCGGCAAAGGAGAATCAAGCGGCGGAAAACGGCCGATTCTGCTGGAACTGAATAGTGAATATCGCTATGTAATCGGTATTGATCTCGGTGATGACTATGTAATTAACGGTGTGCTATGTGATTTTTGCGGTAAAATAGTTGCACAGAAAAAACTGCATTACGAGAATAGTCTGGACGATATTCTTAAAATCCTGAAAGAGTTGATTCTAAACCTGGTGGCTAAAACAACGAGTAACCGACTATACGGAGTTGGAATTGCGGTTTCCGGGATTGTCAACCAGCAGACTAATGAAATTATCGGCAGCACCACGCTGGATATTAAAAACTGTGGACTGGCGGCAAAATTGGAAAAACTGTGCGGTCTCCCGGTATTACTGGAAAACCGCCCGAATGCCGCTGCTCTGGCTGAAACCAGATTCGGTGCTGGCAGAGAACATCGTAGCTTAGTCTATATCACCAGCGGACGCGGGGTTGGAGCAGGAATTGTCATCGACGGTAAAATATTCCGCGGTAGTTTCGGTGCCGCCGGTGAAATTGGTGAAATGCTGTTGCCGCAATCAACTGCTTTTGATGGTAACACCTGCCGCCAACTTGAAGAATTTACCCGGGCAAGTTCAATTACCGCCCAGGTTGAAAATATTAAAAACACCAAACTTAGTTTCGGTGACATTGTCGCAGCCTATCATGCCGATGATCCTGAAGTCAACAGTGTTATTCAGGAAAATGCAAAATATATGGCTTATGCAGCTCAGATTGTTGCCAATCTGCTCAACCCGGAGATGGTTGTCCTCGGTGGTCGGGCAGCTGAACTTGGCGACAAATACCTGAACCACTTCAGAAACTGTTTTAAACAGGGGCTGATCCAGGGACCGCTTAACGGACAAACAATAGCTGAATATTCACATTTCGGTCGCTTAGGGGTTGCCGTCGGCGGTGCAGCGATCGTCCTGGAAAAAATATTGGGGGAATGAAAGACTGGAAACTGGAGCATTAAATATTGGATATATTAAAAAGGCACGGTCGTGCATCTCAACATTAATCATTAAATAAGGTATATTATGGCACAACAACAAAAACCATTGGAATTAACCATTATCGGAGCAGGAATGATTGTTAATGACCTGCTGTTACCGTCAGCGTTGCAGATGCAGCGCCTCGGTATCATCGGCGAAATCACCATCTGTGATATGCGGGTCAGTGCGCTCAAAGCACTTAAAGAAAACAAAGAACTGCGTGACGCATTCCCGGGGCAGGATTTCAAAACCTGTCCGGAGCTGAGTGAAGGCGATTCGACTGATACAGAACTTTATAAAAAAGTATTGGCTGGAAAAGAGCCTTACGGTGCGGTTATTATCGCCCTGCCCGATCAACTTCACTACCCGGTACTCAAAGGTGTATTGCCGTTTAATCAACATATTCTCTGCGTCAAACCTCTAGTGCTTGAATATGACCAGGCACTTGAAATTGAAGCTGAAGCACTCGAACGCGGTGTCTTTATCGGTGTTGAATACCATAAACGTTTTGACCGTCGTTCACTGCTGGCGAGAAAACATTACCGTCAAGGCGACTTGGGTGACTTTGCTTTGGGAGAATCAAAACTTATCGAACCATACTTCTATCGTCATTCAAACTTCCAGAACTGGTTCACCTGTGAAAACACCGACCCGTTCGTCTACGTCGGTTGTCACTATGTTGACCTAGTCTGTTTTATTACCGATCTCAAACCGGTCGCAGTCTCCGTTACCGGACGTAAAGGAAAATTCCCGAACGGCAAAGAAGGCTACATGTGGACAAATGGGCGCGTGATATTTGACAACGGCGGTATCCTGTCAGTCAATAATGGTCTGGGCTATCCCGATGACAGTGCCGGTGGTAACGATCAGGGCTTAGTGATGTATTTTGACGGTGATGACTGTGCCGGACTATTAGCACATGATGACCATAACCGTGGAGTTGAATACGGTTTTTCCGCCAATCAGACCAAACGTTTCCAGTACATCAACCCTGACTTCTTCCGGCTCGCGCCGTGGGAAGGTGATGGCCTCAAGCCAATCGGCTATGGTTACGATTCTGTGGCTGCAACCTTGACCACGGCTTCAGCAATCGAAGCTGACATTGAAGCTAATCCAAATAGTGATGCAATGGAATTACGTCGTGCCGGTATCGAAAAAGCCAATGACAAGGGACTGATTGCCACCCCGATGAATTCAGCTTATAATGAGCTGGTTCAGGAAGCGGCAAGACTCTCTATTCTCAGTGGCGGTGATATCGCGACAATTGATTACAGTAGAGAAAAACCGGTAGTAAAACTCAGACGTTCGTCTGATTGATACTGCTTCAAACTCCGCGACTATCGTCGCTACGGAAGCAGAGGTTCGTCTAACATAGAATATCACATCCAGAGGCGTTGCCTTGGAAAACATTCAATAAACTAATTATAATGGGATAAAACCTAAGTTAAAACAAGTTATCCCCTACCCTAACGGGTATAACAAACAGGAGAATACAATGGCTGAATATTCATTAATTCCAGTTGAAGTAGAAAAAATAGAAACTAAATACCGGAGCATTAAAACTGCGCTTCCGGTTCCTGAATCACTGCCGATCTTTGAAAAACTGGCAAAAAGTGAACCGCGTTCAATGATGGGTCAACCGCCAATCATCTGGGATAAAGCTGATAATTTTACCGTTGCCGACAAATGGGGCAACCGCTGGATTGACTGGTCTTCATGTGTGCTGATTGCCAACGCCGGTCACGGTCGCGAAGAGATTAAACAAGCTCTGCATGATCAGATTGATCAGGGACTGCTTGCCACCTATGTTTTTGTGCATGAAAAACGTGCGGTACTGACTGAAATGCTTCAGGATATAGCTCCGGAACCGGCCAACTATCAGGTATTCCTGCTCAGTTCTGGTTCAGAAGCTACTGAAAACTGTATCAAACTGGCAAAAACCTATGCTATTGAAAAGCATGGCAGAAATAAAAAATATTTTGTCAGCTTCAAAAATGCCTTCCATGGACGGACAATGGCTTCACAACTCGCCGGTGGTATGGATAAACTGAAAACATGGATTATTGATGGCGACAGTACATTTATTCAAGTACCATTCCCAGACGGTTATAAGAATGAAGACACCTCTTTCGAGCTCTTCCTGAGCAGTCTGAAAGAACAGGGTATCAATCCGCAGGATATTGCCGGGGTTATGTCTGAATCATATCAGGGGGTCGGTCCTGATTTCATACCGGTTGAATACGCGCAAAAGCTTGAAGCATTCTGTAAAGAATATGACATTGTACTGATTATGGATGAAGTGCAGGCGGGATTCGGTCGTACTGGAAAAATGTTCACCTTTGAACACTACGGCATCAAACCTGACCTGATTGCCTGCGGTAAAGGTATCAGCTCTTCTCTGCCGATTTCGGCGGTTATCGGTCGCAAAGACATCATGGGACTCTATGCTCCTGGATCAATGACTTCAACTCACTCCGCTTCACCGCTTTGTGTTACTGCTGCCATTGAAAACCTCAAGTTGATTGAAAAAGAAAACTTGGTTGAGAACGCGGCAAAAATGGGTGAAATCATGTGCAGTGAACTGCAACGCATTCAGCAGAAATATCCGGAACGCCTCGGTTGTTTCCATGGTAAAGGTCTGGTAGCCGGTATTCAGGTCGTTGAATCTGGCACAAAAACTCCTGATCCTAAAACTGCAGTCGAAATCAATCTTGAATGTCTCTACAAAGGGTTATTGATGTTCTCTCCAGTCGGTATCGGTGGTGAATGTCTGAAAATTGCTCCACCTTTGACACTTAACGAAGAGGCATTGCGCGAATCACTGCAAGTCTTCGAGGCCGCTATTGACAAGGTGCTCGGATAAGCTCAGGTGGCACCTGAAGGCAGGTACCGCTTCAAACTCCGCTCCTGCGTCGCTATGGAAGCGGAAAAACAACTTAGTACATGCTAGGCACTAAGCGCCTAAACAGTACGATGAATAAACCAGAGCAGTTGTTTCAACAGAAACAGCTGCTCTTTTTTTGTCAGGCGGGAGTTTATAGCGAACAGCGCAAAGACTGACCTATCAGACCTATCTATTTTAGACAGCTCTATTTTTTATATTATTACTTGTAAAGCTCATATCTAAATTTATATTAAATCGCTAATAAAATATAATGTATAGCAAGAAATAAATAATAATAACCCGAGGAGTTTTACAATGTCAATAAAAACAACCATAGCCGGTTCAATTCTCATGTTTTGTACCGTAATTACAGTATCAGCAAGAGACATCACCACTAATGATGGCAAAACTTATAAAGATGTCGATGTGGAAGCAAAAGTGAATGGTTTAACCATATTCCACTCATACGGCGCCTCCTTCGAAAATTTTAACAACCTGCCCAAAGCAATCCAGGATGAGTTTCATTACGACAAAGCAAAAGCTGATCGTTATAACGAAAAACTGAGACTTAAAAAACAAAAAAAAGCGGACAAGTTAGCCAAACGCCAAGCATTGATAAAGCAACGGCAGGCAGAAAAGAAAAAAAAACAAGCTATTCTGGCGCAACAATATCAAACGAAGATAAAAACCATCAAACCGCTAATCATTCAAAAAGGAATTCCTGTACTGCTAACCCGTCAAGTACTGTATAACTTAGACGGAAAACCACTGTTTGCATCAACAAAACTGCTCGGACAAGCTAAATTTTTTCTTGCCCATGAAGATTATATGCTGGTTGATGGAAAGATATACTTAGCCAAAGACAATGTAACTTCGGCAGATGAAAAATTAGTAAACCTAGAAGATGAAATCAAAGATTTCACAAAAACAATCGCCACCAAAGAGACTGAAATTAAAAAATTACAGAAAACCATTGACAGCAATGATGATAGAATAAAAAAGGCACAGCAGATTATAGATAGTTTTAATGAAGACAGTGAGCACTATGACGAGCTGAGCAAAACCCAGCAACGCCTAATTAAACAATATGCTAAAGATAATAAAAAACTGGATAGAGAGATGAGCAAGGCACAGAGAAAAATAAGATCCTGTACAAAAAAACTCAAACAAAGTAAATTTAAATTTTCCAGCTTATCAGATGCGCTGAATGAATTTAAAGCGATATTACAAACAGCAAAAATATCTCATACAAACAAAGCTAAACCGGAAATGCCAGAAAACAATATTGAAAGCAGCCTGACAAAATTAAAAAAAATATATGATAAAGGATTGATTTCAAAAGCTGTATATGATAAAAAATCAGCAGAAATAATTAATACACAATTAAAATAAGGTTTTCAAACACAATGTCAAAACAAGATGCTCTGGATAAGGCCATTGAGATGGCGATTGAAAAACTATCGGCAATAGATTTAAATCATAGACTCAAAACTGTCAACCTGCCCCCGAAAGCCGACAACACTGTCGCCATACGCATGTTCGGTGGAGATATGCTGCTGAACATAACAGACTTCAGCCTGACAAACCTTGATGGTAAAGCTGCCAAGCCAGCCGACCGACTGCTGCTGCTCCACTATTTAGGTTGTGAGTTCCACATAAAAAAAACTGGTGAGCTGATGCCGTTCAGAGAATTTACCGGTGGACAGTTTTATCTCGAACCATTCCTGTCACGTTCTGTCCAGCCGCTAGCAAAACGTTTCGGCAACGATCTTGACAGCCTGAAGAAAAATCTGAACCGTTTTGACTGGGTCCAAACTGACATAGGTGATTTCGCGGCAGTAATCAAAACGATTGGGGAAGTTGATGTCACTCTGGTCTACCGGCTCGGCAATGATGAATTTGCTCCTGAAGCTGAACTGTTCTTCGATAGCTGCACGAAAAAAATATTCAATGCCGAAGATGCCGCAGTGCTGGCCGGAAGAATTTGTTTCGGACTGTTTTAAAAATGAACGAGGTATTATGAAATTATATATTATTGCCGGATTTCTCGGCTCAGGAAAAACCTCAATTTTACTGCCATTGGCTAAAGCATTTTCCGCCGCCGGGAAAAAATTGGCGATTATTGAAAATGAGGTAGGCAAAGTAGGTATCGATGATTTGGTGCTTAGGGAAGATGGCATGGAAGTCAGAGAGATCTATTCCGGTTGCGTCTGCTGTTCATTGCGCCTAGATCTCATTACCACATTGATTAATCTGGAACATGACTTCGCGCCCGATGTGGTGCTAATGGAACCGTCAGGGGTTGCCTCCCCACGTCAGGTGGTAAACGCGCTGCTCGGGTACGGCGGTGAAATTGATTTCATTAAAGTTATCACCGTTATTGATGCAGAACGTTTTGCCAAACTTGATGATCTGTCACTGCCAATTATCAACGATGGCATCAATGTCGCTGATATCATTGTGATCAATAAAATCGACTTAATTGAAAAAAATGCCATAGCTCAACTTGAAGCCCGACTGCATAAAACTAAACCTGATATTGAGTTCCGCCATATTTCGGCACTTAATAATATCGGCATAGCAGAACTGGCCGAAACATTAATTGCTGAATCAGAACAGGATTATCATGACAACCATCATCCAGAACCGGAAACAGTAGCTAATGACAAAGGCGAACCACCGGTTGTTTATGCAGCAGAACAAACTATAATTCCAATTCCTGATGATATTGAATCTATGATTAAACGCCAATTACAGCAACTGGCAAATAAACTTAACGCGAACAATTGTAAAGTAATCGGCCATATCAAAGCAATATTAAAATCATCTGGTGGCGGTTTTATGTTATTCAGTACAACAGGCACAGACCGGCAACCGAACGTCAAAGGCAAACTACCCGCAAATGCAACCGAGGCAACCTTAAAGCTAAATATAATCGTCTATGGAATTTCAAAAGATAAATTAACCGAACTGGCAGAAACTAGTTTTCCCCTGGGGCTCACCCAAAAATAAATTTGAGAGTCCTTGTCACCGACACGCTTTCCGACGCGGCCATTGCATTAGATGGGCGAGACCGAATAATAACGCTCCAATGACATACCAGAGCCATACCGGCTGTCCAGTCCAGCGTTCGAACAGGTCAGGCCGTAACAATACTGCTGTCGAAGATAATAGTATAACAGCATCCCATATTCGATTCTTAACCAACAAATGATTTTGCGTCAGAGCGGCAAAAGCAAACATCGCAATTACGCCTGAACAGAAAATCATTATGATATGGCTCCAGCTCGTAACTCCGATTAATAAAAGATCAGTGTTAAAAAAGAACATGAATGGCAGAATTGCGGTACGAATATCATATTTAAAACCCTGAATACCGGTCTTTATCGGATCAGCACCCGAAATGGCGGCGGCAGCATAGGCCGAGAGCCCAACCGGTGGTGTATCATCGGAAAGAATACCAAAATAAAAGCAGAACAGATGAGCGGCAATTAGAGGAACAGCATAACCGCTTTCACCGGCTAAAGCTACAATCGCCGGAACCGTCAATGATGCCATAACAATATAATTAGCGGTAGTCGGCAATCCCATACCTAAAATCAAACTGACGATTGCGGTTATCAGGAGCATAACAATTAAGCTGCCGCCGGAGATATGTCCGATCAATTCAGTCAAAGTACTGCCAAGCCCCAGCGCGACAATACCGACAATAATCCCGGCAGCGGCAACCGCAACACCGATGGTCATCATATTTCGACCACCGGCAACTAGACTGTCCAGAATAATTTTAAAGGCGTTAATCAGACCATATTTAACTTTCCTGCCACTTTTTATAAGCTCAACAACCAGAATCAAACCCGCTAAAGCAACAATCGCCCAGAATACGGAATATTGAGCCGAACGGCGTTCAATTATCAATTGATAGAGCAGAAAAAACAGCGGAATCAAAAAATGCAGCCCGCCGAACAGCGTTCTCCAGAACGGCGGAATATCTTTTTTATCCAATGGTTTCAAATCTATTTTCAATGATTCAAGATGGGTAATATAAATCAAGGCGATATATGAGATAAAAGCCGGAATAAATGCCGCTTTGACAACCTCAAAATAGGTAATATTACAATATTCAGCAATAATAAAGGCCGCCGCGCCCATGATCGGCGGCATCAGCTGCCCATTAGTGCTGGCAGCCACCTCAACCGCTCCCGCCTTAATGGCAGAGAATCCGGTCTTTTTCATCAGCGGAATAGTGAAAGTGCCGGTAGTAACAGTATTGGCAATACTTGAACCGTTAACCATCCCAGTCAAACCACTGGCAAGAACCGCTGCTTTTGCCGGACCGCCACGAAAACGCCCCAGGGCACTCAGTGCGAGCTGGATAAAATAGTACCCACCACCGGCTTTTTCCAACATCGCGCCGAACAGGACAAAGAGAAAGACCACCTGAGCCGAAACATCCAGTGGAATTCCATATACCCCCTGACTACTCATAGTCAACTGATTAATAATTTTCGTCAATGAGGCGTTCTGAAAGGCCAGAAAAGATGGCATATATTCACTGAAAAAGCTGTAAACAATAAACACGATAGCGACACAAGGCAGTGCTGGGCCCAAAGCTCTTCTCGCGGCTTCAAGCAAGAGCACCAACATGACAATTCCGAAAATAAAGTCACTGGCAATCGGATTCCCCTGCCGGGCTTCAAGACCGGTTTTCTCAAAAATATAATAGAGTACCGAGATTACAGCAATAATACCCAGAAGATAATCCAGCCAACTGGCACCTTTGGTTTTAGTCAGAAAACGAAATCGCCCCTGCAGCTTATCGGCCAGGTAACGATTTTTTATCAATGGAAAGCTCAAAAAGACCAGCGCAATGGCAAAGGCCAAATGAATTGCCCTAACCTGATCTGAAGGAATAGTCAGAAACATCGGCAGCAAAAATTGAAAGATCGACCATGAAGTGGCAATCAGCACCAGCAGCCATTTTTCAACCCCGGCAAACGAACGCGGCCCGAATTCCCAGTTGGCATATTTTTCTATTTCAGCATTCTGCTCTTCAATTGATTTATCCTGTTCCAATAATGACACAAATATTTCCTGTTTTAATTTGATTGATACGTAACATATTTTGAGCCGCAGGCTTTGGATTGCGCCTGTTGAAAACCGCGAAGTGAATTCTTTTTTGAGCTTTGGATGAGAGTTGAAATACACTGCAAACGCTTAATATGTTCTATGCAAATTGAACGTTAAGCGTAAAAGCGGCGAATAATCACCGCACTCCAAAGACGCTTTGCGTCAAAACTTAAAACATCTACCATCATTTTGCAAAAAAATGCTTATAATATGCCAATTTCCTTAAAATATTTTTCTGCACCGGGATGCAGTGGCGCACTTAAACCTTTCAGCATCCCTGCTTTAGTCAGATTAGACAGTGCAGGATGCATTTTTTTCAATTCATCAAGATTGCTGAAAATAGTTTTGGTAACCTTGTAAACCACATCTTCCGGCACATCGGCAGAGGTAACAAATGTCGTCATCATACCGATAGAAGGAACGTCTTTTTTTGAGCTTGACATCGGATAATAGGTCGCTGTAATATCAGCGACAGCGTAGTAAGGACATTCTTTAATCAGCTCCGCCATACCAGTAATCGGCACGAAATGAACTTTGCGTTTACCGGCAGTTGCCTCCTTAATCGTTCCGGCCGGATGACCAACGGTAAAGAAAAAGGCATCAATCCTGCCATCCTGAAGCATTTTCGGACATTCACCGGCATTCAGACTTTCAGCAGTGAACGATTCAAGCGGAATCCCCGCAATTTTCAATACCTGTTCAGCGTTACCCCGGTTGCCGGATCCGGCATTACCAATATTAACTTTTTTACCTTTCAGATCAGCCAGAGTGTTAATCCCGCTGGCATCGGTTGCCACCAGAGTGATAATCTCAGGATGCAGACTGCAGATTGCCCGCAGTTTTGTTTGCGGTTTACCTTGCCATTCCTGTAAACCTTTAACCGCCTGGAATTGACGGTCGGCCTGCGCAACTCCGAAATCCAGATCACCGTTAATCACTGCATTGATATTATAGACTGAACCACCGGTAGATTCAACTTTGGCCTTAATATCAACGCCTGTTTTATCTTTATTGACAAGTTTCATAATCGCGCTGCCGACCGGATAATAGACCCCGGTCATGGAACCGGTACCAATAGAGATAAATGCCTTCTTCTTACCGGTCGAATCATTTTTCCCACAACCAACCATTACAGCCACCAACATTGTCACAGCTAGCATTAAATAACGTTTCATCTTATTACCCTTTTAGTTTGATTAGATAAAATAGTATTACAAGAAGTTTTAAGTTACGTTTATCCAGCTTATTTTCAAGCCCTATAGTTAATTTGACCGGATCATTTTCTGCAGAATGATTAACAGCAGAATGATTTTTTTTCTTGGATGTAATGCCTCTAGAAGCTGTTATTTAAATGTGTTCCCCATCGCGAATGAAAAGAAAACAAAATATTATCAGTGGACTGGGATAGTAGAGTTTTATGGTGTATGGTACTGTATCCGGCTTATGCAACCAAATGATGATCTATACGAGGCTGATGATGTTCCTGACTATTGGTGGCCTTTTATTAATTCATTACGAATTGAAAAGAAGATATTTTAAACGCTCAAAATATAGAAACAACAAAACAAAGGGGATCTATTATGTTGCAACATTTTATCATTATGTTGGTTACTGGTTTGATTGTTATCAATTCTGCAATAGGTAAACCGGTAAAAGCACCCGCGTCTCAGGCTGAATTATCTATCTACAGCAACAGTAAATTTCCACTACTGGTCTGTCGCTATACTCTGATAAAAAAAGCTCTCAATAATAATTTTAAAGAATACAGTCTTAATGAATTAAAAATAAGTCTTGGCAAACTAACTAAACCGCAGGCGGCAAAAGGCAGATTACGTCCGCTCTATCCAGTTTTCTCGGTCAATCAAAATGATAATAAGCTGAAGCTTGAATGTCTGTTTTTACTACCCGCAAATGGGCTCAAGTTTCTTAAAGAACGTCAAAACAGTACCTTTTTAATATACAGTCGGCTAAGATCAAACCAACGCTACTCGCCATATACATATAACGAAAAGGTTAAGGTTAAATTTATTGATGATGATGCCAAAGCTACTGCTATGCTTCAGTCAACGTGGCTCAATGGACTGAAACAAAACCTCACCAATAACCTGAACCAATATGAAAACTCTGAGTTGGAAACATTACTATATCTGAGATTTTTTAACTCAATCCCTACGTCAAGACCGAAAAACTGGAAATCTGATAATTTAGCTAAATTACTGTTTAATATCAGTGGGCTCAGTGATATTCGCGATGCAATCCCTATGGGACACAATAACCAACCACTGATAGAAAAAGCTACAGAAAAAGCTCCAACACCAATTATGTTGCCGCCGGTCACGGTGGCCCAAACCACGACTCAGCCCGGGATTGCCCAATGGATCCCGAGAAGCTGTTACTATATCGAATGGCAGAATTTAAAAGATATGCAATCAACCCTGTCAGGATCAGCCAAACAGTTTGATAAATGGTCACCAGATACCTATCCATTATCAGCAGCCAAAATTATCGATAAATATCTGAAAAAAATAGGCTTGGCAGATAAAATCTACCTGAAAGCCAATCTTGAAAATAATATTGAATCAATCGTACTAGCCGGTTGGGATCCCTACTTTCAGTCCGGCACCAGTATTCTGATAGTGATAAAAACTAAAAAAACAGTTACCGCCCTGCCAACGGCTCCGTATGTCTCAAGTCCGGCAAAAAATATCATTATGCTCTCGACTTCTAAAAAACTTTATAGCATGGCATTGAATGCTCATAAAAAACAACGCAGTATTGAACAGCTGAATAACTTTACCTATTCACGCCAGCGTCTCACTGCCCAAAAAGATGAGCAGGAACTCTGTTTCATCTATCTTAGTGACTACTGGTTGACTAACTTTATCTCGCCCCGCTGGCAAATACTGAATAACCGGCTAGCTGAACTGGATGCCAGATTGCGTTTCATCTATCTACTCAAACTTTGTCGCAACTACGAACTTTATCCACATAAAATACCAACAGTAGCTGAATTAAAGAATGATCCATTCCTGAAACCTGAATTTAAAAATTGGCTATTTGCCGGTTTGAAAGAAAAAAATGGCATCGTCAGCGACAAAGAGCTGGGAACGCTCTATGATCATCCCCCCATCGATCAAATTCCATTCAAAAAAGTCACACCTACTGAATTAAAACGCTATAATGAGTTCAAACGCATCTATTCCCGGCGTTGGCGGCAAATGGATCCGATCGCTTTCCAGCTGGTAAAAAGTGCCAAGGACATCTACAAAACCAGACTCTATGTCAGTCCAATCAGTAACCGTTCTGAATTCAGGTCACTAAGCAATTTTGTCTCCAAACAGAAACCCAAACATGCATTGACTAAAATTAACGGCAAAGTAATGGATATTAGCATCGCCATTCCCACCACTCCACTTAAAGGCTTTGGTATTCAAACCCCACTGCCACTGCTGGTATTTATCCAACTATCTGCCTTTGACTTTGCCCCAAGCTCTTACAGCCCGGCGACATGGTTACTGCCTAAACGTGAATATGACAGGATGTCGTATATGCGAATACCAGCCGCATTGTCAGTATCTTCTGTCGTTGCTATAGCAGCAAGAAGACTGACCGGAAGAATGAATTTCACGCCATCACAATATAAAAACATTGATATCATGCAGGACGCGTCTTCCAATCAATTCCCTCTTATGCGTTTTAATAATAGCAAAAATGGACTGCAATATTTTGGGGTTGATCCAACAACGCTAGGCCGTATACGGGATAATTCGTCCGCTGAAACCATTGTTGATACCGTGCCATGTGACATCAGACTTTCGGTAGACTTTATCCAAGGTTATCAATTAAGAAGAAAAATGTGGTTCGAAGCACTTAAAAATCGTGGATTAGCCAGTTGGCGCAGATATAATCGACTATTCAGAATAAAAGAGTTTTTCTCAATGCAGAATTCGTCACTGCCTAATGAGATTAGAAAGCTCCACCTTTTCCCCGTAAAAAACATGGTTGTCGCTGATTCAACAGTCAAACAAATCCCCATAGTCCGTGACACACCTCAACCAAAATATCAGCGCAGTTCAAATATTATTCGTGAAACAAAAAAATTACCTGAATTGCTCCAAGCAATTACTGGCATTGACCTATTCATCAGCGTTGAACCCAATGCCCTGTTTTTTGAGACCCATTACCGGATTCCGCAAAAAACACAACCAGCTTCAACCACAACTCCAACACCAGCACCGGGGCGAAATACCCGCAACCAGCCAGCTCAACCCACGATCCTGGATTTTGATGAATAGCAATGAACATAACCGGGTTCTTTCAGGTGTCGCTTCGCTCGACAACGCCGGAACCAAAAATAGTAGCCTGTGACTTCTAAGACACGTTCGTAGTCACGTGCCAAGCACCATGTGCCTATTGCAAAAATAATCCCAATACCGGAACGGCAGAAAAACTGCCCTCGGCAGTCATTAATGAATTAAAAAAATTCAATAAGGCTTAAAACACCAGTAGAAGAATGCAGTACAGAGATTGGCTGGTGATTTGGAATCTTGTTTATCAAATCTTAGATGAAATAAAAACAATAAAAGTTATTCGACTGTGGACACATTATAATAAAATTCGTCTAATTCGCAAAATTCGTTGACAAAAAAATGATTCTGTTATCAATGATTCTGTCTATTGAGCATTAAAAAATTTGCGGAAGGTCTCGAATTGATTTTTCTTGTCCATCTCATCCTGCATCAGTTGACGGGCTTTATTCCCCATCTGCTGACAGGTTTCAGCATTCTCCCAGACCTTTTCAATCGCATCGGAAAACTGTTCAATATTACCCGGATCTGTCAAAAAGCCTGTTTCGCCGTCAAACACCACTTCGGGAATCCCCGCCAGATCAGTAGAAATCACCGGAACTTTCATCGACATGGCTTCCAGCAGAACATTTGGCAAGCCCTCTTTATAGAGACTTGGGAATGCCAGAATATCAATCCGGTCAAAAACAAAATTAGGTTCACTGGTAAAAGGAAAGAATGAGATATGTTCTTCCAGCCCATAAACTTTGGTCACTGCTTTCAACATCGCTTCATCCGGGCCTTCACCAACAAACATTACCTGAATATCCGGCAATTTATCGTTATCCAGCAAACGTTTGACCGCCTGCAGCAGAATAATCTGTCCTTTACGGTTTTCAATCGCACCGATTGAGCCGAGTACCGGGCCGGCATTGGGAGTCAATGGATAACGTTTAACCGCTTCAGTTTTGGATTCGGGAGTCGAAGTAAAACGATCTACCTCAGTGCCCTGATAGATTAGTTCAATTTTATCCGCTGGGATCTTATAGTCATCAATCAGATATTGACGGGTAAATTTGGTGATGCAGATCACATGGGTATTGACTTCAGGAAATGGCATATAGTATTCACGTTTATACCACGGCACAATTGAACCGGTCTTGGGCATCAGAATAGTATTCAGTCCACCATCTTTAATACATTCACCGGCAAACATCACACAGTGAAAGTCACCCCGTGGCGGATGAACAGTTGTCACCGCTACCGCACAAGGTTCCAGTGCTTCTGTCCATATAGTTTTAAATTCATCGGGATTATCCACAATCCGGTCATAATCATAAGTACAGACCCGCGCCCCGGCTTCCCGGCAATCTTCAGCCACAAATGAATCTGTCGGAGCCAGTACGGTTACCGCTTCGCCTTTGGCAATAAAATCACGAACCGCTTCGGTTACCCAAATTTGTGTTCCGCCGCGCAACGGTGTGTCTTCAATAAATCCAATATGCATTAAAATCTCCCGGTTATACCCATTATGGGTAGTTTTTATTTGGGTTGTCTTGCTATCTACGATCAAAATATAAAAAAAACTATTACTATTCTACTCGCAATATTCGACAACGCAAGTCTATTTATAAAAATAATAGTTACGAGGCAACTGCAATACAATAGTCAAAAAACTATTTAACCACGAATCTAACTATTTCTTGTTGCTGAGTTTTGTTAGTTTTTCAGTTGAAAGATTGCGTTTTAGCTATATTTTAATTGGTTGCCATAAAACAAAGCAAAAACTATCCGTTAAATGGATATAATAAATGGAGATATAAATATATGTACAGTGCATCTGATTTGAGAAAAGGGCTGAAAGTTGAGATTGATGGGGATCCATGGGTTATTACCGATTTTGATTTCTGCAAACCAGGTAAAGGCACCGCGCTTTACCGCTGCAAAATGAAAAATATGATTGCCGGTAACACCATGGACAGAACCTTCCGTCCTTCAGATAAAATCGGCAAACCATCTCTTGAAGCACGGGAAATGTACTATTCATACAGCGAAGGCGATTTTTTGGTATTCAGTGATGCAGAAACCTATGAAGAAATGCGTATCAGCAAAGAATTTATGGGTAAAAACTTCTATTTCCTGATTGAAGACAGCCTGTGTGAAATCCTGCTCTTCAACAATCAGGCTATTGAAATTACCCTGCCAACCTTTATTGAAAAAGAGATTATTGAGACTGAGCCCGGGGCTCGGGGCAATACCGCGACAAATATTACTAAACCGGCAAATTTTGATAACGGTTATGAAATACAGGTTCCGATATTCATAAATCAAGGCGATGTGATAAAAATTGATACCCGAACCGGCGAATATGCCGAACGCGTCAGCAAAGCGTAATCAGGTGGCATCTGAAGGCAGATACCGCTTCAAACTCCGCTCCTGCATCGCTGCGGAAGCGGAAATAAATCCTCAAGTCCTGCCAGAAAATGCAAGAGCGGCTAACGGTCTAAATTAATTTATGATTTATGAATTATTTATGAATAATATCGCACAATTGGAAAATATTAAAGCCCGGCTCACATCACGTGCCGGGCTTCTTCGTTCACTGCGCAGTTTTTTCGATAACCATGGTTTTATCGAAGTTAATACACCGACAGTTATTTCAGCACCGGCACCGGAAGAGTTTATCGAAGCCCCACAGACCGGTGATAAGTTTCTCCGTACCAGCCCGGAACTGGAAATGAAATGCCTCCTGGCTGCCGGTTATGAAAAAATATACCAGATCGGGTCATGTTTCAGAGCCGGTGAATACGGCAAACGCCATCGGCCGGAATTTACCATGCTTGAATGGTATGAAACTAAGGCCGACTACAATCAACTACTTGATTTTACTGCCGCCATGCTTAAAACCGCAGTTCACGAACTCTGCGGCTCCACAAAAATCAACTATAGCAGCCATTGCATAGATTTTTCATTAACTCCGGAAACCATCACCGTTAACGATGCCTATAAAAAGTTCGCCGGGATCAGCGTTGAACAGGCTATAGAACAGAATATCTTTGATGAAATCATGGTTGACCAAATTGAACCAAACCTTGGTTTGGACAGAATGACCTTCCTCAAAGATTATCCTGCCGACCGCGCAGCATTAGCAAAGCTAAATGAATCAAACGGACATTGTTATGCTGAACGCTGGGAACTCTACCTTGGGGGACTGGAGATAGCCAACGCCTACAGTGAACTTACCGACATTGATGAACAGCACCAGCGTTTTACCACAGCTGCCCGACAACGCCAGAAAAATGGCTTATCCCCCTACCCTGAAGCTAATGACTTTTTTGCCGCAATGGAGCATGGATTACCTGAATCGTCCGGTTGCGCGCTGGGTATTGACCGCCTGCTGATGGCAATTACCGATGCCGACGACATTGCCCAGACATGTTTTCCGAATTAGACGCTATCCTAATTGAGTGGCATACGAAAGCAGATACCGCTTCAAACTCCGCGACTGCGTTGTTATGACAACAGGATAAACCATGTCAAAAGGTTTTCTACTTGACAAGCAGCAAGTGCCTACAATTCCGCTCGCTGAAGCTTCGCAAAAACACCGCCTAAAGGCGGAACTACAAACATGATTCACCTGCTTAATTATTCACCAGCACTCAAGGCGTTATAGACTGCTTCAGCTATTGCTAAATGTCCAGTCGTGTTAGGGTGTACAGGTTCCGAGCAGATAGTATCGGTCTCATAGTATTTCAGAATATTCTGGAATAATTTCTGTGTTTCAATCAGCCCAGTATTATATTTCTCGCTCATCTGACGAGTTACGGCAGTGTAGTCAGGCAACAGGTCAAGAACTAGGGTTCTAGAGGATTTTGATGTTGTATCGCGACTCATGAAAAATGGTTCAAGCAGCAGGATTTTACAGTCTGGCAGTTCTTTTACTGTACGGGCAAGTATCTCATCATAAGCATCTTTATGCTTCTGCAGGGTCTCATCTTTTTCCATACTGCCATTCAAAAACTGATGCAAATCATTAATCCCAATAAGCATAACCAGATAATCCGGTTTAAAGAAGAGCATATCATCAGTCCAGCGGTCGCGGAGCTGCCAAACAGTATTGCCGCCTATCCCTTTATTAATGATCTCAATCTGTTTCTCTGGTTCGCGTGCAATGAGCATATCGCGGAAAATTTTAACGAATCCATTTCCATAAGGGCGTTCCGCCACTCTTCTGCCGACATCAGTGATACTATCGCCGATGAACAAAATCTTCTGATTATTCTGTGCTTGCAAAGACATTTTTTTGTGTCTCCAATTAGATTAAAATATAAACGAGGTGAAAAGTATACATTCCAAAAACGTAATTTCCACAACAAAAACTTTTTTATCTTGTTTATTATTTTAGTTACAGCTGGAAGCTGTGGCTACAGAACCTGCTCCACTCAATAAAACAGGCTTTACTCTTCAACAATGGTCAGAACCCGAAATTTCCCTTACTTGATACTTGCTTTGCCATGATTAACGATTATAATACCATTCTGAATATTATTTTTTTTATTTTACATAATTAAGCCGCGCATGATAACGCGCCGGCGCAGGAGATTACAGATGGCAAAAAGCGTTAACAATATCACCGTTACCGTTGATGACAACAATAACGTTACAACTATACCCGAAGGCACGAGTCGAGTTCCAGTATTACACGAGAGCCGGGTAGTGGTTTTCCCATATACTTTGACCCCGCTGGTTATAAACGGCGAAGAAAATATCGCAATGGTTCAGGATGCATCTAAAGATGACCGATTACTGGCTATCTTTCCGCCGTTACCAACCCCAGAAGAGGCGGAGGCACTGTCTTTCGACATCAAATTCAATGGTGTTAAGTTTAACGACAACATGATTTCAACTGTTGGCGTACTAGTCAGAATTGTCAAGATTCTTAATTTTCCCGATGGCACTGTCCGGGTGCTGGTACGCGGCTTGAAAAGGATTAAATTCGAACAAGGCTGTCCAGGCAAGGAGCCTCAGGCACTGGTCAGTGAAATCAAGGAACGTAACGAACAAAGTCTCGAAATTGCCGCAATGGTAAAAAATGCGACCAATCAATTTCAGGAAATAATCTCTTATACACCAAATTTTCCGGATGAATTGAAAATTGCCATTCTGAATCTAAATAACAGTGTCAGAATCACCGACCTGATCATTGACACCCTGAATATAGACTTTGCCGAAAAGCTTGCTTTACTCAACCTGATCAACCTCGATGAACGCTTGCAGCTGCTGACAATACTGCTCAACCGTGAAGTAGAAGTGCTCCATCTCGGCAGTGAAATTCAGAATCAGGTGCAGACCGCCATGTCAAAATCACAACGTGAGTTTTTTCTCCGTGAACAGCTTAAGACCATAAAAAAAGAGCTGGGCGAAGGCAGCGGCAATCCGGATGTAGTGGTGATCAAGAAAAAACTTGAAGAGATCGACTTGCCGAAAGTTGTATTGAAAACAATTAATAAAGAACTTGAACGGCTTGAGGTTATTCCGCAGGCAGCCGCAGAATATCATGTAGCTTACAGCTATATTAACTGGCTCATCTCGGTGCCATGGAATATCTATTCCGACGACCGACTTGACGTTCAGGAAGCTGCAAAAATCCTCGATAAAGATCATTATGGACTGAAAGACATCAAGCAGCGCATCCTTGAGTTCCTGGCAGTATTGCAACTGAAAAAAGATCGAAAAGCACCAATTGTCTGTTTTGTCGGACCACCCGGAGTCGGGAAAACTTCACTCGGGCAGTCCATCGCCAGAGCCATGGGAAGAGAATTTATCAGAATGTCACTGGGCGGCGTCCGCGATGAAGCTGAAATACGTGGACATCGCCGGACCTATATCGGTGCCCTCCCCGGTCGAATTATTCAGGGTCTGAAACGCGCTGGCACCTCTAATCCACTCTTTATGCTTGATGAAATTGACAAACTGGGCAATGATCATCGCGGTGATCCCTCTTCAGCTCTGCTGGAAGTACTTGACCCGCAACAAAACCACGCCTTCAATGACCATTATCTTGAACTTGATTATGATCTGAGTTCAGTAATGTTTATTGCTACCGCAAATATCACCGAAACCATCCCGCCGGCACTGAAAGACAGAATGGAGATCATTCGCCTGCCCGGATATACCGCGGAAGAGAAAAAACAGATTGCCAAACGTTTCCTCGTACCGCGTCAGCTGAAAGATAATGGCATAAAACAGCGTCAGCTCTCATTTTCAGTCAAAGCCATTGATGAAATCATTAATCACTACACCCGTGAAGCCGGAGTGCGCAGTCTTGAACGTACTATTGGCAAGGTATGCCGCAAATACGCCCGGAGTCTGGTTGAGAAAACCATTAAAGATTCGGATCGCACATTACTCGGCGTCGAACATATTAAAAAATATCTTGGTGTACACCAGTTCACCGTTGATAAAGCTGAAACTATGCCAGCACCGGGCACCGCGACCGGCATGGCCTGGACCAGCGTCGGCGGTACCATTCTAGTAGTGGAAGCATCAGTTATGCCGGGCAACGGTAACTTGAAACTTACCGGTTCACTGGGCGACGTCATGAAAGAGAGTGCTGAAGCAGCATTCAGTTATATCCGCAGCAATGCCGGTAAATTTAAAATCCGCAAAGAGCTGTTTACCAAGAATAATTTCCATATTCATGTGCCGGACGGCGCGACCCCTAAAGACGGACCTTCCGCCGGAATAACCATTATTACCGCCCTGCTCTCGGCGATGACCGGACGAAAACCAGTGCCGGAACTCTCCATGACAGGAGAAATAACCCTGATTGGACGGGTAACCGCAGTCGGCGGCATCAAAGAAAAAGTTATTGCCGCCATGCGTTCAGGCATAAAAACCATTGTTCTGCCGGAAGCAAACCGCAAGGATCTGGAAGAAATCCCGGACAATATAAAAAATAAACTGACCTTCAAATTTGCGGAAAACGTTAATCAGGCACTGAAACATACATTGATGAAGTGAGGCTTGGGGCTTGGTACAATGTAATCCGCTCCTATGGAGCTGAAAAATGGAGGTATATTTCACCACGGGTTAATCACCCGTGGCTACGGTCAAGACATCCCTATTGGATTTAAGAACATAACCGGCTTTGCCGGAACTAAAAATAGTACCCTGCGACTTCTAAGACACGTTCGTAGTCACGTGCCAGGCGCGTGGGCAAATAATCCCCAATGGGGACTATGGATTTTACTTCGTCCTCGACGAGAGTGTCGCCAGGATGTCGCCTGTTAAAAACCACGAAGTGAAACTACTAGCGGAAATACCTACCCGAACGCAGTGACAGATGAAGCGTAGCGCAATAAATTCCTATTAGATTTGAGTTTGAGCTTGCAAAGACAGACATCGAATGAGGTAAAATAGGATTCGTAATTCGTAGTTCGTAATTTAATGACTCGTGCGAAATAGGAAAAAATTGAATATCCAATATCGCACACGGAATATCCAACAGATGAAGTGAAGAAAAAAACTTTGAAATTGAAAATTGAGCATTGGGAATTGAATATTAGTTGAA
>JAKIUY010000177.1 GCA_021647315.1 Victivallaceae bacterium
ATGGGCGAATTGTGTAATTTTTCGCTTGGAAGTCGCCGGGTACTATTTTGGGTTCCGGCACAGCCGGTTATATTTATCTAATAGGAAATTGTATTTTGCACGGGTAGGGGTAGCTCTCGATGAGAGCACCCTGTCGCTGGTGCGACAATGCCGGCTTTATCAAAGCCTGGCACTACGAGTTCCGGCGCAGCCGGCTTTGTTCATCTAATAGGAAATTGCTATTAACACAAAATTCAGTTGGATTGTTCTTTTTGACCTCAAACTAAATGCGACACTGTATCTTCTTTAGTAAAATATACTCTTAATCATTCAAATAAAAAGCTTAAAAACCAAAAGGGTGTTGTTTTTTTATATATTAATGATAGAGTATACGCTATATATGCTACATAAAGCGTATATTATATCAGGAGGGTATTATGCCGTTAGATAACATGTTTGAATTAGTACATAAAGATTGGAAAAAGAAAAGAATTTTCGTTCTCGAAGAACTCCTTGAAAAGCTTAACTGTTCTGTTATAACAGTTCGGCGGCGTCTGAAAAAATGGGATGCAATGTCAAGTTATAACAAAAATGGAAGGTATTACACGCTTTCCGACATTGCAAAATTTGTATCCTCTTTATAAATCCTAAATACGAGGCAATATTGTTGCATTTATCAGGAATCTCAATGAGTAGGAAGTTGCAATATATTTCCCAAAACGTCCATAAAAAATCATTAATGGATATTACAAAATTTCGCTATTATTTTGCCGCTTTCTTTATGATAACATCTGCAAGTCTTGGCACTTTACCACCTTGCAATATCCTATCTTGAATAAGCTTTCTTGGGTTGATGCCAAGTTTTTTGCATGATTCAACAATTGACATCATCGCATCTTTAGCAACCGTACCATTTTTATTTCTTGTCTGCAAACTAACATCTTCCCGCCGTTTTTGAACTCTTGCGCCATTTTCAGATGCATTATTATGCAGAGGAACTTCTGAATAAGTTAAAACCGTTAGCAAGTTTTCTTTTTTAGTTGTAATTTTTTCAATTCTTTTATCAAGCTCTAAGTAGCCTGTACGCGTAGAGAATAGCTCATCGAATTGCATTTTTAGCTCTTCAATTTTTGCCTCTTCTGGATTTTTCTTAAATTCTCGTAGGGAGTTGTAATATTGCCAGAATTTTTTCTGAAACGCCTCCAACTTATTTTGAAATTTCAAGGTAACAGGATTTAGTTTTTTAATATGCCTTCCTATATGAATCCAGCAGAGAGCTAAATACATTGTTAAAAGTTTAAATTGCGGAGCATCATCGGCAACTAAAATATTAACTTTATGGATTGTTTCATCTTGTTGATAATGTGCAATTGCTGCTGCTTCGGCAATTCTTATCCGCAAATTCTTCCCGGATTTAGGATCAGGAAATAATTCATCCAAAAAATTATTAAACTGCGTTTCATCATAAACTGTGCTCTTTACTATAGATTTAATTTTATCTATGAGCTTGCTGCTGACATTAAATATTTGCATAAAACAAAAAGTATCATCATTAAAGATAAAGCATCTTGATTCAAAGTTTCTCAAAATATCCAATATTGTTAAGCGATCTTTACGCGGTGTGGTAAAAAACATAGTGAAGAACTCATTGCAGAGAATTTGAACATACTGACTTTCACCATTCATGCGGCATCCCGTATCATCAATCTGGATAAAAGAAGAGACTTCAAGTGCAGCCTTAAATAAATCGTTTTTTTCATCAATGAAAGGCTGCATATAAACTGGAAACGTAAGTCTATTTGAGACATAAGTAGGTGAAATTGAGGTTCCAATTGTCTGTAAAGATGAAACTATTTTAGGTTCAGACATATTATTGATATACTTCATAGCAAGGATTTCTGTCTTGATTCCTGGTCCATATTCTCCCTCATAGCCAATCGGTACTGAAGCCATAAATGTTTTGTGCTGTGACGGAGAGTAATAGACCTCTTTTTTGAATCTAACATTATCTCTTGTTATAATAATATCCTGCACGACATTCGTTGCATACTCCATGAAATATGCATCTGCTGGGAGTGTTGACTTATCAATTTTACATTCCTCGTCACGATCAACTGTTACCACCTCAGTTTTCCTTTTACGTTTTCTTTTTGTATAACGTCCATATTCCATTAAGAGGTCACGATACTCATTTGCATCTGCTTTGCCAATAATTTTTGTGACTTCAGCTATAAATTCATCTTCGCTTGAGAATTTTTTATTTTTGATTACTGCGAGAGGTTGCAATACTCTTTTGGGTATTCGAGTTTCAGCTAATGCATCTAATTTATTGCTAGGCAATTTAAAACCTATTGGGGCAGATTCAGGTGTTGTTTCTGCTGCTTTTCGATCTTTATCAGTGGAATATGAATTTGTACGATTGGGCTCGACTATAGGCTTACCATCTTCGCCTTTTAAACGATTTACATCATCTTTTAATTGTTGAATCATTATTGCTGATGATTCTGCAATTGAATAGCACTGTTCAAATATTCCCAGTAATTTATCCACAACTGCAGAACTTACAAAGCCACTATTGCTGGTAAGTTCCGGTTCTAATATCGCTAAATCTTTTTTTATACCATGAAGAGTCATTTTTTCTTTTTAAACCCACCTTGACGAATTTCCTTGATATTTGCAAGAACCAACTCTTTGGATAATGCTTGAAACGCTTTGTAGTTATCAGTACATTTTTGTGCTTTCTTTAGATCTTTTTCTTTAATATTCATAGTTGAACTCTTTCCAGCAAAGCTAAAACTTAACTGATTATAAGGGCCATGCTTACGAGGATTTTTTTTATCCATGCAGCGGCATCCTTTGGTTTTGCATTGGGTCCATTGAGTATTGATTTTTCCTGGTAACATAGACCCCAACTTGGAGATTTGCTGGCGAATACTTTTTACACTTTCTACATCTTGCATTTTACCATCCTTCTATTATAATTTCATAATAAACCTGTAGCTCTAGTAAAGCTACAGGTAATATATCAGAAAAAAGCATAAAGTCAAGCTGTATTTTTATTTTTTTTGTAATTTTTTAACGATATTCAATAGAGAAATCTAAAGCTATCCGATAAATTTAATTTACCCATAGAAGGAGTTCAATTAGGATTTATAAAGAGGATACTATAAATCAACATCGAAAGACCCTAAAAAAAAGAAAAAGAAAGAGGGAAAAAATAAAGAAGTCCACCGCACGTGCATAGAAAAGGCAGATGAGTTGCTGGAACGAGCAAAAATCAGCCTACAACAATTGGCAGCAACTACTCCAACAGGCTTAGTCAAATCAGCAGAAGTGACGATGTTCATCGATGATGGAAAATATCAGATTGATCTAATTCGTAGACGGGTTCTTAATGATGAAAAAATACCTCATTGCGATAAAATTCATTCTCTTTTTGAAAGGCATACCGAATGGATCTGCAAAGGCAAAGCAGGGATTTCACAGGAATTAGGCAAGCGAGTTTGTATTATTGAAGATCAGTATGGTTTTGTACTTCATCATGAAGTTATGAATAAAATTGGTGACAAAGATATGGTGGTTCCGTTTATAAAGAAAACCAAAGCATTATTCCCATCTTTGTTTAGTTCACGCTTTGACAAAGGATACTGGACGCCGGAGAATAAGAAAGCTCTGGAGGAAATAATAACTGTCGCATTACCCAAAAAAGGACGTCTATCGACGGAAGCGGCTGTGTATGAGAATTCTCCCGAGTTTATTGAAGCTGCAAACAAACACTCAGCTGTTGAATCGTGTATAAATGCTCTAGAAAATCACGGTCTCAATCGTTGCTTGGATAAAGGAGAAAAAAATTTCAACCGCTATATTTCACTTGCTGTTTTAGGACGAAATATTCAGCAATTAGGGACAGTAATCATTAAAAAGGAACAAATAAAGAAAAAACAATCAGAAAAAATAAAAGAAGGCTTACGGCAAAGAGCGGCAAAGCTGGCATTGGCTTCGTAGCTGATCTTCAGTAAACTGAATTTAAAATACCAAGGGATTTAGTCTCAGGAAATTTTCTGCCCAAAATCAGGGTAAAATCATCCTATTAGTTGGGCACGATGTGAACATGACGAAAAAATGGATTACACATCAATTCATTGCCCCAGTAGCTACTGCAAATTTCAGTTTTTTTTGACAAAAATGCCGTTTTCGTTCAGACACTATGTATGAATTAACGATTCGCCCGGTTGCAACCTCAAAAGACGGCATCAGGCAAAGTGCTCCGTGACGGATATATTCATGCTCTATAAGCTCCTCTTTGCCAGCTCGCATCGGTTTGGACGGTGCTATTCGCTCCAATGCCTGCATCCCGGTTTTTTCATCGGTTGATATTACATGAACTCCGGCTGCGTGGAGAGCGAGTGTATTCATATAAAGATCACAGATTTCCTTCACCTGCAATTCATATTCTTTCCGGTTATCTATTTTGGGGTTCAACCAGTATTTACTTTTGTGCGGCTGTAAATCAGCCTGATTGAGAAAACGCTGGATTTGCCTCGAAGAAATTTCCGCTGCAATCCCCTGAATCCGTACTTCATCACAGAGCTCTCGTGCTGTCCAGTTGGTTATAGGGCGATCGAAATCCTCTGGTTTTCTAAGAGCCAAAGCCACGATTGCAGTATATTGTTCCGGGGTATAAGTGCAGGGTGCACCGCTGCGTTCTCTGTCTTCAAGAAGTGATTTTATAAGCCGTTGCCTACGTAAATCATCACCAGCATGCCCGGGGGCTTTCAGGCATGCTGAAAGTGCATGCGTCCATTCTGCATTAATGATTTCACCGCGATGATACCAGTCGCTTACGGTATCGCGATTGTAGCCGAGGGAACTTGCGCAATGAATGAACGAGGTAGGATTGTGATGAAAATTCAAGATAATTTTTGCCCGGCGAAATTCCGATACTGTTGTCGAATGACACGATAAAAGTAATACCAAATTCCCATGCAGGTCGGCATTTAAGTTCAGGCACGGGGGGATGACAATAAGACATAATTGTTTATTCTCCTGTTTAAAGTAATAATATATAGATTATAATCTATATATCAAGTGAAAATGAATATTTCTTTGTTTTTTTTCTTATAGATGCGATATTAACAGCTAAACATGGAGATCATTAATGGGTTATAAAGTAAAACTGCAAAAAATAAGCAGACCGACAAATAAATCCTTCTTTATCTCAATTCCTGTTGTCCTTGTTGAGTCAATGGAATTAGAAAAGGGCGAAGAGTTCGAATGGATACTGGAAGATAAAAATAATATGATACTCAGGAGAGTACAACAAAAAAAATCACGAAAACTGCCACAATAAATTTAGTGATATTAATTTTATAGAAGATGAATCAATTGATTTGAACGTGCGGAAAGACTTACGCCGAGCATATCTAGTGTTGCTCGGCGTAAATGACTGCTTCCTGTCTAATCCTGTTTATCCTGTCGAAAAAATTAGGTCGGAGTAAATTCACAAAAATTATTGACTTTCATGAATTTCTATGCTATAGTTACCATTAGTAACGTTACTTAGTGCCTAAGTGATGGGGCAGAGCCTGCCAAGGATTAAAACTATCCCAACTTGCACAGTGAACAAAGCCGGCT
>JAKIUY010000035.1 GCA_021647315.1 Victivallaceae bacterium
AATAGCGAGCCTGCGAGCGGTTTATGCTGATTTTCCGCTTGAATTATGACTGCGAAATGATACTCAACATCATTTAAAAGACACCAGAAAAACTTTCATCTTTTTTCATGCCGCTTTTGACACTACCCTTTTCCTTTTGCTTTTGCTTTTTTATATTATAGTGCAATAAATTGATATTTACTTGCTATATTTTGACTATTAAATATAATTTTGTGACTTTACTTTGAAAATATACTGCGTTTGATTTAACGAATGACTTTGACATAAAATAACCACGCCCAAAGGACGTGGTTGTTTTATGGACAATCAGCGGTACGTTGTCATAAAACACAATATGATCTATGTTGCCGACACAGCACAACATGTTGCGATTGATTAAAATCAGAGATTGCCTACTATATCATCAAGAGTATATGAGTTGTCGGTATGTAAATTATCACTTGTATGAAAAACAATTGCATCAATATGGCCATCTTTCTCTCTCGCTCCAATTTTGAATATATAGATGAGACCTTTCTGTGCCCAGAACGTATCCATTTTTATCCATTGATATGTTCCTGAGTTTGCCGGATCATACCCGGCAAGAGTAAAATGACGCGCAGTAATAGCATCAAGCGTCAGCTTAATTTCCTGTACATAGATACTGTCAGATCCTGATGGATTTCCAGAATCATTCCGCACTAGTGCATACGAATAGTATCTAGTTGAATTTGCAAACTGGACATTGAATTGAATTTCGGCATGAGGGTCAGTTGCAGTCATCGATTTGTTTGTTGCCCGAACCGCTTTTCCCGCAGATGCACTGCTATCAGTGACAACCTCCCATTTCAGGGAACTTTCATCATAAAGGAAACCATCTTCAGCTTGAAACGCTAAGTAATCCGTTCCTGCGTCCTGAACCTTCATGGGCAAATGAGATTTTTTATTTGTATAGGCATGTACACCAAACTCCATTCGCTCTACACCATTCTCTTGGGCACCGATATCGGCAATACCATCTGAGAATCCAAGATTATTAGGATCTGAACTATCATTAATATTTTGAATCGTAACTCCTGCATTGTACCCGAGAGAACTTGAGTCAAGTTCAAAGTATCCATATGCAAGAGATGAATTTGATGCGTTGGTACTTAGTCGCCATGGCGTAGTCGCTGGATCGGTATCTGTATTTGCCAGATAAACCGGGATTCCGTTAATCCCCTGAAATCCGGTGACAACATCACTATAAGGAGAGCCTGGAGTTCCCATTGTTATACCATTAAACTTACCATTGTACAGGTTTGACTGATAGATGTTATTCTCATTCATTAATGTGGCAGAAAAAATATCTCTAGTAATTTGGTCGCTAATACTGTGCTCTATACTACTGCTTGGGTCTCCAATTTGTAAGATATTATTTTTAGCAATTACATTGAACATCTCACTTCCGTATCCTAGACCTATACGCGATCCTTTAGTCTTGCTTGTACCGGCAATCGGTTCTTGCAACACAGTATTATGATAAATATATGTCAGCCCGCCGCAGTATGGGTTCAGGGAACCATCAATATGGGTTTCTCCCTTAACGAAGCCTCCATTTTTCCGGTCTGACAGTATTGCAATAGGAGTTCCGTCAGGATTTTTGTCTGAAACATACGATTCAGCATAAATATTGCGAAAGATATACAGTGGCCCAATACAGGTTGGAGCCCCCGATATTCCGACTAATGTTTTGGTGATAAAATTTCCCCAAATGCGAACATTTAGGTTTCTTCCATCTGATTCGATAGCGTCGTCCCATGCATAACTTAAATCATTTGAGTAGATATCGGAATTAGCCGCAGGGAATCCTTCATTTGAAAAATTAGACCCGCCGGAAATAATATCTTCAAACTGATGATCTGGATCACTGCGTACAGTGTTGTATCGTATAACATGATTTCCTCCCGATGAATTACTCAAAAAACTAATTGCCATCGGGCCATAAGGGTGATTATCATTGTTACTTGGGTTGGTTTCCTCCCAGCTATTTGAGTCATAGCGAGGATGATGAATATAATTTCTTTGAATGGTAATTCGTTTTATTGTTCCAGAACTAGCATGAATCGCCGCTTGTCGTTTCCCAAATCCGGAGTTAGGTTCAATTTCTTCTCCCCATTTTGAAATATCAAGATCTTCAAAGATAATATTATTTGTATCCCCCATTAAAAGAATATTGGATTGAACTGCATTCTTGAGGATATAGCCTCTGATAATAATATGATGAACATTTTTGAGTATGATGTTACTATTTCGAGTTTCTTGACCATCAATTGTCAAACCGGTTCCATCATAAATAGTGTATCCTGCTTCAGTTCCAGAAAAATTATCTTCACCGATGATGTCTCCGTTGATGTCTTTTTCAACAACGAGATTTAAATCGCTACCAATTAAACTATTTGTCGCTTTAATTATGCCAATAGGGTAATTATCTGACCAAGTTGAAAAATGTTTATACCATTGTTGTTGTTCAACATCGTTTCGATACAGCGCTAATTTAAGTTGGTACAATGTTGCAGGTTTTAGATGAAGAATCGATCCCCTGTATTCTGGCGCCCGGCCGCCTTGTGCCGCTGTATCACGAGAATCAAACCACAAGTTTTCTGTTTTGCTGTAATTCGCATTCGAGTCCTTGATGCGATACAGCACTTTTACTTGATCACCTGCCTGATAGCTAAAGCCAGTAGGTGAAAATGTAATACCGGCAGATTCATAAGTAGAAACAACGTCAATATCCCCTTCTGGTCCTGCCGCCAATGAATTGGTTAAACTCGCGAAAAAAAAGATCATTATCAACAAAATTGGAACAATTCTACCCGGAGTAGTGAGGAATGGATTTCCCCTTGTTCTGTCACTCTTGGTTAATGAAGTTTCAATATATCCCAATTCATCGCTAAACTGAGCCAATGTTTCTTCTTTCAATATTACTGCATTTTTTCTTGAGCAGTTCATGTCAATCTCCTGTAAATTTGCCTGATTCAACAAATAATTACAATAGTTTAGTTTTAAAGCTACCTCTTTATGAAGAAATCCCTTTATGAAGAAATCTGATTTTTATCAGATATTCATTTTTACTCATACTTTGCTTTCCGTTTAACCTCCGCCGGTTAATATTTTTAAAAGACCGACTGAAAACCCATGTTCAGCCATCGGTCTTGAAATTTCATGTAACTCTTCATACTACTAACCGTCATTTCCTTGTTTTTTATGCACATTTTTATTTTTGTATCAAAGTTAACTTGTTGACAGATAAAATATTACATTTTATTTTTCAACAGTAGGATTTTTCTAAAAAAACCTTTCCAAACCCTACGCCAGTCAGGTTTGAAAATCTTCGTGTTCTTCTTTTCTTCGTGGTAAAAAAAGTTTTTAGTTGCGTTTTTGCGTTTTTGCTGTCTATTTTTTCCCTGATAGAACGGCATCCCGGTAGAGGACGTATTGTTCATATAGGGTTACTGCCCGTTCGCCACCGACTTTTACCGGATGATCCGGATGCTGCATTAATCCCGGATACTGGAAGATAATCTGTTTTTCCACATAGGGGGCGGTGAGATCGAGCTGGGCGGCAATTCTGGCAATTTCGCTTGGCACCAGGGTGAGATTATGATCCAGTTCCCAAATTTCAACATCATTCCACAACGCAGTCCGGCCACGTTCACGGAAATAGGTATTCCAATAACTCATATTTGCCAGATCCCCATTATGATCCTTCCACCCGTCATGTGCAAATTGCAGTGCTTGGTAAAAATATGGCAAGCGATCAAGTGCCTGATGACGGTTGGCCAAGCCGGAACGTCCATGCGGGTCTGGTTCTAAACCAACGCCGACGGTGTCCTGATAAGCAATAATGTCCACATCAATATCCTGTAGCAGGGTTGCACTCATCAAACGGTCGGCGTTAGGCGAAATCATAAAAGGGCAATCGGCCAGTTCGCGGATTGCCGGAACTATTTTCTGTAAACTATCACGACCGGAAATTGAGCTTGGGGGATATTCGTATGACCAGTACCAACCGCCGAAAGAGGGACGCGTACCGTAAAGTTCCAACAGTTCCAGGGCTGGAATTCTGGCCTGTTCAATTACATCGTCGGTAAATAGATAGGGATCTTTAGTGAACATCGTTCCGATGCCATAAATGATCGTCATACCAAGCTCATCCGCTTCATCAACTATAGCACCAAACGGATCACCTTTAATCCATTCCAGTTTCTGCCAGGTTTTACTATTGTAATAGGTTTTGGGATTATCCCAGCCGGTAGTCGTCCGGGACTTAGCACCACATTGTGGATGCTTAGCACCATGCCGACAGTCAATTGCCTGTTGAAGAATCAAGGTATCAATCCCGATTGCGGCCATATCACGAATCATCTGGCGCCAATGCTCTTCAGTCAAACTGCGTAGAGCATCGTTAAACCTTAATCCTTCAGCATCGTGAAAATGGTCAATGCCGATGAATGTCCCGCTGATCAACCGATTGTTGTTATTTTGTGTTGTCATATTTTAAATTCCATATTTTTTATTATGCATATAAGTCAAATCTTAAACATTCTATAATTAAAGATTCTGGAGGGTGAAAGTCCCTTGAGCTTTGTGAGCCTAAGCGAACATTTTTAACAGACGTGATCGTCTGTAGCTCGACAGAGTCTCGCCCTCCAGAGTTTATTGCCTAAAAATTAATATTCTATAATCACGCGGTTTCATGGTTACTTTGAATGTCGCGTTATTTACCTTGATCACCGTTTTTGATTCCGCATCAGTCAGCTGTTTGATTGAGCCAAGACCATATTTTGCCATTTGTTTTAGGTCAAGTTTAATCGTAAACGCTCGTTGGCGGTCAGTATCATTCATCAGAATAAACATTGCCTTACCTTGATCAATATAGGCTGAAACCATAGCACGTTCATTATTTGGTTTGACCAGCTTGAGTGGTTTCTGCTCCATCCAATAGCCGAAGAACGGAGTATCATCTGCCATGCCGAATTCATCTTCAAGCCGCCAGAAATCATCCATTTCGATCCCGAAAATAGGATATATTTTGGCATCGTGAACAAGAAAGTAGCCTTTGAAATGGCGCAGGTGCTGCTGTTGATTTTTCAGTTTTCCCGCGAGAAAGGGTTTGTATTTACTTCGGCGGTGATTTTTGAAGGCTCGGGCAAACTGTGGAATAAACAGATTTGGCTGTCCAAACTGACGCGACAAAAATGAGGCGCGGAACATCGCCGGTTCGAATATATTATAGTATGATTCATCTTTAGCTACCGACCCCAGGTAAAGTTCACCGTCGACCAGAATATCGGAAAAACTATTAACCGGGGTAATGTGCTTAGCCGACATGTGACGGACAATCATAGCATCTGGATCATAATCTTTGACCATCACATACATCCGTTTTGCCAAGTCACGAGCGCCAAGCAGACTATAGGTATCGTGCAGCACCCCGTCATCATCGGTCCAACCGCAACCGTGAGCTTTATTGCGGCAGCGATTCGGCCATTGGTTGTCAAAATAGAGGTTTTTCATATCTAGTTTTTTCTGGGTTGCCTTGAATTTCCAGGTGTAGAAATCCCGATATGATGGTGAATTATTACAGACAAAAGCTTCAGCCCACTGCAGGTCATTAGGTTTAGCGTAACTGCCGGTAACTGGCGGATTTTTGCTCCAGAGCTCAGCCCACCATGGCCATTCGGGAAAATATGGTGACATGGTAAATCCAGCAAAATAGTGGAATGGTCGGGTGAATTTACGTTCATAATCTTTACGAACCACCTGGTAGTTTGACTTTGTAAACTCGGTGTCAGGGACGTTATGGCGGCTTGACCAAGGGAACCAGATTTTGATATTCTGCTGATCGCGCTGTTTGCGCCAGTTTTTAACTAAAGGTCTAACCGGAGTCGGCTGAAAACCAAATGCAAGGTTACGGGTTTTATTCAGTACAATTTTTGTATCAACAATATTCAGGCGCAGAACTTTTGTCCTGTTTTCCGTAATCAGTTGCAACGTCTGTGCTTTTTTACTGTTATGCCATCCTTTGAGAGTTTCGGCAAACCATTCCAAACCGATATCTTCATTGCCGACCCAGATAACTGGATCGTACTGATAAAGGTCGGAATTGATAGTTTTATTGGTTAATGTTCCGGCAAAACCTTTTTTGTTGTGCATATAGAACTTGCGCATCTGATTGAACAATGTAGCGCAATTTTTCCGTATCGGCACCTCAAGGGTCATCCGATTGACGGTAAATGAGGTTTTCGGCGTGACTTTAAGCTTCAACCACATAAAACCATCATATTCGATCGTAATATTAGCCGTTATTGTCAATTGTCCATTGCTTGCGCTATTTTCAAACTCAATCGCGGTCGGGGTTTGTTTGAGCACTTTAAATTTTGCCGGAGCGGTAAACGGTTTACCATTGATCACCAGTTGCATCGGATTATTCAATAACTCATATTTACCCGAGCTTATCTGTACGGGAAAAAGTTGATTGGCAAACATAAATTTGCGTCCCCAACAGGTAACGGTATTATCATCAAGCAGTTTTATTGCAGTCCATGGTGCAGGAACTTTCGCACTGATTCCACATTGGCTATTGATCCAGGCTGGCGGCGAGGTTGGAATTGCATAGGCAATTTCATTAATCGAAGCCTTTTCGCCTTTGCCGACAATCGGGGTAATCCGGATCGTATAGCGTCCGGGAGCAAGTAGGCTGACATCAATCGTTTTGTCATATTCTGTATCGCTGGAGGTAAAGATTTGCTGAGCCACCACTTTTTTTGTTGAATTTAACAGTTCAACTTTGACTTTATAAGGTTTAAAGTCAGAACGGAATCGCGACAGTAAAAAGGAAAGCCGTAAAACTTTTTTCGTGCGCTCAGTCCGGGCAAACACTTTACTGATTTTCAACGGTGCATTATTTAACATCGGTTTGCTGAATTTATAACTGCCGTAAAGCGCCGCAACCTGTTGGGCTGACAATGGCGCGTCAAAAATTTTGACATCATCAATCAAGGTTTTATCCATCAATGTTTTCCAGCTTTTACTGCCCCCGATTTTTACCCATGGGAATGGGGTCCGGGGTGGGGTTGCGACCGGTTTAGTATCAACTACCAGACCATCAAGATAGAGCCAGATCTTCTGCTCATTCCAAGTACAGGTAATAAAATGCCACTGATTAAGCTTCCAGTTGCGGATGTTTTTCCGAGCAATGGTATAAGCTCGTTCTTTGCGGCTTTTTGCCTTTTTTGCTCCATAAAGAAAGAATAGGTCACGATTATCAAAGTATTTATAAATGACCAGAAATGAATCTTTGCCGCTGGCTTCAAAAAAGATATGAAAATTATGATCCGTCGCCTGCCAGTCAACCGGTTTGACCCAGAAGGAGATTGTTCCTTGCTTGGTGTTGATAATATTTTCACCAGGATAGGTGATTGAGAAAAAATCACCGGGATTTTTGCCAATTTTACCAATCAGCGCCGCTTTATCTTTCACTCCGGGTTGTAGCAAACGGGACAGACTTTCAAAAACCACCTTCTGGGTATGTTTGCCGGGGGCTGTTTTCCCATGAATTTTAGCAGTAAAATCTGTATCAAACGGCGCATGAAAAATCAGTTTAGGTTCAGCCAACACGCTGATGCCAGCTAACATTAAAACAGTTAAAATGATTGTACGGGTTAATTTCATTTTATAATAATCCTTATTTTTAAACAGATTTCCGTCAATAAAGTTATACCCATTATGGGTAGTTTTTAGTTAGTTTATCTGGCAAATTAAGCTCAATTGTACAGAATAAAAGTTTAAAATTTAACCTAAACGAATATAGACAATATTACGAAAAGTCAGTGTAAATACAGTTTTTTGTTGGAGTGCGAATAGTATGTCCTCGCACGACCTTGCAAAGCAAGGACTTCAGTATCCAACGGTGCTTTATAACCTTTTCGAACGCCGTTTAATTAGATGAATGAATAAAAAATCCATTCTCAATATCGACATTTTTGACTCAAGGGACTTTCGCCCTCCATATCTCATATGGAGATCTTTGCTGGAGGGCAAGACTCTGTCGAGCTTGTTAAAACAGCGGATTATAATTGCTGATATAGCTATACTCCTACCACAATTTAGCAGAATCAAATGTTCCACCGCCTCCAGCCATAAATGCACCTTGAACTGTTGCCGTGGGCTTGGGAAACATCTGTGGTCTCAAAGATCCTTTCACATGTTTATCAGCAAACAGCGCATTCGCGCCCCCACTGTGGATAAAACCGATGGTCAAACCAGCGGGATAATCTATAGCTCTTATTCCCCAAGTACCACTTGCCTGATATCGATTGGTAGGGTCGCCGCCCAAGCCTAAAGCTCCATTCCGAGCTCCACCATCCCAAATTAGACCTGTTTTTGATGGTTTACGCAAAATACTGTTTTTCCTCATAGTATAAGTTGCGTTATCCTTACCGGGGTAAGATATTAAGGTATAATTCCAAGCATAATTTGTCCGATAATCTCCATGGACTTTACCGGGATATGGAACCAGTTTATTAGTTACACAGTAAAATTCAGGAATTGATGCAGTCGCTGAACCGTACCAGGTGGCTTTTTTCTGCATATAAGGAAAAAGCGTAAGCATCCAGCGCCCAGTTTCAACTGTTGAAGTATTATTCGGGGGATAATAGTCAGCGTTATCATCTTCATACATTGCAATCGCCATCCCAATCTGTTTCTGTTTATTGACACATTCAATTGCATGCGCCTTCTCTCTTGCCATATTCAATGCTGGCAACAACATTGAGGCCAGAATCGCGATAATCGCGATTACAACGAGCAATTCAATGAGTGTGAATCTTAACAAACTGCGACTTTTGGACGAAACGTGATGGTTATTTGCTTTCATACTCTTTACTCCTTAGTTTTGCTGGCCGATAGTTTTACAGCCAAACTTTGTTGTAATACTAATGACGGTGCGGAAGCAGCCGTCCTACTCTTGATTAGCGTTTAAAGCGTACTAAATTTTCATCAATCTTTGCTTACCTTTCTATTATAACACAAAAAAACAGCAATGTCAAGCCTTTTCTTTAAAACGTTTTAATTTTTTTATTTTTATAGGGATTGATATTTAAAAAATCTTACAAATTTCAGTTTTATAATCCCGTAGGGAGAAATTAAATATATTTTAGCTCCATAGGTGAGATTCAATCCTATGGAGTTATACGTTATTTTTTATATTGACTGGATCATCTATAGTAAAAGCTATATTCTGCTTGCCAAAATCAAAGATGCTAAAGTCCATTTTTGTCGTTTCCGTAAATGTTTTATCAACATCAGGCGCAGGTAGATTTATAATCAATGTTCAATGTTCATCTCACCGTCTCCTGGGATTGCGGGCGTCCCGCCCGCATTATTTTAACCTTTATGGTGACCACGCAGGGTCACCCCCTACATTGTTATTTCCCATTCGTAATTTTAAATTCCAGGCACTGCTGTCGTATTACGAATAATCAATTCGGGTTTCAGGTAGGTTGACTGAACTGCTTTACCCGCAATCAAATCAAAAATCGTTGAAGTTGCGGTGTACCCGATATTTTGTTTCTGCGGGGCGATAGTTGTTAAATTATAGGCTGGCAATCTTGCTGCATTGGAATCGTCAACGCCGATAATTGACAGATCTTCAGGCACGCTTAATCCAATTTCCATGGCAATATGCATCACCTGCACCGCATGGTTGTCACTATAGGTAATAATAGCGGTTGGGCGATTTGGTGAACGCAATACGTACTGCAACTCCTCAGCGGTTGTAATCGCCTGATAATCATCAATATTATTCTGCCTGCAACATTCAAGACTGCTTTGATAGCGCTCTTGACTTAAGACTGAAGAAAAACAGAAAGCGAGCCGTTTATGGCCAAGTGAAATAAGATGTTCAACTGCAATAATTCCGGTTTGCCGGTCATCATTTTTTACCACAATAAATGAACTGTTATCCGGCACCGCGGAGAGAAAAACAGTCGGAACATTATGGCGTTTATCTGTAAAAAAATTATACATCGTGGCAGGATGATATTGATCAATAATAATGCCTTCAACCTGTTTGCCCATGAAAGCATTCAGTTGATCAGTTTCCTGCTGATGGCGGTGATGAGTAATAGCGGCTAAAAGAGCATAGTTATGCTCAGCGGCAGCTTCGCCTGCTCCTTGGAAAATTTCACTGAAATATGAGTGATTGACCTCTGACAGCAAAAAACCGATTAAGTTACTTTTGTTGGATTGAAGTGCTTGACCAAAGCTATTCGGAATATAATTCAGTTCATCTGCTAAGATTTTAATTCTTTCCCGCGTCTTGTCAGCCACTCTGGGATCACCATTAAGTGCTAAACTCACCGTTGCCGGAGATACTCCCGCCAATCGTGCAATTGATTTTACCCCATGCTTGACCATGATAAATTTCCGTTATATTTAATAAATTTCGTTATCACTAGAGTTTTGAAATCGCCTCACTAGTATAGCGCAGAAAGTTAATAATGTCAAATCAATTAAAACGTTTTAGCTAATGTGTTATTTAGCCAGAAACAAAAATCTGTCAGCATTTTGTTGAAGTTCCATTAAATCAGTAATAATCTGATCCAGCGAACTCAACTTATGGTTCATTACTATGAAAAGAGCCGCTCATTAGTATGAACGGCTCTTGGATTTTCAACTAAAACTTATTTAGTTTATTTAGCGGCTTTCTTCGCTGCTCTAGCGGCTCTTCTTGCTTGATACTTTTTTGACTGTTCCTTAGCATAGTCGGTCGCTTTATATTCTTTCTTTGCCTGTGCGTATGCCGCACGGGCCTCTTTTATTGCCTGCTTATCGCCACTGGACAAAGCTTTGCCCAGCATTCTTTTAGCCGCTGCTTTTTTCTTCAGAGCCGCCGCCGCTTCAGTTTCCCCCGCGGCTTCAAGTTTGGCCGCAGTTTTTTCAAAACGTTTGGCCTGTTCTGCAGACGTGTATTTTTTCTTGGCAGAACATTTAGTCACTTTCTTTGCCGTGCCTTTAGCCTTTTCGTTCCCAGCATAACTTGTTCCTGTCGCAAACATGATCAATCCCAGCATTACAAACATTAAATGTTTCATAAAACTCTCCATCGGTTTTGCGGCATCCGGCCGCGTTTTGTAGTATTGCATCTGCTCGACATAAGCAGAAAAAACACAATGTTTTATGAATATATGGCAGTAAGGGAAAAAAGCAAGTAAAACGGGGCAAAACTTTATACAAAGATAAAAAACAGTATCTAAGCAGGCTGGACGTGAGTTATGATTTTTGGTGAAGCTCGAAGACTATTTCCTGAAACGTAACCAGCCTTCGACAAAACGATCAAGATCACCATCAAGCACGGCAGCCGTATTACCAGTTTCAACTTCAGTGCGCAGATCTTTTACCATCTGATATGGGTGCAGAACATAGGAACGAATCTGATTGCCCCAGCCCATTTCGGTCTTTTCGCCGCGAATTTCATCCGCTTCCTTGCGCCGTTCACGTTCCTGCAATTCATACAGTTTCGCTTGGAGCATTTTCATTGCGGTCGCCCGGTTTTTGTGCTGAGAACGCTGATTCTGACAAGCAACAACCAGCCCTGTAGGAATATGGGTAAGCCTGATTGCGCTGTCAGTTTTATTGACATGCTGCCCGCCAGCACCACTGGCGCGATAGGTATCGACCCGGAGATCTTTATCTTCGATATCAATATCTGTATTATCATCAAGTTCAGGGAATACATCAACTGAAGCAAATGAGGTGTGGCGACGGGAGTTACTGTCGAATGGCGATATTCTAACCAAACGATGAACCCCGTTTTCCGCGTTCATGTGGCCATAGGCAAAATCGCCGGTAACATGCATTGTCACGCTTTTGATCCCAGCTTCATCACCCTGCTGAATTTCAATTACTTCATAACCGTAGCCACGCCGTTCAAACCAGCGTTGGTACATTCTCATCAACATTGCAGCCCAGTCACATGATTCGGTGCCACCAGCTCCGGCATGAATAGAAAAATAACCATTGTTATGGTCAAATTTACCGGACAGGAAACTGAGCAGTTCAATTTTATCTAGATCCTTTGACAGTTGTTTCCATTCAGCATCGGCATCATCAAGCATATCCTGATCATCTTCGCCGAGTTCCAGCATAACGCCGAAATCTTCAACTGTCGTCGCTAATTTTTCAAACGGGTCAATAATATTCTTACAACTGCTTAGTGCGGCAACGGTCTGCTGTGCCGCATCTTTACTGTCCCAGAAGTCGGCGGCTGACATTTTCAGTTCAATCGCACTGCGTTCTTCACGCCGCTCAGCAATTTTCAGAAAACGTTCTAATTCTTTAATACGCTGTGTGGCGGTTTCATAATGGGCTTTAAGTTCTTCAATTGTCATCGGGGCTCCGGTATACCCGTTCGGGTATAAATTAATTTTTATTTAACAGGCGTAAACAGTTGGTGTTTACCAGCTTTTTTATCAAATGTATAAGTTGTTCTTGATCGATTTATCTTATTTATCTCACCAATAAGATAATCAGAAAAATCCCCATTACCTTTTATGTAGTGGCATAATGTCTTTCTGAGCACTTCACTGTTTTCAAATTTAATATTCCTTGTGGACAGCAGTTGGTTTATGACGTTAATAATTAGACTTTTTTCATATCTATAAGCTCTAGATAATACCCAAACTAATTGGCACATTACAATATGATTGATCCTTACATAAAAGCAAGATACATGCTGATGCAATTTAATCAAGAAAGTTTTTCCTGTTTTTTGCTATATGAGATTGCAAGGGAAGATGTTGAATTGTAGATTAGACGATGATTTGTTCGCACTCAGCCAGCGGGAATTGAAATTGAGTTTTCAAGTGTTTAAAATGTACAAACTAGATGCTACACGAAAAGGTAATTTTTGTCGGAGTTCACAGCTTTAGCGTGCAATCAATACGCTCAAAAAACACGCTAAAGCTGTGAACTCCGACAATGCGTCATAATCGCGTACCCTTTTCGTGGGTGGTCAAATTAAGGAGAATTACAATGTTTAAAAGAGCAGTTTTTTTAATTGCAATGGGGATCAGCATCCTGATGGGATTTAATATTTCAGCCCAAACACCGGTTCCAAGTCAGGCATTCTTTAAAACCTCAACCGGCATAATCAAGATCACCGCCCCGGCAGAATTAGCGTCAATGATGCGCAAGGTGCTTTTTGAAATATGTTCAACCAATAACAATCTAATCGGCAAGGTTGAAGAAAAGGATTACGCCAAAGCATTAACTGAATTACAGCAGGGTAAAAGTGATATTGTGCTGGTCAATCGCAAACCTACCTATCTGGCAAAAACATATAATAACTGGATGATAATTCCTTACGCCTCCACAGCCGTGGTTATTATTGTTAAAAGCACAAATAAAATTACCAGTTTAAAAGTTGCCGACCTGCCAAGAATATTTGGCGGAACAACGCGTCGCTGGAAAGAGTTTTCCGGTGTCGAAGGTGGTATTCATCTCATCGGGCTTTATGCTGAAACATCTGGCGGACATATTTTTCGTGAACTTGTGATGGGCAAAGAACCAATCAGTCGCTATTTCTTTCCCGTTTCAACCGGTTCACAGGTAGATATTATAATTTTGGCCGACAAAGATGCCATCGGGTTCAGAATGTACAGTGATCCAGTCGAAGATGCCAAAGTAAAACAACTGGCAATCAACGGGATCAAACCCACTCCCGCAACAATTACCACCGGCAAATATCCACTTGCAATCAGCTACTACCTGTGTTACAACAAAAAGAGCAAAAACCCACTGGTCGCAAAATTTATCGAATATTTCAAAACCAGTGAATTTGCCGATAAAATAACAGCCGCAGGTTTGATCCCCCTTGCCTCTGGCAAGAAAAAGTAACGTAAACAAAAGAGTTCTAAAATAGCTCTTACCAGTTGCAAAACAACGAAACCCCATTAAGCTAATTTATAGTTAATTTAAAAATATAAGATATAATAAATTAATCGTTCAAAGAAATAAAAATATTCAGCCACGAATGCACACTGATGGGCACGAATTTTAAAAAGATAAATTTTTTCTGCTAAGTGCAGAAAGAAACTTCATTCGTGGCTAAAAACAGATTAAATTTGAACAAGGTGTATGAAGCGAACCTGCCGCCACGCGACCTTTTCGAGTGCTGGCTATTCAGCCGGTCTGACGACCAGTGCTCCCAGAGGGCTATTGGGTAATCAGGAATAGTTTTCCCCGGTCAGATTTGAAGCTGACGGTGAATGAGTTGTTGTTATTGATGAGCTCTTGACCGGTGCCGATCTCAAGGACTGATTTTATTGGACTCTTGAAGTTTATTGTCGCTGTTTTACTCTGTAAATTACGGTAATTGGCAACGTACAGCAGAATATGATTGTCCAGTTTAAGTCCCTTTATTCTCACCCATTGCTGTGGAGATACGGCACCTTTATACTCGTTCCCGTTCAGAATAATCTTCTCGTAGGGTGCGGTCCAGCGGATTGCTTCACTAATATATTGCAAATTAATTGGATTATAGACCGCCGCGCCTTTCCAGAACATAATTAGTTTGGACTGCTGCATTAGAGCTTCAATGGTTTGATATTTGAACATCTTCTTCTGCGCTAGGTCAATGCCGCCGGAACCTGAATGTTCGCAGAGCAGGGTTGGCGCGATAACGTTTCGACCAATATAATTATTATACATTTCTGTTATGTCACCAATTAATGCAGAATCTTTGATGCCACCATAGGTATAGATCATCGGGCTGATATAATCACAGACTGTTGCCAGTTTTTTATAATCCCAATAGCTGTTTGTTTTGCTCTCTACTGGAGAATTGTTCTTAAAAATCTGGGCGACGAACAGTTTTCTGCCGAAAGTCGTTGAACTTGGTGCTTCGGCAAAACCTTTCAGATAGGCTTGCCGGTATTGGCGATAACGTTCAACCATACGATCACATTTAAAGTCTACCCAGACTTTGTATTGCGCTGCATATTTAGTTTTATCTTTGACGATTACTACTGGATCAACATAACTTAGCCCGTGTTTAGCGATATACTGCTTGAATAGTGCTTTAGTCAGAGGATTATAGTCGAACTCATCTATTTTCTGATTAAAGTGTTCATCATCCAGTACCATACCGGTGACGCCCTGTTGACCTTGTTTAGTCAAATAGTCTAAGTTTTTACGAAATGCGGGGTTGTTATTTTCTAAGTATAAAGCGGGGCGAGTGGCATCTCTTTTGCCATTTAAATTCACGGCTTGGTATTGCGGATCTTTAACCCTGAACGCACCATAAAAAGGTGAAAGTTCACCTAAAATAGCGATTTTATGCTGCATGCATTGCTTGCGGAACTGCTGCCAGCGCTGCTCGGAAATGTTTGGTTTAATATGCCAGGCATTAATCACATTCAGACCACTAAACGCCATATTCGCAGCAATATCGGGAAATTCTTCATAAAATGCTGCTGCATTGCCACCGGCCGGCCCGATAAGAATTGTTTTGAAGGTGGTGGTCGGTTTCATCACAACAGTATGTAAAGGAACCGTCTCCACCAACTGTTTTTTTCCTTTGTACTCTAAAAAGTATTTACAGCTGAATTTACTGTCACGTTGCAACGTATCTTTATCAGCCTGGATAAACAGAGTATAACGCAGTGATAGGCAGTAGAGGTAGATCTCATATTTAAGCTGTTTAATCCCGTCAATAACTTCAGTGCCGGTCTGTTTCCAAGTCAAGTATTTATCACCCCAGCGCGTCGGTCTATTCCAGGTTTTCCCCGCCCAGTGACTTGAAATGTTTTTGATTTTGATATTAGCTGGCAGTGAAATATGCATAATTGCCGGTTTTTTATTACCGGGTATTTTAACAATTTTACCATAGTAGAGAAAGTTTAACGGTGTTGTAATCTGATCACTGATCCCATAAACCTTATATTCTGATTTAATAGTATGAGCAGTTTTCAGATCAGTAAAGAAGTTCTTGAGCGCAACCTTTCTCGCTTCGTATTGCATTGGCGCATATTTAGAGTCGGTAGTAATAACTATGGCATCGAGTAGCATTCTGCCCTGTGGAGTAAGCGTCAAATTGCCACTGCCACCGCTCGACCGAAAAGAACCAGCCTGCTGCCAATAGTATTTCCCCGGACCGGCATATTTGCCATTACTGTCAACCTGTTCATTGGGTTTAGTCTTAAAACTGCTGATTTGTTTTCTATTAAAAGTCACCGCTATAGCCGGTCTGTCCATGTAGCCATACATTCTCAGCCAGACAAAATAGTTGCGCGTTGTCGGGAGCAGAGTCTGTTCGTTGACTTCTGACTTAATTCTGAAATGCCATTTTACCGGCTCTTTCTCAACATAAATCCCACCACGTCCGGAAAAATAGTTTGGTTGTTTTTTACCCCATGTCGAGAGGAGCAATGACTTATTGATCGCTTCAGCCTCACGCCAGATATATTTTTCCTGAGGATTGATTTTGCTAACACTTTCAACTATTTTCAGTGACAGGTTACTGAAATATAGCTCCCCAGTCCCCTTATAAAGCATAAAGAGGGCAGAGAACTTTTTCACCGGCACGTCGAGTGTTTTGACAGACTCAAATTTCTGCCATTTTTCACTTGGTTTTAAGAGTATCGCCTGATATCGTTTGGAGAATTCTTTATCTTGGCTATCTTTGTTATATTTGATCTCAACTCGTAGCATCCCTTTAGGCCCTAGAGCAACATTGGCTGTACGATAACAGCCTGAAAAAATAACATTTTTCCCCACCGGAATCGCTATTTTTCTGTTTTGTCCGAGGTAGCCGCGACCGTCGATTTGCTTGCTCTCAATAACCGCTACCGGTTGGGCATTAAGTTTTTCGGTGGTAAGTTTTACCACCGACTTGCCGCCATAATTGATAAAACGCCAATCGGCAGGCTTAGAACCGTTTAGCGTGCTCCAGTCACTGTTTTTCAGCAATTCCTGGCTGTAGAGATTGGCTGAAAACAGCATCGCGATCATTGCCGCCATAATAATAAACTTTTTCTTTAACATTTTTTTAATTTCCCTTTGGTATTAAAAATTTATAGTCTCTTGCGTAGTGCAATTGACTTTTTATTTATTGGATATTAATTTTCAAAAATATTAATTTCATCCACAAAAACGAATGCCCCATTAGGCACAATTTCCAAGCTTACATAACGTCCCTGTGTTACTAAAGTATTGGTTTGGTAGCAATGCAGCCTATAGAGGTTATCCGGGGTAGGAGGGGATCCATTTTCCTGGTTGCTTAAACTTACAAGGTCACCTACATTAGAATAATTGATGTTATCATCACTAACCTTAATATTGATTGCGGTCGGCCAATAGACCCCAGCAGCTCCGCGTGCTGTTGTATAGAACGAAATTCCTTTAATTGGTTGGATTGCGCCTAGATCAATAGTGATAGTCGGATTTTTCCATACCCAGCCAACTGTTGAGAGTTGAGACCACATAGAACTGGTTCCAACATAGGTATAATTATCTGTAAGTTGAATTTCGTCGTCACCATCAGTACACAAGGAATAATTAGGTGCTGGATTAAAAATAGAGACCTTACCATCTGAAATATTATTTAAACTCTCCAGCATCGCCAAAATTTCAGTTCTTTTCTGATCCGCGATCTTGCGGTCTTTGGACATTGATAAATACAATTTACTGGCATCAGTTGCATTAAGAACAATATCAGCAGCTCCATCTAATAGAAGTTGCGCAGCGGCAAGTTTAGGATGACCACCGCTAGCAGATAGAGTATTAATTCTAGTTTGCAGCATGTTAAGATACTCATAGTCCTCAATCCCTTCACGAATGGCCTCCATTCGTTTCCCGGTAATTACAACGCTGTCAGCAGGATCGAGAAATACTGGACAGGAATTATACAAGGCAGCATTGTATTCATTCCATGAAGAGGCGCCCCCAGTAGTAGTAAAAGACCAAAAAAACATTGACCGGGCATTCTCTTTCCAGCTTGTCCACGCCTGAAGTCGGTAATATGAGTAATAGTCCAATGCGCCACCGGCAATACATGAATAAAAGCTTAATGACTTCCCCGAATTCCGGTAGACATTCCGATATGACTCGGATTGAATAATAAATGCTGGACGGACAGGGCAAAGTATATCACTTACCGCAAATAAAGACCCCCAGTTTTGAGGATCAGAGTATACAGGGTTTATCCATATTTTAATATCAGGTTGTGCTGCATTAATGACATTGGCCCAATTAATTATAATGGCTGCGTCATTAGCCGTTCTTGGCTCATCTAATAAATGCAAGCCAATTTGATTTAAGTTTAGTCCCAAAGTTATCCAATGAGCAGCATAAGCATTAATCCAGGCGGTGACAGCATTGCTAAAATTCTGTGTTCCCATTTGATAGCCTTTAAACGTCTCGTTGACGTTCAAAAATATACGATAATTTCGCACATTTGTCCAGCGATTTATCCAGTTGTCTAGTTGTGTAAATGAAACTGTCGATGGCATTACAGTATTAGTTGCCCATGTTGTATCAACAAAATTTTCGCGTAGTTTGGCGATAAGAGCACTGCGATTTAACAGTGTCATCCCATTATCGCTGTCTTTATTAGTATAATCCCAGCCACCCAGACTCAATGCCGGTTGTTCAGGAAAACTTAATCGAGATAACTTTAATTTAATTGGCACGGAAACAGTACCAGCAGTTATTGAACCATTGAAAATACCGTATCTCCCCGGATTGGAGTTTGTCGGGTGCAATGTTAAGCATATTTGACGAGTCATACCGGCCGGAATCGTAATGATATATCCGCTAGCATCAGAATCAGCATCCGGTAGTGCGGCGATAACTGGAATTCCGGCAATCGTATCAGTCCATGTGACTTCTTTTACCTTTACGTATGACGGGTTAGTTCCACCCGGCAGACCTGTTATGTTTACGCTGACAGCCATATCTATAGCAGAGGCATTGCTGAGGTTAAATGCGACGGTACGATATTCGTTCTGCATCATTGTTACTTTAAGGCCTGTGTTTGCAGGTATAGTCCCAATTTCCTGAGTTGGGATTAGTGGCTCCCAGGGTGAGGTTATCCAGCCAATTAAACCTGATTTCCCCTGCGCTGACCATAATTTCTGTAATGCACTAAACACTCTGAAATGTGATGTATTTAATGGTAGTTCTGTTTCAAATATGGTCGGATCAGCATCAGCCAAGTAGATGAGCTCATTTGCGCTTTCATCTAATAAAGATTCAATGTCATCCCGTTCCAAAGCTGTTAATGTGTTCTCGTTATCTGTCTGTTGCTGTACATCCTGTATATCCAGCATAATTCTTCTGGCAGTCCCTCCGCGGATTTGATCTTTTTTCAACAATGTCGACAGATCAGTGACCGCAGTGCCCCGAGATTGGTTCAGCATACCATCATGACCTTTATATATCTCTATTTCATCTGTAAAAAGAAACACGCCGGCTGAAGTTGGAATTATTTTTACATAGCGCCCATATGTCGCCAGCCTGTCTGTCCAATAAGAGTGAATTAAAGAACCGGATTGCGTAAACGGTTGAGGTGAGCCGTGTTCTGTACTTAGACTTGTGATTTCTCCGGCTCGGTAATATGTGGAACCATTGTCGCTAACCATTACCAAAATTGAAATAGGACAGCTAACACCGGCACTCTCTGTGCCAGCAGCCGTATTAAAAGATATGCCTTCAATTGGTTGAACTGAACCGAGATCAATATTTATTTCCGGTGAACTTATCCAGTTCCAGCCAACAGTGTATGCTGCCTGAGTCCAAAACGAACTTGCCCCTGTATAATAAATCCCATCGGTAAGCTGGCTTATATCGCCCTGATCAGTGCATAGAGAATAGTTAGGATCAGGGGTCATAGTATAAGTCTTATTTAATGCTATATTCTGCCCAAGAAGTAAATTGTTACCGCGGATCACCTTGATTTCATCTACAAAAACAAAGGAACCGTTACGCACAACCTCGAAGCTCACATAACGTCCATGAGCGGTTAGGTTGGTAGTCTGGTAGCAATGCGATCTATATAAATTGTCTGGAGAAGGAGGAGCACTGTTTTCCTGATTGCTTAAACTTACAAGGTCACCAATACTATAATAATTAATATTATCATTGCTAACCTTAATATTGATTGCGGTTGGCCAATAGACCCCAGCAGTACCACGTGATGAAGTATAAAAAGATACTCCTTTGATTGGTTGAACTACACCCATATCAATCGTGATAATCGGGCTTTTTACTACCCAGCCAACCGTGGATATCTGAGTCCACATAGAGCTGGTTTCGGTATGAGTGTAATCGTCTGTAAGTTGAACCACGTCACCAGCATCGGTACATAAAGAATAGTTAGGCGGTTCGCTCATCGTATAAGTTTTGCCAAGTGCTATGTTGTCATCAACATTTCCTGGTGGAATAGATCGCCCGCCAGCAAAAACAGTGGAGGTTATACTCGAAAATAACATAAGGTACAAATAATATTTGACTGATTTTTTCATTGTTTTATTCCCTTCTCTTTGCTAGTGCGTTGTATTTTAAGCGATACTTTTGTTCAGATACTGATTATGGAATTACTCTGCCAGTACCTGCCCAATCAAACCCCTGTCGTAAAATATCAATAGTAACATTATTCGCTTCAATTAATAACTCTCGGTACATTTTACTACTGACGTGCCCATCAACATGAACCATATTGGTTTTACCTTGAGTCGCAAGCGCATTAGAAAGCAAAATAGTTGTATTTTCAATATTGCGCCCGCCACCGCCATGTCTAAATCCCATGTGCCCGGCATAGCCCATATAGTAAGTATTGTAGAGCTTGCTATCAGCGGCGAGAATAACAGTACTTGGTTTCTTCAGTTCACTGGTTTTGCGCTGTTTGCCATAATAATTAGGTGCACCACCGCCACCAGCATAACCGCTTAGCTGTCCATTCATGTCATAATGAGTATAACGGAAATTTTTAGTCGCAGTGTCGCCGAATTTACGCCCTTCGCCAGGACAGGCAAATGTTCCTCTGGTATTCGCGGCAGATATACCATAAAACTCAACCCCATATTTAGTATGCAAATTTTTGTACCCGGAGAGGTTTGAAAACCACATTCTATCAGCAAAACTCATGCCGGCAACCGCACCATGTTTACTCTGTACTATCCAGTCATTATAATCATCATTGTACATATTTGACGCTAACCCGATCTGCTTCAGATTATTCACGCAGGAGATCGATTTTGCCATGTCTCTCGCCTTATTTAAAGCTGGTAAAAGCATGCTGGCCAAGATACTAATTATAGCGATCACGACGAGCAATTCGATAAGGGTAAATTTCATAATTTTTGTTTGTAGATTTTTGTTTGTAGACTGATTTTTCATTTGTCCTGCTCCTTGTTCAGTTAATAGATTATTTAGATTCAACATCTTTACATCTCCTTAGTTCTGTTAATGGATTATTTCGATTTAATATTCTAATAGGAAATTATTACGCTGCATCTGTCGCTATACGCAGGGCTATTTTCCCATTAATTCGGCGTTCAATATTCCGGCGTAGCCGTCTTTGTTCAACTATCTCCTATGTTATGGGTTAACTTAAAGGTCCGCACCCATTGACTTAAGTTTTTTGCGCAACATTACACCGTCAAGTTCAGCGGGGGCTAATTGTTGTTCTAGACACATAGCGGCCGCGGTTCCGGCGGCCTGACCGATCGAACATGCCGGCGGCATCACCCGGCAACTGCTATGTAATGCGTGATCGACTGAAATGGGGCGTCCGCCGACCAACAGATTGGTAATATCTTTGGCGACAATACAGCCATAGGGAATTTCGTACCACTTTCCAGCAGGCATCTGTTTTATTGTCGTACCACTGCCTTTCGGGTTATGAATATCAATTGAATAGGTTACTTTGGCAATCGCATCGGCAAATTTCTGGGTCTGTTCAAAGGCCTCAACACCGATATATTTGATTCCTCTGACCCGGCGTGATTCCCGAAGTCCGATATGCGAGGCGATAGAATGAATTCTGGTATGTTCAAACCCAGGTGCATATTTACGGAGAAATGTAAGATATTCCCGCAACTGCCGTCTGCCCTCAATTTCAGCTTCAGACAGTTCCAGTCCATTGATAGCACTTTTCATTGCAATCCGAGTCGTGTTGAAATGAATTACATCATCTTCAAGCGTGTCAAACCACAAAACATTCTCCCGAGGACAGTTAATTTCACCTGCCGCTTTGCCACTATCGTATAATTCATTAAGAATATTGCGATCCGTCATGCGGTTTTTATCTACGCCAGCCAATTTGAAACAGAGTGTCATTGGTTGACAATGACCATCATCATTGCCATATTCGATTTCACATCCAGCTTTGGCTGCCAAGTCAGCATCGCCAGTACAATCAATAAATATTTTGGCTTTAGCCGCCGTCAAACCTGATTTTGACATGAGGATTACAGTGCTGATTTTGCCCGCTTCGACAATTACATCGAATAGGGTATGATGATAGGCCAGTTTTACTCCACTGGCTAAACAGAGATCCTCGGCCCCCAGCATCGCAATATCTTTATTCACCATCAGGTGTTTATAACTGCCAACAACGGGAACCATCGAACCGTTACAGTTGGGCAGATATTTATGCATTGCATCAAGCCACTCAGCATATATCGGGCGGTCAAGCGATTGCCCGTTCAAATTATTCGCCATAAATGGACTGACTTCGCCTGCTGTTGCCATGCCGCCGAGAAAACCGTAACGTTCAATCAGTAGCGTGTCGGCTCCGTTTCTGGCGGCTGCCACCGCGGCTCCAAGTCCACCCGGACCGCCGCCGATGACAATAACATCGGCATGCAAAGTTATCGGGATTTGCTGTGAAATTGAATATTTTACTGTTGTCTGTTCCATAGTACTTCCATTTTATTATGATTTTTCAGCTACCGCTTTACCATAATATTAACATCTTTTAAAATTTATCATTTGCTGTTACTATTATAACATATCAATAAAAAAAACGAATAACCATGGAAAAATCAACAATAACAGTGTATTATTCAATAATAATGGAGGTTTTTATGAGAAAAAGTGAAGAAAAACAACTTTTGCTTGGTATTAAAGCATACGAACAGACTTTTAAATGTTATGTTACTATTTATGATTACAGCGGGCAGCTTAAACAGGAAATCCATCGCCTGCCGTTTTTTCATCTCAATCCGTTTTGTACAGCGTTTAAAGATAAACGTTCAACTCTGACTGCAACCTGTATTGCCTTTGACCTTAATACTGTTCAACAACGACTTGCGAAGCAGCCGACAGCATTCCTCAAATATTGTCATTGCGGCCTGCTGGAAGTGGTTATGCCACTGTTCATTGCAGGTAAAATATCTGGAGCTATGTTTGTCGGTCCGTTTCGCTGGCATAATGACCAGCTACCGCCTGACGTGCTATGTTCAAAAGCCAAAACACTTAAAAACAGTCTAATCCCAAACAGCCTTACGTCGCTTCCGGTAATTGATGATAAAATTGTCGGGCAGATCATTGGGATTGGCAAGCTGATCTGTGCTAATATTGATAAAACTATCAATCAGACCAAACAGTCAGTTGTAGCGGCCAGCGGTAGCCGACGTGAAAAAATAACGGGATTTCTTGATGAACATTTCACGAAGAATATTTCACTGGCAGATTTAGCATATATGCTGTTGTTGAGTGAATCCCGCACCTCGCAATTAGTGAAAGAGCTGTTCAAGATGAATTTCCCTGAACTATTGACTCGACACCGTCTCGAATATGCCAGATCTTTATTGGAACATTCGATGTTCAACCTCGAACATGTCGCTGAATATTCAGGATTCAGAGATGTCGCCTACTTTCATCGGGTATTTCGTAAATACAATAATCTAGCTCCAGGTCAGTATCGCAAGAATATAACATCCGGCAACAGTTAGCCACGAATGCACGAAATTTATTACCTAGATCCTGGATTTCAGCTGTAAGACTCCGTTGCTTGCTGCGGAGATAGGTTGAACGTGAGCAGAAAATTTATTTAGATGAGTCCTTCAGCGTCAATTTCGAATAGCAGGTCATCACGGCAGACATCCGCAACCATACAGACTGCCGGAAAGTTTTCCATGCCACGTTCTTTAATTATTTTGCGGTAAGTTTCAATATATTCCGCTTTTTTAACGAATACACTGGCAGCGCAAAGATCTTCAAGTTTGGCATCAGCCTGTGCGAGCAGTACCGCTATTTTGTCCAAGGTGCAGTTGATCTGTTTTTCAATATCATAAAGATGAACTGTAGCGCCGGTTTCATCAATCGATGCGGTGCCGGACAGTTGAAGCCAGGTATGATCTTTGGTCGCAATGGTAGCGGCTCGGGAGAATGCACTGCCGTAGCAGAATGCATCCTGCTGCCCCTGATTTGACAGTTGAGTTATTTCAGGGGAATCCCCGCTGGAGTCGATCGCCAGCAAATTCATCATCAGCGCTGTATCATCAGCATTATGGCAGTCAATCCCTGTACTGGCAGGCAATAACAGGTTGCGTTGCTCCGGCGTCGGCATCATTTCAAACTTTTTATAGAGGTCGTTCCGTACCAGATTAAATTCATCATACCACTCCAGAATATCTGTAAGATAGAACCAGGTACGGGTTACATTTTTAAAGTTCATCTCACTAGCTTGCAAAAGCTTCAGCGTGGTCTGGATTGCATTTGCGGTCTGTACGCCCGGCGATGTTTCAGGGTTGCCGGTCATATTCTGGAGCAGCAGATATTTATCACCATCCCAACTCCACTTTGTTCCAACCGGAATACCCGCATTAAGAATTATTTCAATTCCACTGTCAGTCATATCAGGATTAATGGCCTGAATATTGATGCCGGCGACACCTTCACCCCAGGTCGGAGTTCCTTCAAGATATGAGACTGCGCCGGCATGGGGAATAGCGGCGGCAGTAAGAATATCCTCACGCACCTGCATTACTTCATCTTTCACGGCAAGCGAACCAAAAATACGTTCATGAACAATCTGCAGCTTATCCTGCTTCAGTTTTTCGATAATAGCGTTGTAGGCAGTTTTGACAGCTTCAGCCGTATCTGCAGGGCTATTAAATGGAATAATAATAAATGCGATTTTATTCTGGACAATCTTATAATGTAAAGTCATTTTTGCTATTCTACCTTTGTTGAATTTGCGTTTAATACAGACAACGCCACATAATTCTATTTATTATCGGGCAATGAACTTTTTTACATAAAATAGTCCCATAAAAGCAGATTGTAAAACTGTTTTTGCTTAATTGAGTAAAATAAAAAATTTTACTGTTTATCATGTGGCGAGAAATATTTTAGATATGATCGGACTTGCCGGAATTGTCTATATGCTACTTTTCCCACGACAGAGTGGTGAACCCAAAACCAGTGAAAAACGGTTAACCTGGTTGTTGTGGAACGAGCCTTCCCGGCGATGGGATAGCTTTTAAACGAAAGTAGATTTCCCGCTTGTTACAGCCTAGACAAACCTGTCTTGCATGTAATTTTATTAACTATTGTACCATTTAGCTGGCAGGATATCTTTTTCAATTTTCAATAACTCTTTGATAATCATTCTGGCATCACCGATATTATTGACCAAAGGATCAGTCATCATAGCACGTAATAATATATTGTGGTCACAGCTGACAGCCGCTTCTGCGGTCAGTTCATGAGTGTCCAGAACCTGCATCTGAAGTCCCAGGATACCGCGCGGCATATCGCCGAAGGGTTTAGGCTGCGGGCCGTTTGCCATATCAACGCTGCACTCTAACTCTACAAAGGCATCTTCCGGCATATTGGTGATTGCTCCGCGATTGGCACTGTTTATAAAAAACGGCTTACCCAGATTACCCCACATACTTTCAATGATATCGGTGGCATGGTCGCCATGGTCGAGACTAAGAAATTCTTCAAACGGAGTTTCGCCCGAAGCAAACTTTTTAGTTTTTTCCCAGGCATCGGCCATTTCTTCGGCGCGATTATAGGCATCAAAGGGAATAATCGGTTCCGGAGTATTGGGCATAACGCCGTATCCCTGAAAGAACGGGACATACTCCTTGGTATGGCTGACGGCCGTAGGATATGCTCCGTAAATATCCATCAATTGCAGGGCGTATTCATAGTTCAAACGCGGTTTGGCTTTAGGGCTCGGACCTGTCATTCGTTCCATTTGAGCATTGTTTTCCAGATTCTTCTTGACTACCGGCAAACGGTCTTCGCCATCATATCGGCATTCAGTCATGAATGTGCAGTGGTTTATTCCACCGATTTTATATTCAAACTTTTCGACCATTGCCGGGGTTTGAGTTTCATGCTCTTCAATCACGCCCGCTAAGCGCATGTAGTATCCTATGGCATGGGGCAGGTGGTTGCCGTCGCAAAGCGCGAAACTTTTGATCTGTGGTGCGTAACGCATCAGGGCGATACCTAGAACCGAACTTGGATTAATGAAATTAATCACCCAGGCATCCGGACACAATTCTTCTACATCACTGCAGACAGCAAGCACTTCAGGTATCTCACGCATGGCCCGGAATATGCCGCCGGGACCGATAGTGTCGGATGAACACATCGTAATACCATATTTTTTTGCAATTCTGGTATCAACTCCGCGATACCAACTGTTTTTTTCGGAAAAGCTTAGAACCACAAAATCACAGTCCTGAAGAACTTCACAACGGTTTGTCGAGCCAATAACTTTGGTCGCTGAACCGGTCGCGTCAATGGCTCGTTGCGCCAACTCCATCATCGTCTTTAACTTGTCGGGATCGGTATCCACCAGAGCCAGGATACCACCGGACAGAATTTTGCTTTTAACCATATTCCAAATTACCGGTTTGCCGAAAAAATAACTGCCTGCTCCAATTACCGCAACTTTGGGTCCATTCATATTAATATTCCTTATATTTGAATATTTGTTGTATTGAAAATATCAAAACTGATATTAAATTAAAGCAGTAAAATAGGTTTTTCAATTGAATAATTGTATAATTAGTTGTATTATTGTCGCGATGGTTATTGAGATGAAATTTTTAAAAAAATCTTTTTATCGAGTTAAATTTGAGGGTGCTGATGCACCTTTACCGTTTTCGGTTCGCTCTGCTGGACATTATCTGATTAATGCACCTGATAAAGAATATCAAGCGAAGATAAATTTTGTCCAGTTGTTCTGGTCGCTTCGCGGTAAAGGTATGATTGTTATTAACGGGCGGGAATATACATTTGCAGAACAGCAGGTTTGTTATTACCCTTCCGGAGAAGATCATATATTGCAGCCAGTCGATATGCCGTGGGAATATCGCTGGTTCACTTTTGATGGTCCATTGGCCGATGCACTGATGCGCGGGTTTCAGTATCCACGCAAACCCTTTTATGCAGGCCGTTGTCCTGAAGAATTATTTGAAACTCTGGGAAAACGCATCCATCATGCGACGATTACCGAGATGCGTAATCTGACTTCAATTGCCTGGCATATATTATCTGCTGCCGGCGCAGAAGAACGGGCAGTCGGACGGAATGAAAAACTGTTACTGGAGTTCTTTGCCTGCGTACGGGATAATTATTCGAATGAGACTGTAAACATAAACACAATTGCTGATTTGCTGACAGTACATCGTTCAACCTTGACCCGAATTATTCGTCAGCATACCGGCATGACACCGGGTGTTTATCTGTACGATTTCCGTTTACAAAAAGCTCTGAAAATGTTGCGCCTTGCTGATATTCCAATCGGAGAAGTTGCCACTGCCTGCGGCATCTCTGATCCATGTTATTTTTCCAGAGTTATTCACCGTGCCGTAAATTACAGTCCAGTTGCCTACCGCAAACGTTACAGATTGACACCATTTACTTTGTAACATTGTTGTTTTGTGTTTTTTATGGCTGACATTTTTTTTGGGTTGCAACTGTGAGTCACATTTTACCGCGTAAAAGCCACGTTGCCGTATCCCCGTCTTAACACGGACAACATGATCACGGAACGGCTTTACTTATTTTCTAGTTGTGTATTACATCTGAGAATCTATATAAAAAAATCCATCAGTCGAATTGATTTCTTCTGCCCATTGCTCTATCTTATATTTTATCATCTAAATGAATAACACAGAAAATAATAATGACTGAAAACAGTAAAAACAGGTCTGAAAAACCGGAAACAGAACAGGATAAAATAGTTTTATCGAAGCGACGGACGAGAAATATTTTAGGCATGATCGGACTTGCCGGAATTGTCTATATGCTGCTTTTCCCACGGCAGAGTGCAGATTCTAAAGCCCCTGCCCCAACGATTAATCCAGTTGTTGCGGAACGGACGTTCCCGGTGATGGGCACCATCGCCCAATATAAATTGTATGGCGATGAAAAACTGGTTGAACAGGCTGCCGATAAAGTTCGTGATGCTTTTTTCGAGGTCGATAAACTCTGCAATATCTTTAATGCCCAGAGTGAAATATCTCAACTCAACCGGACGGCAGCTGACAGACCATTTAAATGCAGTCCCCTGTTATGGGCAGTGCTGATGCAGTCAAAACGGGCCTATGAGCTGTCCGGTGGCGCATTTGATATAACCGCCCGCCCATTAATGAAATTATGGGGATTCTACCGTAAGCGGGGGGATTCGTTGCCGACAGCGGCGGAAATAGCCAATGTACTGAAAAAAATCGGCATGGATAAAGTTATCTTTGATGAATCAGCTCGAACCGTGAAATTCACTCAACCCGGCATCAGTTTTGATCTGGGCGGCGTGGCAAAAGGCTTTGCCGTTGATCAAGCGGTAATCGCAGTAAAAAAACTGGGTATCAAAAGCGGCATCATCAATCTAGCCGGTAATATGTACTGTTTTCCTGAACCGTTCCCCAGACGCAAAACCTATCGCATCGGGATTAAAAATCCACAGCGCAAAGACAAATTGTGCGGTTATGTCGATCTGCTGAATAGTTCACTCGCAACCAGTGGTGATTATGAACGCTATGTGACCATTCAAGGCAAACGTTATACCCATATTATGGATGTGAGAACTGGTAAACCGGTCACTGGAATGCTCTCCGTCACTGTAATTACCCCTTCTGCCTGTGTCGCGGATTACCTGTCAACTTCGATCTTTATTAATGGTAAGGACTTTGCCGGCGAAATCTGCAAAAAAATTCCCGGTACGCAAGTGTTGATTATTCAGGAGAATGCCAACGGCAAACCTGAACAGATCAAATTCGGTACCAGCTGGAAGCTGGACTAAGGACCCACAAAAAAGAACTTGGAATTTTCGCTTGATCAGCTGTCCGTATCAGGGGGCAAACAGGGGGCACCTGAAGGCAGGTTACCGCTTCAAACTCCGGTCGGTAGCACCGACAGGCAACTAATGCGCTTCGCGCATGGAAAGCGGGTGTGCAAATAAGGGTCTAAAACAAGGAGCATTATATTATGAAAGCGTCAGGATGGATATTAAAACAGGAAATATTCAGAGTAATCACGCTAATAAATAATAACGGCATAATCTGCCAGTAATCAGGTGAATGTATCATGAAAAATTCTTAAATTTACCGCACTTGTCACACTTGCAGGTGGTGACTCCCGCTGAATTTGTCTTGCAGATCTGAATGGCATGGATGGTATTAAACTGTTCATCCGACATTCTGTTCTGAAAAAGCCCAAGATACTCGCGACCGTATGTTCTGAAGATTTTATCTAGCATTGCGATTTCTCCCTTTTGAGACTTTTGCGGATCTAGCCGCCGCTTTCAGCGAAGCCTGGACGCCTGACGTTACCATTGGAGTTTCAGCTGTGGGGGCCTTTTAAAAATTACGGCCTAAAGCCGGGAATATCAGCTTTTCATTCTTATGAGTTTTCCAATATAGTTTCAGGAGTTCATAGGTGGCTTCAGGCAATGAAACATAACAGTGAAATGTTGAAATATGATTGAGTACTTTAATCACTTCGCCACGGGGCAATACGTCAGGCAGACGGCGTTCGCGTTGAGCTTTCATTACGTCAAAGACAGGATAGTCCATGCCGAGAACTTCACGGAACAGAAATTTTAATCCGCAGAAAAGTATCCGCATTGTGGTGGGGTGCAGACCGTATTCAACTTGACGGTAGACAACATATTTACGAATCTCATCCTCGGTAAGCCGGTTCAGCGGTTTATTGTAATACCTCACCAGAATCTTGAGATCTCTGGCATACGTTTTCGCGGTTCTCTGGCTTTTACCCTGGGCTATAAAATTCTCCACGGCTAGATTAAACCAGTATTTCGGGGCAACTGATTCACTGGTTTTGGCTTCATTCGACATACTTCACTCCTTGTTATTTAAGGATTAATTAATTTTTCCGCTTTTAAAACGGTACGAGTGAAGTATAATAGATGATATAGAAAAAAAATGAAAGTTTTATAGCAGTAGTTTAATTGCAGTTTAGTATCATTTCGCCGTCATAATTCCAGCTAAAAATCATCATAAACCGCTCGCAGGCTCGCTATTTATATGATTTTATCGTTTGAGTTATGCCTGAGGCTGAAATACTGGCAGGGGATTGTTGAAAAAAAGAAAATTTCTTTTTTTCGTGTTAATTGGAAATTGAATGAAATGGTTTTTTATATTGCCTTTTTAAGCAATGCACTCCACATCTGTGGATACAGCTCTATGCCGTTGAGGCATTCAGGCGGAACCGGTACATCGCCGTTCAGTGATGAATGCGAACGCATAAAGTTACAGAATGCTACAAACAGAACTGTAAGGCATACTGCACCGTCAAATGTTTTGAATCCGGCTCTTGGTGTTGGGGCATTTAAAGATAGTTCGCAGGTGATCCTCTTTCCATAAAAACATTGCATTGCCGCAATGCGGACAGAAGTATTTGGCTTTGCTTCCGGCTTCAGATCAATATCGGAACGGGAATTAGACAGTACTTCATGAAAAATAATTATAGCGGAGCCAAGTTCATTATACGTTAAACGACGGCAAAACCATTTTACAATTTTTAATATATTTGTTTCCAAGAGAGTGTTGCCTTTTTTTAAAAGGTGATTGCTTAAGACAACCGGGAACCTCTCTTAATTTTATATCAAAAATCGCAATAAAAAAGGGGGAGAAGGCTTTTAGAGGCAATTGCAAAAGTCTTCACGGCAGATTTTTAATTTTGAACGGCATCTTTTGATTTTGAGCTCATTTACATACCTGCCGGTATGCTCAATCGCTAAAAAGTCAAAATATACTCGCCCAAAACACTAAAAATCATGCTTGCGCTGGACTTTTGCAATCACCTCTTTTACTCTGTTTTTTATTGATTTTAAGTAAGAAAACAGGTCTGTAACCATAGGTAAGAGTTGACAGAACCGGTTATATTTAAGGGGAGTTGTTATGAATGAGATATATGGGAATTTGAAAAAATATTTTGGGTTTGAGCAATTTAGACCGGGACAGGAACAGGTTATTAACAGTCTGATGAATGGTCATTCTGCTCTGGCGATATTTCCTACCGGTGGCGGTAAAAGTCTCTGTTACCAATTGCCGGCACTTTCATTTAAAGGCATAACTTTGGTGGTAACACCATTGATTGCTTTAATGAAGGATCAAATTGATTACCTGCAGAGTTGTGAAGTGCCGGCTATCCGGCTCGATTCGAGTCTCTCTATAGATGAATATCGCCAGGCCTGGAATGATTTGAAAATGGGCAAGGTAAAATTGCTTTATGTCTCGCCGGAACGCTTTTCCAATGAACGTTTTGTTGAGCAGGTCAAACGTTTTAACCTCAGCATGATGGTGATTGATGAGGCTCACTGTATCTCTGAATGGGGTCATAATTTCAGGCCGGATTATCTGAAACTGCCCAAATTTGCCCGTCAGTTTAATGCAGAACGGGTTTTGGCGTTGACTGCGACCGCTAATCCTTCAGTTGCTAATGATATTCAACAGCAATTTAATATTGGTCCTGATGATTATGTTAATACCGGATTTTACCGTTCGAACCTGAATTTACAGATTTCTATTGTCAATGACTCGCAGTGCGATGATGTTCTGCTTCAGCGACTCAAAGAACGTCCGGCCGGGGCGACGATTATTTATACTACTCTGCAGAAAACGACCGAATCGGTAGCTGGATTACTGGGTGAACACGGTATTATTGCCAAACCTTATCACGCCGGAATGAATCCAGAAGAACGCCACTCAATCCAGGAATGGTTTATGCAGAACCCGCAAGCGGTTGTTGTAGCGACTATCGCCTTCGGTATGGGGATTGACAAGGCGGATATTCGTTATGTCTATCACTATAATCTACCCAAATCGCTGGAAAATTATATGCAGGAAACCGGTCGTGCCGGTCGTGATGGATTCCCGGCAATCTGTGAAACTTTGGCCCGCGGCGATGATATGACCACTCTGGAAAACTTTACCTATGCCGATACCCCGGAGCCGGAAAGTATTCAGGCGTTTGTTGAATTTGTCCTGCAACAGGAACAGACCTTTGATATCTCTGAGTATGAATTAGCCTATCAATTTGATATTCGCAGTATCGTCATCAGTACACTTTTCTGTTATCTGGAGCTTGAAGGAATTATCGAAAGTATCGGTTCATTTTATTCTACCTATCGGTATCAGTTATTGATGTCGGAACAGGAAATTATGGGAAGCTTCAACCCGAACCGTATTAAATTCCTGCAAGCTGTTTTTAACAGTGCCAAAAAAGGGCGGATGTGGTATACGATTGATACAACTCAGGCGGCACAGCAACTTAATCAACCACGTAAACGCATCATTGCCGCGTTGAATTATTTGGATGAACAGCGACTGATAACCCTGAAAACAGAAAAGGCACGGCGACTTTATCGTTTTTTGAAAACCCCCGATGATAGACAGCTGTTAATCCAGAAATTAACCGATAAGTTCAGAAATTCAGAAAAAAACAATATTGAACGGGTTCAGCATCTGGCGCGTATTTCAGCGAGCGGTGAATGTTTAGTCAGAACAATCCTGAACTATTTCGGTGAAGATCTTGGTCATAATTGTGGACATTGCAGCAGTTGTGAAGGTTCAGGACCGCAGATATTTGCTCGGCAGGCAGGTTCAATAACTGATCAGCATGCTGAATTGATTCGTAACTTAGTCGCTGAAAATTATGAATCTCTAGCTACGCCACGTAAATTATCCCGTTATCTGGCCGGCATGACTTCACCGAAAGCGACGAGAGAACGGCTGACCAGACGCTCGGAATTCGGGCTGTTGGCGAAAGTTTCTTTCAATGAAATAATGACATTTGCTGAAAGTTTAATAAAGTAGAACAAAAGTAACCGTTATACTTTGAGTTTTTACAGTAGGACAGATGCTCCTGTGCTGTCATTGTTAATCCTAATCTCCCAAAATGCGCCTGACACGTGACTACGAACGTGTCTTAGAAGTCGCAGGCTACTATTTTTAGCTCCGGCAAAGCCGGTTATGTTCATCAAATAATAATTGTTGGACTTTTGTTCATTTGTTTTGCAATTAAAAAAGACTATATTAGATCCTAACTCGCAAAGTATTGTCATTTTTGGGACACTTGAAACCCTTTATCAAAGCGTTTTATCGTAAAAGAGCGAAGCGACAGACGTAGTAACACTTTGAATTTCATCTCCGCTTCCGTAGCAACGTAAGTTGCGGAGTTTGAAGCGGCATCTGCTTTCAGATGCCACCCGATTAGGATAATAAAATAGTAATATTTGCTGAAAATGAGGGAAATATGGCACTTATATATGATATTGAACTGCCGGAGGCGGTAATAGTAGATCTGGAACAGTTGGTTGACGGCTGTGAAATTGCCGACCTGCTTAATTTTGCTAAAATGAACAGTGACATGATCCGTGGTTTTCAGCCAAAAGCATCCAATGAGAAAATTATCAGGCAACGGATTAAGAGTGTATTGGGCAAAAATGGTGAACTGGATATGCCGGTTATTGATTTCATCGCTGAACAAAGCCTGAACCGGCAGTTTATCTGTGTTCTTTCGCTTGAAGCTTTGCAACACTGTTTCGATGAGTTGATGGTCATCCTCGGAACGGAACCGTTTATTATTGGTCTGTTGTTTGATAAACGCTCTGAAATTCGTGAATTGGCTACCGAGTATTTGGATAACCCGCATGATTCAGGCAGTGATTTCCCAGGTGCCAGAAAACTTCTTTCTGACAAACTTGAAAAATATATTGATATTTTTTCATTCGTAACCGAAAAACGTGCGGCAACTGGTGGCGTGACCCTTGGTGGTGGCAGTAACAAGAAAACCGAATCTTCAGTACACGATAAAGCAAAAATAACCCAGTTGACGGCTCAACTTGAAGAGTCAAAATGCAATCGTAAAGAGGTGAATGTTCTGAATAAAAAATTGGTCAATCTGGAGCAGGATTACCAGCAAACTCAATCCGAACTGGAAAAACTGAAGAATAACTTGAGAGAGCTCAAGGCGCAAAACAGTGATTTTGAACGGGTCGCAACTGAAGTCCGGTCAGAGCTTGTTGCATTGCAGCGCAATCAAGCCGAAATAGTCAGCACTAAAGTGAATGAGACGCTTGAACAGATCAGTTACGCCTGGCTTAAACGCCCGCTTGAACTGGACCAGCAACTGCAGAATATTGCAGTTAACAGTGATAATGATATCCTGAATCGGGCGGACATTATTCTGGCAAAGCAGGTCGAACAGGATCGGCATTACGGAAATGTCCGGTTATTGAATGAACGTCTTCAGCTATTACAGGAAAAGAACCGCAGTCTGGAACAGGCTCAGCAGGAGAGTGTTAAACCGGTGCCTGAACTTAATGGCATCATCAGTGAAATAATGGTAGAAATTAATAACTTGAATAAAATCCTGGGCTTAAAACGAGGCAGCCGGAATTTTGTCAATGAATGTACCCGTAGAATAAATATGGCGGAAACTGCTTCTGATATTGCTGCGACAGAAGCAATGCTTGCCATGTTTAACCAAATGAAATTACTGCCAGATGAAGAGTTAAATGAACTTTATGCCAGCTACCATGCCCGGCTCGGAGTTATGATGGCACAATACCAGCCTTCTGCCGAATTGACTGATAACGCATTGTGGTGGTTTTATAAATTGCTGCGAGATAATGAGAAGGTTCACCTGCTGCTTGACGGTCATAATATTCTTCATCTGCTGTCATCGATCTTTTCACCGTTCTATGATAACGATATTCCCGGTGCTGCGGCAAGAGAACAGTTGGTGGAACGAATGATTAACGCGGTTGCTACGCACCCTGACTGTATGGTCAATATCTTTTTCGATGGGCCGGAACCATCTGAATATTCACCGACTGCTAATATCAAGGTAAGCTATTCAGGTGGTGGCGACAGTGAACACCGGGCGGACAAGGTATTATTAAGTTACCTGCAATTTCTTGCTGGCAACGGTTCAGCCGCTTCCGCCGTCATTGTTACTGACGACCGTGATATACAGAACAACGCCCGAACCCTGAAAGCCAAAGTAATGTCACCAATTCAATTTGCTGGTATGCTAAGTTAACCTATCTTGCTTTGGCTTCTGAGTATGGGAAAAATATGAGATAAAAAACTGAATATAATACCGAAGTTTTGAACTTATGAATGATATGAACATCGTTAATTGCCCACGGGATTTCTAAATATTTTTTACTGATTATAAAAAAAGTTAACGTAATATGTTAACAATTATTGAAAATAACGTTTATGGATATATATTTTAAAACAAGAAAGCTACAAAAAATATGCAACAGTGCGAAAGAATCTATAAAGGTGCGAGGCAAGCAGGGCGGAATAAAATTGCAACAGAGATTAGTGGAACTTAGAGCGGCAATAGCATTAGTTGATATATCGCATTTGCCTCCACCTAAATGTCATGAACTTATAAATAGACAAGGCGTATTTTCTGTCAATTTGGAATCACAAAATAGATTACTCTTTATTTCAACAAACGATCCTATTCCATTTAAATCAGATGGTGGTATTGATTTAACAGCTGTAACAGAAATCGAAATTATCGAAATAGAAGATACACATGATAAAAAAAAATCAGCGAAAAGGCAAAAGGGGTAAAAAATGAGCGTAAAACAAAGATATAAGTTTAAGCCTGATTATGCTATTCCGCCTGGTCTGACGGTAAAAGAGACAATTGAGGCGCTTGACATGACGCAAAAGGAATTTGCTATACGTACAGGATTGACCGTTCAATCGTTAATCCGCATATTTAAAGGAGAGCAGCCTATTAGCTATGAGACGGCTGAACGTTTTGAAATGGTCACTGGGGTAGCTGCTCGTTTCTGGAATAATTTGGAAATGCAATATCAGGAACAGATGGTTAAAATAGCAGAAAAAGAACGATTTAAGAACGATCTTGAATGGCTAAAGCTTATCCCTGTAAATGAACTTATTTCAAGGGGCGTTATTCCGGCAAATAAGGAACCGGAAGAAAAATTGCGCAATATGCTGAAATTTTACGGCGTGAATAGCGTTGATGCATGGAATAAAATATGGGAATACCCAGATGTGGCGGCAAGACGTTCGCAGTGTTTTGAAACCCGTCCAGGCCCTGCGTCCGCATGGATTCGCCTTGGAGAACTACAAGTTCAGAAACATGATTGCGCCTCGTACGATAAGAATAAGTTTACCGAAGTCTTAAGACAAATTCGTAAACTGACAACAGAACCAACTGGTGATTTTGAAGAAAAATTAATAAAATTATGTGCTGAAGCAGGGGTTGCTTTAGCATTAGTAAAAGAAATGAAAAAAGTTCCATGGAATGGAGCCGCCAAGTGGCTCTCTGCCGATAAAGCCATGATCCTGCTAAGTTTACGCGGTAAAAGTGAAGATAAATTTTGGTTTTCTTTCTTTCATGAAGCCGGACATCTGCTTCATGATTCTAAAAAAGATCTATTTATTAATGATGGAACTAAGGGCGATCTTCGTGAACAGCGGGCAGATGAATTCGCTGCTGAGATATTGGTTCCAAAGCACTTTAATCCGCTAATAGAAATGGCAAAAAGTAAAACCGACATTATACAATTGGCTGAAAAAATAGGGGTATCACCTGGTATTATTGCAGGGCGCTACCAACATTTGACAAGAAAATGGAGATGGTTTCACGATCTTATCAGAAAATTTGAATGGGCATAATGAAAATAAAAAGCCTCTGATTTTTTCCCAGGCGCATAGACTAATAATCCCCCCACGGGGATTAGGGGGTTGTGCCAGGATGTCGCCTGTTGAAAACCACGAAGTGTAACTACTAGTGAAAATCACATGTGTCCTAACAATTTTTGAAAAAGAGTAAAAAGAGAGTGGAGCAACCTTATCCGTAAAGTATATTACGGTAGCTCAAAAAAAGGAGGCTCCACAATGATAAATACATCGTTAAGTTTGTTT